>CAZFAT010000308.1:0-25519 GCA_964517075.1 uncultured Solibacteraceae bacterium
CGGTAGCCCTGGTCCCGGAGGACTTCCGGCAGCGTCGGGAAACGCCCGTCGTATGTCGTCGTCTCGGCGCCGAGTTCGCTCGGCAAACGTCCGGTCAGCATGGAGGCATGGGAGGGCAGGGTCCAGGACGAGGTGGCGAACGCCCACTCGAAGAGCACTCCCTCGCGCGCCATCCGGTCGATCGTCGGGCTGGTCGGCCGTTGGTAGCCGTAGGTGGATAGACGATCGGCCCGCAGGGTGTCGATGATGACGAGCAGGATATTCGGTTGTCCGGCGCGTGGAGGCGGAAGGCTCCGCAGGTTCCGGCTCTCCGTCCAGCGAGGGAGCACCGTGGCCGCAAGGACCGCGAGACAGGTCGCCGACACCAGCATCGGGAGAGCGAGACGACCCACCCGGCCGGCCCGTCCCCCGACGGAGCCGAGCCATCGCGTCGTCGCGGCCGCGAGTCCCGCCGAGAGGCTCACGACGGCTGTCCAGTGAAGTTGTCCCGGAAGAAACGCCCAGTCGGCGAACATCAGCATCGCCAAGACGGCGACGGCGATGTCGAACGCATGCCGGGTGACTACGCGCGCAATCGCGAACAGGCCAACGCCCGCAACCAGGAACAGCCCCAGGTTCGTGACGGGCGACGCCCACAACATGTCGATGGACACGCCCGACAGGGCCGCATTGTGTGACAGCAGGCCGAACCGATCGAACAGGACGAGGCCAAGCCCTTCGACGAGGCCCGTGATGAGACCGAAGCACGCAGCCATCCGCACCACAGCACCCCACGACTGGTGCTGCCAACGAGATCCCTGAGGGTCGGCGGTAGCGCTCATAGACATGGTGAAGCCGGACTCTGCGCGATTCTTCGCAAGGATCACCGCCCCCCAACCGGCCGCGGTCCAGGCTCCGGCACCATCGGCCGTGTCAGCGCCAGGAACCGCGGTGACGCGTCGACGCGGGCCGGCGCGCCGTCATGCTGTTCGACGACCAGCGCGGCCGCACCCGGGTACCGCTCGAGGAGCGCGAAGCCGCGCTCGGCGCCGACGATGCTGATGGCGGTGTCGAGCCCGTCGGCGACGAGACCATCAGGGGCGATGACCGTGACCGTCACGTCGTGAGTCAAACCGGCGCCCGTGGCCGGATCGATCACGTGCGAGTATCGGCGCCCGCCAATGTCGACGTACTGCTCGCTGCTGCCGGAGGTCGACACGGCCGCGTCGGTCATTTCGAGGGTGGCCGGTATTTCCGTGACCGACGCGGCGAGCGTGTGCACGCCGACGCGCCACCCCCGCCGGCCTGGTGGCGCGGCGCTGCATGCCAGATCCCCACTCACTGCGACCAGGGCGCTCCGGATGCCGCGGCTGGACAGCACCTCAATGGCCTCGCTCGCCGCGTAGCCCTTGCCGATCGCTCCGACGTCGAGGGCCATGCCGCGGACTGCGAGCGTCGCCGTGCGGGCCGCCGCGTCCAGACGCAGCTTGTCAAATCCGCTGCGGGTTCTCGCGTCGGCGAGCGCGGCCGCGTCTGGTAATTGTTGGGTGCGACGCGACTCTCGCCACAGCCGGACCACCGGCCCCTGCGTCACATCGAAGGCACCGGCCGTTGCCTCCGCCAGCGCCTGCGACGCCGCCAGGACGGTGAAGAGGTCCTCACTCACCGTGAGGGGTTGGTTCACGGCGGCTGACGTCAGCCGACTCAGTTCGCTGTCGGCCTGATAGTCGGAGAGCGTCCGATCGAGCGCCGCGATGCGATCGAACGCTGCGCGGAACGCCTCGCGCGCCGCGAACTCGTGGGGGGCGTACAGCGTGATGCGCACGAGCGTGCCCATGTGAGGCTCGACCGCCTCGAAGCGCTGATCCGTGGATTCCGGAAGGCTGGCGAGACAGAGAACGGCGATGGTCAGACCGACGAGCCAGCGCACGCGGGGTCAGTAGGCGTCGTACTCGACGCCGTTGTTCCAGGCCCGGTACATCACTTCGGCGCTGGGGAGCGTGGCGGGGCGGACGAGGCGGAAGCCCAACCACTGGGCGTCGGTCATGTACCACACGCTCTTGGGCAACTGCGGGTCCTGGCGCTTCCACTCCGCGTCCGAGGGCACGCGGACCGTGCAGGTCACGCCCGTCGCATCGTTGCCCCAGGATCCGCCCCGCACGGTGTGTGGATAGGGCGTGGTGGACGTGACCCATGGATTCTCCGCGGGTGCGGCCGTGTAGGGGGCGTACTGATCGATCGTCCATTCCATGACGTTGCCGAGCATGTCGTAGAGGCCCCAGGCGTTGGGCTTCTTCGTGCCGCCGGGATGATACGTTCCGTCGGGATAGTTGTCGGTGCCGGCGTTCTCGGCGTACCACGCGTATTCACCCAGTTCGCCCGCGGGGACGGACGCCGGCGCGCCTGCCTTGCAGGCGTACTCCCACTCCGCCTCGGTGGGAAGACGGTAGAACTCGCCCGTCTTCGCACTCAGCCACTGCGCGAACTTGTTAGCGGCGTGCTGGGTCATGCTGATGGCGGGGAAGCCCGCGGTGCCACGGCCGAAGCTCATGTCCACGTGGGGGGACGTGGGTCGCGACAGCGCGTCCACGAGCGGATCGGGTTGGCCGACCTCATTCGCCTGGTCGGCGAACATGAACATGATGAACTGATCCCAGGTCGCCTCGCGCGCGAGCATCCAGAACGCATCCACGCGCACCGTGTGCTGCGGCTGTTCCTGCTTCCGGGCGTTGGGGCCCGCCGATCCCATCAGGAACTCTCCCGCCGGAATCGGCACCATCTGATAAGTGACCGTCGTGCGGGGAATGGTGACGGCGTACGCGGCCGCGGGGCTCGAGGACTTCCTGGCGCGCTCTTCGATGCGCGCGCGAATCTGCTGGACGGCGGCGAGTTGCCCGGAGTCGATCGGGGCGGACGGGGTGGGCGACTGGCGCGCCGCCCCCGCCAGGGCCACGAGGCCCATCGCGAGGACGGCGGCGAGCACGAGCTTCATTCTTACAGACTACACCGCCTTGTAGCGGCCCGGCTGGGGCAGGCCGCCGGGGTCGAACGAGCCGGTCCACTGAATCGGATCCGGCACGATCTTCACGTTCGACTTGAGGGCCTGATCCCATGCGAGCTGCTGGCCGGAGTACGCCGCCTCGCGGCCGAGAAGCGCGAGCATGGTGCTCGACGCGAGGTTCCAGTCCGTGTTGCGGGGCTTGCCCGCGCGGATGGACGCGAACATGACGTCATGCTCCACCTGGTACATGTCGCTCTGTGGGCCCTCCCACTGCCACTTCACCGTGCCGTCCAGCGCCTGGATGCGCGCGGGTCCGGCGCCAAGCGTCAGCATGCCCTCGGTGCCCATGACGTAGTCGTGGGTCGCGTTGTAACAGCCGGTGTTCTGACGGTTGGCCAGGAACGCCCGGTAGCCGTCAGGCCACACGTAGGCAATGGCGAAGTGGTCGTAAATGTTGCCGCCGTTAGCCGGAACCGCGCGCCCACCCACCGCGACCGCGCTCTGCGGCGGTTCATCCTTCTTCATCCACATGATCTTGTCGGCGTTGTGGACCGCTTGCTCGACGAGGCCGTCGCCCGACAGCCACGCGAAGTTGTACCACCAGCGGATCTGCCACTCGATGTCGCTCATGCCGGCCGGCCGCTGACTGACTGGCGGAATCGGCTTGACCGGACTCGTGTAGTAGGTGCCGTAGTGGGCAATCGGCCGGCCGATGGCGCCGTTGTGCACCCGCTCGACCGCAGCCGTGATCATGTTGTGATGGCGCCAGCAGAACCCGCTGACCAGGGCGAGGTTCTTGGACTGCGCGAGTTTCTGTGCGGCCATGACCTCGCGCACACCGGGCGCGTCGGTC
Organism: uncultured Solibacteraceae bacterium; assembly: GCA_964517075.1. Classification (GTDB taxonomy): domain Bacteria; phylum Acidobacteriota; class Vicinamibacteria; order Vicinamibacterales; family SCN-69-37; genus CAZFAT01. Next base: position 3,834 of record CAZFAT010000308.1, read on the forward strand.
GCGCACGGCTTCTCGGCGAAGATGTGCTTGTTGGCCGCCACCGCCGCCGCCAGGTGCTGTGGCCGGAAGCCCGGGGGCGTCGTCAGCAGCACGACATCCACGCCGCTGTTGATCACCTTCTCGTACGCGTCCAGCCCGTGCACGGCGTTGGTGGGATCGACCTTGACCCGGGATCCGAACCGCTGGCTCGCCTTGAGGCGCGACACCGCCCGTGTGACCAGCGCCTCGTCGATCTCCGCGATCGCCGTCAACTCCGTGTTCGGGTCGGCGCTGAGCGCCTGGCCTGCGGCGCCCATGCCGCGGCCGCCCGCGCCGATGAGCCCGATCTTCAGGACATTCGTGACGGACTGGCCTGAAATGATGCCCGGAAATCCGACGGCCGCCGCGCCGGCGACGGTGCCCGTCTTCTTGAGGAAGTCGCGGCGTGCCATCTTGTCTGAGTCGTGCTTCGGTGTCGTCGCCATAGGATCCTTCCAGATGTCGTTCCGGGCCAATCCTGCACACCCGGAAACAGAGTCTCTTGAATCATATCGCAACGACCGGGACGGAGCGCTGCCTGTCTGGAGTATCCTCGGCGCGTCGGGCCCGCACGGGGGCCTGCGGAGGAGTCACGATGGCGAGCAAGACTACGGCAGTCGGTCGGCGGGGCATCACGCGGCGGGAGTTCGTGGGAGGCGCCCTGGCCGCGGCGGGGGTGGCGACCGGCGCGCCCGCGCTCCTGCGGGGCCAGAATCTCAACAACAGGCTGAACGTCGCGTGCATCGCCGTGGGCGGACGCGGAGGCGCCAGCGTCAACGGCGTCTCCCGCGCCGGCGAGAACATCGTCGCCCTCTGTGAAGTCGACGCACCGAGGCTCGCGCCGGTCGCGGCCAAGTTCCCGAAGGCGCAGACGTTCACCGACTTCCGGCGCTTGTTCGACAAGCCGAACGCCTTCGACGCGGTGACGGTCGCCACTTGCGAGCACACCCACGCCTTTGCGACGATGCTGGCCCTGCAGCACGGCAAGCACGTGTACTGCGAGAAGCCGCTGACCTACAACATCTGGGAAGCCCGACGCATTCGCGAGATGGCCGCGAAGACCAAGGTCGCCACGCAGATGGGCATCCAGATCCACGCCGACGACAACTACCGCCGCGTGGTCGAGCTCGTGCAGAGCGGCGCCATCGGCCCGGTGCGCGAGGCGCACGTGTGGGTCAGCCGCGCCTGGGGCCTGCAGAGCGCCGAAGCCGCGGCGCGCAACAAGGACGCACGCGCCCTCCTCAATGGCGCCGCCCTCACCGGCCGGCCGGCGGAGGCCGAACCGGTGCCGGCCGGGCTGGACTGGGATCTGTGGCTGGGCCCGGCGCCGGCGCGGCCGTACCACTCGGTCTACCACCCCGGACCGAAGTGGTACCGCTGGTGGGACTTCGGCAGCGGCACGATGAGCGATCTGGGCAGCCACTGGAACGATCTCCCGTTCTGGGCGCTCAGGCTCCAGACGCCGCTCACCATCGAAGCCGCCAGCCCGACACCCTTCAACCGCGAGATCGCGCCGGCGACGATGAGCGCGACCTACGAGTACGGCGCGCGGGGCGACATGCCCCCCGTGAAGCTGACCTGGTATCAGGGCGAGCTGCGCCCGCAGATCTGGAATGAGAAGGGCATCCCGCAGTGGGGTAGTGGCTGCGTCTTCATCGGCGACAAGGGGATGATCCTCTCCGACTACGGCAAGCACGTGCTGCTGCCTGAAGCGCAGTTCGCCGGGTTCGTGCCGCCGCCGCAGACGATCGCCAAGTCACCGGGACACTGGGCCGAGTGGATCGAGTGCGCGAAAACGGGCAAGACCGCGTCATGCAACTTCGAGTACTCCGGCTGGCTCACCGAGGCCAATCACCTCGGCAACGTCGCCTACAAGGTTGGCAAGAAGATCACGTGGGATATGAAAACGCTGCGGGCCACCAACGCGCCCGAGGCGGACCAGTACATCCGCAGGGAGTACAGGAAAGGCTGGGAAGGCATACTTGGGTAGCAGCGGGTACATCTGCCTATCGCTTATTGGCTATTGACTATCGCGATCGGGCTATTGGGTTGTCGATTGAGCTATTGGGTTATTGATCGGCTATTGCGCTATTGGTCTGCTATCGGGTCATTGGGTGATCGCCGACGTGCGCGGCCGCGCTCTGCGGTATCCTCCGGCTGAATGCCCTCGCCCGAGCCGGCTGCGTCCTCGCTTGCGCCGCGTCCCACCTGGCTCGAGCGGCTCGTGCTCCTGCACCCGGGTGAGACGCCGGCCTTCCTGTGGTCGGCGGCGTTCTTCTTCTTCCTGCTGTTCGGCTACTACATGCTGCGCCCCGTCCGCGACGAGATGGGGATTCGCGGCGAACTCGACAGCCTGCCCGAACTCTGGACGCTGACGACCGTCGCGACGCTGCTGGCAACGCCGCTCTTCGCGTGGCTCGCCTCCCGGCTGCCACGGCGGCGATTCGTGCCGGGCCTGTACCGGTTCTTCGCGGCGAACCTGCTGGTGTTCTGGGCCCTGTTGACCGTGGTGCCCGCGGGCCCGGCCAGCATCACCATCGGCTACACGTTCTTCGTATGGGTCAGCGTCTTCAATCTGCTCAGCACGTCGGTGTTCTGGGGATTCATGGCCGACCTGTTCACCTCGGGCCAGGGCAAGCGCCTGTTTGGCCCCATCGGCGTGGGTGGCACGCTCGGGGCCATGGCCGGGTCGACCGTGCCGGCCACCTTGTCGGGCGTCCTGGGGCCGGTGCACCTCATGCTGATCGCGGCCGTGCTGCTGGAAGTGGTGACGGCCTGTGCCCGCCGCCTCTGCCGCCAGTTCGGTCTGAGCGATCGGGCGCACAGCCACGTGCCCGGTGTGCCCGGACCGGCCGCGACCGCGCTTCAACCCGGGTCGCCCGAGCCCGGCCGTGACGTCTGGGCGGGCTTCTCGCTGATTGCGCGCTCGTCGTACCTCCAGATGATGGTCGTCTACATGCTCCTCTTCACGATAACGACCACGTTCCTGTACTTCGAGCAGGCGCGAATCCTGAAGGAGACGCTGGTCGACTCGAGCGCGCGCATCGGACTGCTCGCGCGGATCGATCTCATCGTGAACACGCTGACGCTCTTGTTGCAGGTGTTCGTCACCGGCCGCCTCCTGACCTGGCTGGGCGTGACCGGCGGGCTTCTCGTGCTGCCGGCGCTGACCGTGGCTGGATTTGCGGGTCTCTGGCAGTCGGCGAACGTGGCCACCGTCATGAGCTTTCAAATCGTCCGACGCGCCACGCACTTCGCCGTCGACCGGCCCACGCGCGAGGTGCTCTACACGGTGCTGGGACCGGACGCGAAGTACAAGAGCAAGTCGTTCATCGACACGTTCGTGTACCGCGGCGGCGATCTCGCCGGCGCCTGGGGGACGGCGCTGTTCGGCAGGCTGGCGCTGACGGCCAGCCTGGTCGCGATTCCAATCTCGATCGTCTGGCTGGGAGCCGCGTGGATCCTCGGCCGGATGCAGCGGCGAATCGCGGCGGGAGAGGGACGGGTCAGTGCTGAGTTGTGAGTCTTGAGGGTGCCCACGTCGGCACCAAGACTCAACGCTCAAGGCTCAGAGCGACACCGCCAGAATTTTCGGCCCTGAGATTAGGTCATCAACGTCCGGAGATACGCGAGGTTTCGGCGCATGTCGCCGGCCACGTCCGTCTTGGACGGCGTCGACGTCTCGAGGTTGCCGAACCCCGTGAAGCCGATGTCCTTGATGGCGGCGAGAATCCCGGCAAAGTCGATCTTCCCCTCGCCGAGGTAGCCCAGGTCCTTCAGGTGGAACTGGCCGATTCGCTGCGCCCCCAGCCAGCGGATTTCCGGAATCACGTTGTGGCCGTTGCGGGTGGAGTTGCCGACGTCGTAGTACACGAGCACCGCGCTCGACCGGGAGCGCTCCATGATGCGGACGTTGTCCTCGGCCGAGACCGTATTCTCGAGGCCGAGGATGACGCCGGCCTTCTCGGCCGCCGGCGCCACGTCGCGCAGCGCATCCCCCACGTAGTCCTTCTCGGCCTGCGTGTTCAGCGCGCCGCCCTTCTCGTTGAACATCGGGAGCAGCATCACGCGGGCGTTCAGCCGCTTGGTGATGGGGATACCGTCGGCAATCCACTTCAGCGCGAGCTTGTCGTTCTTGAGGTAATTGACGTGCAGGATGTCGAGGCAGGTGCCGGCCAGCGCGATGTTGTGCTGTTTGGCGGCTGCGAGGTACTGCGCCTGGATGTCCGCATTGTCGAGCGGCAGCTTGCCCTCGACGGGCTTCTGGCCCAGGCTGACCTCGACACCCTGAAACCCGATCGAGGCGGCCAGTTCGACGGCCGAAATCCGTCCCGTCTGACGCAGGTTCCAGTCGGTGACGCCGAGCTTGAGTCCGCTCTGCGCGAACAAGGTCCGCGGACTCGCCGCGAGGGCCGCACTCGTCTGGAGAAACTGCCGGCGTGAAATGGTCATGGTCAGGTCTCCCCGGAGCCGGCCGCCATTATAGAATCAAGCCATGATGACGCAACGCGCCGATTGGTTCCGTCGTGCCATTGGGCTCATGCTGGCCGGAGGAGTCGTCCTTGCCGCGGCCGCCCTGGCCGCCGATCAGACCACACCCGCCACGGGCAAGGAACCCGCCTGGGAGTCGCTCTTCGACGGCAAGTCGCTCGGCCGGTGGGAAGCGACGAAGTTCTTCAAGCCGGGCGCCGTCAAGGTGGAGAACGGCCAGATCATCCTCGAGGTGGGCGGTGACCTGACCGGCATCACCTGGAATGGTCCCGAACTGCCCACGACCAACTACGAGTTCGCCCTGCAGGCCATGCGCGTCGACGGCAGCGACTTCTTCGCGGGCGTGACCTTCCCGGTGGACGACGCGTTCTGCTCGTTGATCCTCGGCGGCTGGGGCGGCACGATGGTCGGGTTGTCGAGCATCAACGGGATGGACGCCTCGGAGAACGAAACGTCGCAGACGATCGACTTCGATCAGAACCGCTGGTACACCGTCCGCATCCGCGTGACGCCGGACGCGATTCAGGCGTGGGTCGACGAGAAGCAGATCATCAACCAGCGCCTCCGCGACAACCGTGTGGACACCCGCCTGGAAGTGGACGCCTCGCGGCCGCTCGGCGTCGCGGCCTGGCGCACGAAGTCCGCGCTGCGGGACCTCAAGCTGCGAAGGCTCTGAAGAGGCTGTCGGTCAACCGGACACCGAGAACGGCTAGATCCGCAGAAAGATTCTCCGCCGGTACATCCAGTACAGGAGCAGCCAGTACACCAGCAGCAGGGTGCCGCCGCTGAGGAGACTCTCGTAGGCGCGGCCGGGCCAGGTGAAGATGCCCTGGCCGAGGTGGGTCCGGAACGTGCCCAGGATGAACCCGTCCCATAAGTGCACCATGACGTAGATCGCAATCGAGTTCATCCCGATCACGACCAGCGGGAACGCCCAGCGCTTCCAGCCCCTCAGGTCGATCAGGTAGTAGAAGCCCGCGAGTATCAGGAAGCAGAACCCGCCGCTGAGGATGGTCCAGCCCGGCGTCCAGATGCGCTTGACGGCCGGCACGATGCCTGCGTAGTGCAGGGCCGTGCCCAGGGCGATCCCCGCCACACCCGCGATCAGCAACTGGCGCAACACCTCGGGCCGCGGCCGATCCGATCGCAGCCATCGGCCGGCGATCAGGCCCAGAATCATCGTGCCCAGCGTGGGGATGAAGCTCAGCGTCGAGTAGCCCCCGCCATTCCGGGTGAAGGGCTGTTCACGGGGGAAGAGATTGAGGAACCAGGTATCGAACGCCCAGGCGAGATTGCTGTTCTTGTTGAAGTGGGCGGCCAGCCCCGTCGCATGGTGCGGCCAGTTGGCCGCGACGCCCACGGCCTGGTAGTCGAAGTCGGGTGGCGGCAGGGGGGAGAGCACGAACGCCGCCCAGTAGCCGACCAGAATCAGCACCAGCGCGATGACGATGGTGCGCATGGACCGGAAGCCCAGCGCGAACAGGAACACGTAGCCGAGCCCGATCTGCGAGAGCGTGTCCTCGAAGGTCCAGTTCGTGCCGTCGCGGCCGACCGATCGCAGGAAGACGCCGAGCAGGACGAGCACTACCGCGCGCCACGCGGCGTGCAGGTACATCGTCGGCGTGCTCTGGCCCTTGGCGATGCGCGAGGCAATCGAATAGGGCAGGGCGACGCCGACGAGAAACGAGAACCCGGGCTGGATGAGGTCGTGGAGCGAGAGGCCGTACCACGCCACGTGCGACTGGTTCCACGCGAGGACGTCCCAGAAGGCACTCTCGGTGGCCGACGCCACGCGGCTCAGCCGCAGCACCTCCGCCATCATCAGGAACATGACGAACCCCCGGAACGCGTCCATGGACACGAGTCGGGGGGGAGCGGCGGAGGGGGCCGGGACAGTCTGAGCCATGGGAGCGGGGCCAATATACCCCCGCCACTGGCGAATTTCTATCGGCTGCGGCTTCGCCGGGTCCCGCTCGATCCCCCCGGATAGTCGAGTTGTCGAGTGGGCTCGATAGCCCGCTCAATAACCCGATCAATAGCCCGATCAGTAGCCCGATCAGTAGCCCGATCAGTAACCCGATCAGTAACCCGATAGCCCAATCGCGATAACCAATAGCCAATAGCCGATAGCCAGATGCACCAGCTGCCCTTTATGATTGCGCCATGAGTGCGGAAGCGCGTGTGCGCGAACTTGAGCTCGATCTGCCCGCGGCGCCCAAGGCGGGCGCCGTCTACCGCCCGCTTGTGCTGGTGGACCGGTTAGCCTATATCTCCGGACATGGTCCTCTGCGGCCGGATCGGACGCTCATCATGGGCCGCGTCGGCCAGACGCTCACCGTCGAGGAGGCGCGCGCCGCCGCCCGGCAGGTCGGCCTGGCCATTCTTGCCACGGTTCGCGAGCAGCTCGGCAGCCTCGACCGCGTGAAGAAGGTCGTCAAGGTCTTCGGCATGGTCAACTGCACACCAGATTTCCGCGATCATCCGCACGTCATCGACGGCTGCAGCGAGCTGTTTGCCGATGTGTTCGGCCCCGTCAACGGCATCGGCGCGCGCAGCGCCGTCGGCATGGGATCCCTGCCGGGCAACATCGCCGTCGAGATCGAGGCCATTTTCGAAATCGGCTGACGAGGCCGGATGCCCGGATCCTGGTACCTGCTCGGCAACGCCGACGACGTGCCGTCGCCGGCGCTGCTCGTCTATCCCGATCGCATCGACGAGAACATTCGTCGCCTGGTCCGGCTGGCAGGCGGACCTGCCCGCCTTCGGCCGCACCTCAAGACCACGAAACTGCCTGAAGTCGTGCGCGCCCTGATGGATCAGGGCATCACGCGCTTCAAGGTCGCCACACTCGCCGAAGCGGAAATGGCCGCGGCCGCCAGCGCGCCCGACGTCCTGCTCGCCTATCAGCCCGTCGGGCCCAACGTGGCGCAGCTGGTCGATCTGGTGATTGCGTTTCCGCGCACCGCGTTTTCCACGCTCGTCGACGACGAGAGCGCGCTGCGGACGCTCGCCTCGGCCGCCGCCGCTCGCGGGGTTTCGATCCCGGTGTTCCTCGATCTCGACACGGGCATGCACCGGTCCGGCCTGCCCGTGGGAGCACAGGCCACGGACCTGTATGCGCTGACGTCCGCGCTGCCCGGCGTGCGGCCCGGCGGGCTGCACGCCTACGATGGCCACATTCGCGACGCCGACCCGGTCGCGCGAGCCGCTCGCTGCGACGAGGAGTTCGCCACGGTTCAGACGTTGCGGGACGACCTGTCGCGGCGCGGTCTGCCCGTGCCGACGGTCGTCGCCGGCGGATCGCCGACGTTTCCCGCGCACGTCAAGCGCCTGGACGTCGAATGCAGCCCAGGCACGCTCGTGCTGTCCGATTGGGGCACCGCCCGGAGTTTTCCGGATCTGGATTTTCTGCCGGCGGCGCTGGTGTTCTCGCGGGTGGTGAGCCGGCCCGGCGGCCGGCGCCTGTGCCTGGACCTCGGGCACAAAGCCGTCGCGGCCGAGAATCCGCATCCGCGCGTGGCCTTTCTCAACCTCCCGGACGCGCAGGCCGTCAGCCACAGCGAGGAGCACCTCGTCATCGAGACGCCACGCGCGGCCGAATGGCCAGTGGGGGCCTGTCTCTACGGCCAGCCGTGGCACATCTGTCCGACTGTCGCGCTCCACGACGAAGCCGTCGTCGTCCGGGACCGCCGCGCCGTCGATCGGTGGCGCATCACGCGGGGGAGGAGGATTGGTGTGTGAGCCTCCTCCTCTGCGTCCTGCTCAGTGTCCTCGGTCTGATCCTGCTGATCAGCCGGTTCAAGGTGAACGCGTTCGTCGCGCTCATCCTGGCGTCGGTGTTCATGGGGCTGTGCTCCGGGATGCCCCTGCCGGCCATCGCGCGGAGCTTTCAGGAGGGCGTCGGCGGCGTTCTGGGATCGGTCGCCGTGGTCATCGGCCTCGGCACCGTGCTCGGCAAGATGCTGGCGGAGTCGGGCGGTGCGCGTGTCGTCGCCACGACGCTGATCGGCGTCATGGGTACGCGGCGGCTGCCCTGGGCCATGCTGCTCATCGGTTTCATCGTCGGCATTCCCGTGTTCTTCTCGGTCGGACTGGTGCTGCTCGTGCCGATCTTGTTCACAGTGGCGCGTCAGGCGGGCGCGCCGCTCCTGTCGCTCGCCATTCCGCTGCTCGCCGGTCTGTCGGTCGCCCACGGTCTGGTGCCGCCGCATCCGGGGCCGATTGTCGCGATTGGCATGCTGGAGGCGGACGTCGGCCTCACGGTGGCGTACTCGATTGCCGTCGGCGTACCGACGGCCCTCGCGGCAGGCCCATGGCTCGGTGCCTGGCTGGCCCGACGCGTTCCGGTGACGACATCCGGGGGATTGGCCGATCAGTTTGCGGCGGCCGGGGAGTACGTCACGGCGCCAGGTTTCTGGGTGACGGTGGCGACGATCCTCCTGCCGGTCGGTCTCATGCTGCTGGCTACGGTGGTGGACCTCACGCTGCCGCCGGACCGCGTCGTGCGGCAGTGGGCCGACTTCGTCGGCGCTCCGCTGGTGGCGCTCCTCATCGCGGTCGTCGTGTCGTTCTATACCTTCGGTCTCGCGCGGGGCTTCGGGCGCGAGCGGATGGCGACGTTCGCCCACGAGTCGCTCGGGCCAGTCGCCTCGGTGCTGCTCGTCGTCGGCGCGGGCGGCGGGTTCAACCGCGTGCTCGTCGAGAGCGGGGCCGGCGGCGTCATCGCGGCGGCCGCCGCGGCGTCGAACGTGTCGATCCTGCTGCTGGGCTGGCTCATCGCCGCGGCGCTGCGCGTCGCCACCGGATCGGCGACCGTCGCGATTTCGACGGCGGCGGGCATCGTGGCGCCCATAGCCGCCGCTTCGCCCGGCGTCAACCTGGAACTCCTGGTGCTGGCGATGGGTGCAGGGTCGCTGATTCTGTCGCACGTCAATGACGGTGGCTTCTGGCTCGTGAAGGAATACCTCAACCTGTCGGTTGCCGAGACGCTCGCGACGTGGACGATCATGGAGACCGTGATCGCCGTGGTGGCGCTTGGGTTCATCCTCCTGCTCGACGTGCTGGTATAGCCGCGATGCTGATTGTCGACGCCCATCTCGATCTCGCCATGAATGCGCTGGAATGGAACCGCGATCTCACGCGTCCGGTGCCAGACATCCGGACGCGGGAACGCGGGCTGACCGACAAGGTCGATCGCGGCCGGGGCACGGTGTCGCTGCCCGACATGCGCCGCGGGCGTGTCGGCTTGTGCGTGGCCACGCAGATTGCGCGCTACGTGACCCCCGGCAATCCCCTGCCGGGCTGGCACAGCGCGGCGCAGGCGTGGGCGCACACACAAGGCCAGCTCGCGTGGTACCGGACGATGGAGGACGCGGGGGAGATGGTCTGCATCACGAGCGCGGACGCGCTCGGGCGGCATCTCGACCGGTGGGAGCGGGATCCTCCCGGAACCGCGCCGATCGGCTACGTGCTGAGCCTCGAGGGAGCGGACTCGCTGATCACACCGGCGTATGCCGAGCGCGCGTACGCTTACGGCCTGCGTGCCATCGGCCCGGCGCACTACGGGCCAGGCACCTACGCCCAGGGGACGAACGCGACCGGGGGACTCACCGCAGCCGGCCGCGATCTGTTGGCCGAAATGGACCGGCTGGGCCTGATCCTGGACGTCACGCACTTGTGCGATGACAGTCTCCGCGAGGCGCTCGATCGGTTCCGCGGCCCGGTCTGGGCGAGCCACAGCAACTGCCGCGCGCTCGTCCCGCATCACCGCCAGTTCAGCGACGATCAGATTCGCGAGCTCATCGGGCGGGGCGCCGTCATCGGGATGGCGTTCGACGCGTGGATGCTGGTACCCGACTGGGTGCGCGGCATGACCACCCCGCACCAGGCCGGGCTCACGATGGCGCGTGTCGTCGACCACATGGACCACATCTGCCAGCTCGCGGGGAACGCGCGCCACGTGGCCATCGGATCCGATCTCGACGGCGCGTTCGGCACCGAGCAGACTCCGCCTGACGTCGACACGATCGCGGACCTCTCGGCGCTGCCCGCGTGGCTCCGGGCGCGGGGCTACAGCGAGGAGGACACGCGCCTCATCGCGCATGGCAACGTCGTGCGGTTTCTGCGCGAGGCCTGGGCGGGCTGAAGGCTGAGCTACAATCCGAGGTTGCCATGACGTCGCCTGTGACTGTCTCACGACGTGCGGTGCTGCGCGTGCTCGCGATCGGTGTCGCCCTCGCGGCGCCCCTGGCCGCGCAGGTATCGCGGCCCGCGCCCGCTCCGTCGCCGCTCACCGTCATGTCCTTCAATATCCGGTACGGGACGGCCAACGACGGCGAGAACCACTGGACGCGGCGGCGCGATCTGGTCTTCGACGTGGTGCGCGAACAGAACGCGGATCTGATTGGCGTTCAGGAAGCGCTCGCCTCGCAGATCGACGAGATCGTCGCCGCGGTGCCTGGCTACGCGGTCGTGGGCGTCGGGCGTGACGACGGCCGGGCGGCCGGGGAGTTCTCGGCCATCCTGTTCAGGACGAGCCGCCTGCGTGTGGCCGAGTCCGGGACGTTCTGGTTTTCGGACACGCCCACCGTGCCCGGATCGACGTCCTGGGGCAACAACATCACGCGGATTTCCAGCTGGGCCCGCTTCATCGATCGCGACGGCCGCGCCTTCTGGCACTTCAACCTGCACCTCGATCACCAGTCTCAGCCCTCCCGGGTGCGGAGCACCGAGCTGGTCGCCCGCCGGGTCGCCGAGCGGTCGGGCTCGTCGGAGCCGGTGGTGGTCACCGGGGACTTCAACGTCGGCGAGGACAACCCCGCGCTGCACACCCTGGTCGGCGCCCCGGGCGGGCCCGCGGGCCCGTTCGTGGACACGTTCCGCGTGCTGCACCGCGACGCGACCGAGGTCGGGACGTTCACGGGGTTCAAGATCGGTAACACGACGGGCGCGAAGATCGACTACGTGCTGGTGGAGCCCGGTACCGAGGTCCTCTCGGCCTCTATCGTCCGGACGAGCCGGGACAAACGGTACCCGTCCGATCATTTTCCGGTCGTGGCCACAATACGACCGGCGCGACAATGACGGGCATCTGGCTCTCTGTTATTGGCTATTGGCTATCGCGATTGGGCTATTGGTTATTGATCGCGCGATCGGGCTATTGATTGGGCTATTGATTGGGCTATTTGGAGTCTGGTGTCCACTCAGAGGCGTGACGAATGTGCCAATAGTCAAATAGCCGATCACTAACCGATCAATAACCAATAGCCCACTCGCGATAGCCAATAGCCAATAAGCAATAGGCAGATGCAGGATACCGAAGAAATATTCCAGCGGAGGCACTGCACCCATGGGTGATTCGGGAGAGGGATTGATCGACGCGGAGGCGAAGATCCAGGAGCGGATGGACGAAGTGGCCGAGGCGCGGGCGCGGCGGCGGCAGCCGGCGGCGGCCGATCCGGTGCAGATGCGGACCGTCGAGTCGTTGCGTCTGGCCCGCACCGACCTCGAACGTCAACTCGCCGCGACGTCGCACGATCGCCGCCGCCAGCACATCAGCCAGGCGCTCGCCGAGATTGATCGGCAGATTGCGGACGCCAACGGCCGGCGCGCCTGAACGACGCCAGCCGCGCTCGCGCGGTTACGCGCGTCCGAGCCCCGGCGCGACGGCCGCGGGCGCCTTCGGCACGATATCGGTCTGCAGCGCCGGGTCGGCGGCCGGAATGTAGGTCGGGTCCAGTCCCAGCTCCCGCCGGACGATGTTGCAGCCCTGGGCGATCGCGCTGGCCTTGTAGAAGGCAATCTCACGATTGGCGCCCTGGCGCCCGAAGCCGCAGTCGCTCGAGACGATGAGCTGCTCGGGCGCGATGTGCTTCAACGCGGTGCGAATCGCGCCGGCGACGTCTTCGGGCCGGTCGGCCTGGAGCGATCGGTGGCTGACGGCGCCGATGCAGATCTTCTTCGGCAGGCGGCCCTTCAGCGCCCCGAACAGCTCCACGTCCTTGAAGTCCCGATCGCGCGTCTCGATCGTCCAGACGTCGCCGCGCATCTGGTGGAGGTAGAGCTCGAACGACGCGCGGTAGCTCGTGTCGTCCATCACACGCTGCATGTTCGGATTGCCCCAGCATGTGTGAATCCAGATCTCCACGTCGTCCAGCCCCTGGACCTCGCGGTTGTAGCACTCCACCATGAATTTCACCTTCTCGTGGTTCGTGCCGAAGGTGTTGGCCATGAAGTGCAGCGTCGGTTCCTCGATCTGAATGCATCGGCAGCCGGCGTCGCGCAGCGCCAGCAGTTCCGTGTTCATGGCGACGGCCATGTCCCAGACGACTTCGCGGCTGTCTTTGTACTTGTCCGTATGAATGTCCAGGAAGAGGCCCATCACCTGCGAGCAGCAGGTGCCGAAGCGCACGGGTTTGCGCGTCTTGCTTTGCGCGAGGCGCCAGATCTTCGCGTAGTCGAGCGGCCGATGCTCAATCTTGCCGGTGACCCACGGCCACCGCCAACCGGTGTAGATCTCGTTCAGGAGCGTTCCCGGCGGATACCGGAGCCATTCGCTGCGCGTGTCCTCGGCCTGCAGGTAGTCGCCCTCGAACCCGGCCCAGCGCTGGAGCGGATAGTGATGCCAGCTCCGCCCCGCGAGGTCCTCGTCGCAGTGGTAATCGCCATGCGTGAGGATGTCGAGCCCCGCCCGTTCTTCGTCGCTGATGACGACGGCGAGCGCGTCCTGGAATTTTTCGCGGAACCGCACGTCGAGCATGCACGTGTCGAGGGGCTTGGCCCACATGCTGACGTCGAACCAGCGGGGACGCGGCCAGGAGCCGGTGACGGTGCTCGGAAGGATGAGGTCGTGGGTGGCGGTGTACGGCATCTGCCTATCTGGTTATTGGCTATTGGCTATCGCGATTGGGCTATCGGGCTATTGATCGGGCTATCGGCCATTTGATCGGGGTTATCGGACCATTGATCGCGGTTACCCGGCTATTTGATCGTAGTTATCGGGCGTCAGATCAATAGCCCAATTCAATAGCCCCAATAACCCAATCGCGATAGCCAATAGCCAATAACAGATAGCCAGATGTTGTCAGTCCTCTGGCAACGGCTTTCCCTTCGTTTCCGGTGCCCAGATGAGCGCGACCATTCCAATGAGATACACCGACGACATGACGACGGCCGCGGTGCGGAAGGAGAGCGCGGCGCTCAGGTAGCCGAGGAGAATGGGCGCCGGCGCCGCCAGGTAGCGCACCGTGTTGTAGCAGAAGCCCACGCCCGTGCCGCGGAGGCGCGTGGGGAACAGCTCGGGGAAGTAGATCGAGTAGCCGGCAAAGAGCGCGAGCTGCACGAAGCCCATCATCGGCAGCATCCAGTAGGCGTCCGACGCGCTGTCCAGCGAGTTGAAGACGAAGGCCGTCACGAACATGCCGCTCAGGAAGGCGAAGAAGAATGCCAGCCGCCGGCTGACAAGCGAGGCAACGGTCGTGAACGCGACCATGCCGAAGAACGCGCCAACGTCCTGAAGCGCGGTGGAGACGCCCCGCACCCGGTTGATCCGTTCGGGCGCCTCGCCGGCGAGCGCCGTGTTAATCAGCTCCGGCGAGAAGAATCCGATGCCCCACAGTCCAATCATGCCCGAGACGCCGAGGAGCAGCCCGATGACGCTGTTCTTGCGCCAGCGCGGGTTGCGAAACAACTCCACCGGCGAGCCGACCGTCTTCGTGACGCCTTGGGCGGCCGCCGCTTTCGCCCGCTTCCACGCCTCGGGCTCCCGCAGCACGAAGACGATGGGAATGACGAGCAAGGCCGGGAGAATGCCGACGAAGAACAGCACGCGCCAGCCCGAATAGCCGCCGAACATCGACGGCGCGCTGGGATCCACCCGCAGGCTGATGAGCGATCCGATGATGTTGCCGAGGGCCGACAGCGACTGAAGAGCCCCCAGGGCGACCGCCCGCACCCGTCCTGGCACGCTCTCCGCCACCAGCGTCGTGGCGGCGCCAAACATGCCACCGACGCCCAGCCCGACCAGAAACCGGTAGATCGTGAAGTCCAGCCAGGTCGTCGAGAAGCCCGACAGCCCGGTGAATCCGGAATAGACCAGCAGAGTCACGACCATCGTCTTCACGCGGCCCCACTTGTCGCTCATCATGCCGAAGAAGATGCCGCCGGTGGCCCAGCCGAGAATCATCGCCGTCGTCGCGTAGGTGCCGAACGTCGTGATGTCGGCCGCCGAGGTTCCCGCGGGCCTCAGCTCGCGCATCGCCGGCGGCCGGGCACGGATGAAGAGCCGCTGATCCATGCAGTCGAACAACCAGCCGAGCGACGCGATGATGACGACCAGCCAGTGATAGGCGGTCACGCGGTCCGCACTCTGGTCGAAGGCAACGGGAGCGGCCGAGGCGGACGAAGTGATGTGAGCCACGTCGGCATTCTCCAGACAGGACCGTCCGGGGTCAAGCTAAAAGGGTGAAAGGCGCCCGCAAGTCAGAGGTGTGAGGCCAGAAGTCAACAGTCACCCAACCTGCACCCGGTCCCGTTTTGAGGTAGTGTCTGGGCCCGGTGCTGAAGGAACTTTCCGGGCGGGACGTGCGGGCGGGCGCGGGGTTGGAGGTGGCCTTCGATCAGGTCGTCCTCCGCGTGAATTCCACCGCATCGCCCGATGCCCTGTACCTCGCCCCGGGTTGGATCGACCTGCAGGTGAACGGGTTTGCCGGCGTGGACTACAACGCGCCCGGCACACCCCATGACGAAATCGCGCGATCCATCGAGGTGATGTTTTCGACCGGCGTCACGCGCTTCTATCCCACGGTCATTACCGGCGGCCCGGACGAGATGCGGGGCGCGCTCGCGAACTTGGCCGCCGCCAGAGAGACGCTGCCCGCGGGTGAGGCCATGGACGGCTTTCACGTCGAGGGGCCCCACATCTCCGCCGAGGAAGGGCCGCGCGGCGCGCATCCGGCCCGGTGGGTCCGCCCGCCGGACGTCGACGAGTTCCGCCGGTGGCAGGAGGCGGCCCGCGGCCACGTGCGGCTGGTCACCCTGTCGCCCGAGTGGCCCGACGCGTCCAGCTACATCGAGGCCCTTGTCGGCGAAGGCGTGGTGGTGGCGATCGGGCATACCGGTGCGACGGCGGTTCAGATCGCCGCCGCGGTGTCCGCGGGTGCGACGATGGCGACGCATCTGGGCAACGGCTCTCACCACGTCCTGAGACGCCATCCCAACTACATCTGGGATCAGCTCGCCGAGGACCGTCTGACGGCGAGCTTCATCGCGGACGGCATTCACGTGCCGCCGGCGTTCCTGAAAGCCGCGCTCCGGGCCAAGGAGGTCGGGCGGTCGGTGCTCGTCACCGACGCGAGCACGCCGGCCGGTTCGCCGCCGGGCCGCTACCAACTGGGCGCGCAGGAACTGGAGCTGACGGTGGACGGACGAGTCGTGCTCGCGGGGCAGGATCGGCTCGCCGGGTCCGCGCTCCGGATGGATGCCGCGGTCGCGAACGCGATCCGCTTTGGCGGCGTGTCGTTGCCAGACGCGGTGACCATGGCCACGACCAACGCGGCCCGGGCGGGACGCGTGCCGGGCCGGCAGCTCGGGCTGGCCGGGGGCGAGCGCGCCGACTTCGTCCGCTTCCGCTTCGATCCGGAGGCCGGCGACGTACGGATCGAGGAAACATATCTCAGCGGCCGCCGCGTCTTCCGCCGCGGCGACGCGGCGTAGCGGACATCCCGAATCCGACCCGCTCGCGATAGGATGCTCGGCGATGCGCCGCCCGGACATCGATCCTGTCTTCCTCGCGTTCCCGCACGACCGCGTCGCCGACGCCGCGCTCTCCACCGCCAAGGCGAGAGGCGCCGCGCATTGCGACGTCAGAGTCGAGCGCCTGCGCACCCAGACGCTCGTCGTCCGCGACCACGAACTGCAAACGGCCAGTGATACCGAAACGGTCGGCGTGAGCGTTCGGGTCATTCACCGGGGCGCCTGGGGATTCGCGGCCGGGCTTGACGTCACCGCCGAGACGGGGGTCGCGCTGGCCGCTCGCGCGCTGGACGTGGCCGAGACGCTCGCCCCTCTGAATACGGAACCGGTGGTGCTCGCCGACGAACCCGCCTACGTCGACGTGTTCGTGTCGCGCTACGACGTCGACCCGTTCACCGTGCCCGATGACGAGAAGATTGCGTTCCTGCTCGCGCTGAACGACCGGGCGCTCGCGTCGAGGCTGATCGACCACGTGACCTCCGAGGTCCATCTGGTCGTGGAGCAGAAGTACTTCGCGTCGCTGGCTGGGTCGCGGATCACCCAGCAGCGCGTGCGGGTGCGCGGAGACTTCACCGCGGTGCGGATCGATCGCGCAAGCGGCGCGTTCGAGACCATGGGCACCGCGCTACCGCCGGCCGGGCGCGGCTGGGAATACTTCACAGCCGACGATCGCTTCGCGTGCGAAGCCGAGCCGATTCCGGCGTTGTTGGAAGAGAAGATGCGCTCGCCGTCGGTCACGCCCGGCCGCTACGACCTCGTCATCGACCCGACGAACCTCTGGCTGACGATTCACGAGTCCATCGGCCACTCGACCGAGCTCGACCGTGTGCTGGGCTACGAAGCGAACTATGCGGGCACGTCCTTTGCGACGCTGGACAAGGTCCGGACGCTTCAGTTCGGCGCGCCGGCCATGCATGTCACCGGCGATCGGCAGGCGGTCCATGGCCTCTCGACCATCGGGTACGACGATGAGGGTGTGGCCGCCCAGACGTGGGACATCATCCGCGACGGCGTCCTCGTGGGCTACCAGCTCGACCGGCAGATGGCGCACAAGCAGGGATTCGGCCGCTCCAACGGGTGCGCGTTTGCCGACGCGCCGGAGCACGTGCCGCTGCAGCGGATGCCCAACGTCTCGCTGCAGCCCGGCCCGCACGACGTGACCCTCGCGGATCTCATCGGCGGTGTGGAGGATGGGATCTACATCGTCGGCGACAAGAGCTGGTCGATTGACATGCAGCGATACAACTTCCAGTTCACGGGCCAGCGATTCTTCCGCATTCGGCGCGGCAGGCTGGCCGGGCAGATCAAGGACGTGGCGTATCAGTCGACGACCACGACCTTCTGGAATGCGCTGGCCGCGCTGGGCGGGGCGGCGACCTACGTGCTCGGCGGCGCCTTCAACTGCGGTAAGGGCCAGCCGGGACAAATTGCGCCCGTCACACATGGCTGCCCGGTGGCGCTGTTCCGCCAGATCAACGTGCTGAACACGTCCGAGGAGGGTCACTGATGTCCCTCCAGGACACGGTCGAGCGCGTGCTCGCACTGTCCCGCGCCGACGGCTGCGTGGTCATCGCGCGGCACGACACGTCGGCCAACGTGCGGTGGGCCAACAACACCGTGACCACCAACGGCGCGGTGGAACGGACGTCCCTGTCGATTGCGTCCATCGTCGGGCGACGCGTGGCCTCGATCACGCGGACCTACTTTCCGGTGTCGACCCTTGAGGGCCTGGTGCGGCAGTCAGAGATGGCCTGCGCCCTGACCCCCGAGGCGGCCGACTACCAGCCACTCCTGCCGGTCAACGGCGCGGTGCCGGATTGGGACGAGCCGCCGGCCACGACCGGCATTCACGCGTTCGACGCCTTCGCCCCGCGTCTGGGCCACGTGTTGGGTCGGGCGAGACGCCGCGCGATGCAGACCTTCGGATACGCCGAGCACACCGCGTCCACGCTCTGGCTGGCCACGTCGACCGGCCTCCGCCGGCGGCATACGGAGCGCATCGGCAAGGTCGAGATCACGGCCAAGACACCCGACTTCGCACGATCGGCCTGGGTCGGCCGCACCACGACGGAGTTCGCGGATGTCGATCCGGACGCACTCGTGGACACACTCGAGCGCCGGCTGGCGTGGTCGGAACGCCGGATGGCTCTGCCGGCCGGCGAGTACGAGGTGGTGTTCGAGCCGTCTTGTACGGCCGACCTCGCGCTCGCGGCCTACGGCTTCATGGCGCGCCGTGACGCCGATGAGGGTCGCAGCCCGTTCTCACGCCCAGGGGGTGGTGCGCGGATTGGCGATCGGCTGTTTGGTGAGGCGCGCCTGTACTCGGATCCCGCCGATCGCGAGATCCCCACGGTCCCGTTTCACGTCGGCAGCAGTTCGGGGCCGCTCTGGTCGGTGTTCGACAACGGGCTGCCGGCGACGCGCACCGACTGGGTGCAGGACGGCGCGCTGCGCGCGCTCATCACGCCGCGCTACTGGGCCGCGACAGCCGGCGACATCCCTGCGGTGCCCTACATCGACAACCTGGTGGTGGACGGAGCCGGTGCGAGCCTGGACGACATGGTGGCGCGCACCACGCGCGGTCTCCTCGTGACGTGCCTCTGGTACATCCGCACCGTCGATCCTCAGACCGCGCTGCAGACCGGCCTGACGCGCGATGGCGTGTTTCTGGTGGAGGATGGGCAGGTGCGGGGCGCCGTCAACAACTTCCGCTGGAACATGAGTCCGATCGCGGCCTTCGCGCAAGCCACCGAGTTTGGCCGCACGGCCATGGCGCTTCCGCGCGAGCACGACGAGTTCCTGCGTGTGAAAGCGCCGCCGATGCGCGTCGCGTCATTCAACATGAGCTCGGTCAGCGACGCGGTCTAGCGCGCGGTTCACGGCCGCGTGGCGCGGGGGCGCCACACGGCCGCGGACGCGCGGCCCCGCAGGGCCTTACTGACCGGCCGGGGCAGCTGAGCCGGTCATCACACTGCAGCGGGGCCCGAAGACCATGCCCGGCTGGTTCGGCACGGCTCCACCGATCTTGCCGTCGCCGTGGGCGAGATGCGCCGGCTCGGCGGGCAGGCTCACCGAGACCAGGTGGAACGACCCGGTGCCGATGCGGTGGCACAGCTCCACTTTGGGACCGTCCGAGGGCTCGACGCCCAGGTAGTGACTGGCATCGGACGCCGACACGGCCAGGGCGCTCGCGACGGCGGTGACCGTGCCGATGTTCGCGTAGGGGCCGGGCACCGCGACCCCCGTGCCGGTACAGGTCATGGACGCGCCGATCGCCAACGAGGTGACGCCCAGACAATCCACCACGACGGCCGGGTCGTCATCCGTCACGACGATTCCCGAGAGGGCCGCGGTGCCGGTGTTCTCGACGACGTACGTCCACGTGACAGGGGCGCCCACCAGAATTGACGGGCCAGGCGCGCGGTCGGCCTCCGCGCCGTTGGTCGACTTCTCGATGGTCACCGGGGTCACCGCCGGCACGCAGGTGTTGTCGAATCGTAATGTGGGATCACCCGGCACCGGATCGCCGATCGCGCCGTCACCATGGCCCCGGTGCGCGGATTCGGCGTTCACGCTGACGTCGGTGAGCTGATAGCGGCCCGAGCCGGTGCGGTGACACAACGCGATCTTCAGGGACCGTCGCGTCTCGCTGAGAATGGCCGCGGTCGTTCCGCTGAGATCGATCTGGATCTCGATCTCCTCACCTTCGCTGACGGCGGCGACCAGCGCCGCGGCGTTCACGTTCTCGTCACTGAACTCGAGCAGGACGTCGCCTGGAGGGACGCCGTTGATCTGAAAGCGCCCCGACGAGCTGACGACCGCGGCGAGGTCCGTGCCGACCACCTTGACCTTCAGTGTGCCGGGCGCCGCGGCGACCGTCCGGTCGGCTCCACCCATGCCCGCCACGCTGCCGAGAATCGTCGCGCCCGAAGGTGATCCGAAGGGAAAGCCGGACGCGCCGGTGGGCGACCCCGAATTCGAGCACCCGATGGCGCCCAGCAGGCCTGCGATGGCTGCGGCAATGACAAATCTGTGGCTGTTCGCCATTCGACCCTCTCCTTGAAAGGCGCCGGGTAGCGAAGCAAGGCGCGTGCCTGGCACGAGGGAGGGCAATCAGCGGAACTCGGGGGAGGGGGCTGGCGGCCGGCGCACGTACAGGTTGCACGGAGGACTTACACATTACAGATGTGCGGGGCCTCGGGCCCCGTGGCGGGCGGCGTGTCAGCTCATGATGTAGCGTTCGAGCTGGCGAATCGTGAAGTCCTGTTCGGAAATCGTCGCCTTGACGAGGTCGCCAATCGACAGCACGCCCACGAGCCGGTCGCCGTCCATGACCGGCAGGTGGCGGATGCGCTTGTCGGTCATGAGCGCCATGC
The DNA here is from genome assembly GCA_964517075.1 of uncultured Solibacteraceae bacterium. Lineage (GTDB taxonomy): Bacteria > Acidobacteriota > Vicinamibacteria > Vicinamibacterales > SCN-69-37 > CAZFAT01. The sequence continues at coordinate 24,470 of CAZFAT010000308.1, forward strand.
ATTCGTCGACGGTATGACGTGGCCCGACGTAGAGCACCCGATCCGTCATGATCTCGTCAACCGTGATGTCCCTCGACGCTTTGTGGTGCAGGATGACCTTGCGCGCGTAATCGCGTTCCGAGAGGATGCCGACGACGCGGTCGTCGTGCACGACGACCACGGCGCCGATATCCTTCTCGGCCATCAGTTCCAGGGCTTCGAAGACCGAGGCCTCGGGCGCGATGGTGACGACGCTGCGGGGCTTGACGTCGAGCAGTTGCTTGACGGTGTACATGGCCGTCCTCCCGGTCGGGTCGCCCGATACCTCAGTTTCCAGACTTCAACGAATCCAGATATGCCAGCAACGACGCCAGTTCCTGGAGCGTCAGGCTGTCGACCAGCCCGGGCGGCATGACCGAGCCCTCGAGCGCGCCCCGGCTGGCGATGGCGTTCTTTGCGAGCCTGGTTTCCGTGCCGGCGATGTCACGGATCACGACTTCCGTGGTGCCTTCCTGAACGATGAAGCCGCTGAGCTGGCGCCCGTCCTTCATCTCGAAGGAGTTCGTCGCAAAGCCCTGGGCGACCGTGGCAGCCGGGCGAACGATCGAATCGATGAGCTCCGTCCGGTTGTAGCGCTGGGAGATACCGCCAAGGTACGGGCCCTTCAATGCCTCCTCGGGCGAGGCCGTGTGGCAGGTTCCACACGCCTGCCGTGTGAACAGCGTCTGGCCGAGCGTGGCGTCACCTTTCAGGCTGGCGATGCGGCCCGCGAGATCCTCGACCGGCACCGTGCTGACGAGCGCGGCACCCGCGCCGCCGCCGGCGGCCGCCGACGTCGTGGCGCGCGTGTTGGTCGACGCGAAGTTCGCCGCGTCGCGCACCTCGGCCGAGGCCGATTGCAGCTGCGCCTTGATCTGTTCGTCGTAGCCGGTCGCCTCGGTCACACCGATGGCGCGCAGCAGACTGACGACGGTCGGGCCCGACCAGCCTGCGGTGATGGCCGTTCGGGCGGCCTCGCGCGCGTCCGTCGCGCCGGCGCCGCCGCGGGCCCCCCTGGCGCCAAAGCCGCGC
>CAZFAT010000309.1:0-18139 GCA_964517075.1 uncultured Solibacteraceae bacterium
CCGCGCGGCGCCCCGCCCCATCCGATGCGGTCGCCGCGGCCCGCGCGCCCCGAGACGTGGGCCGCCGAGCAGCCGAAGCGGCCCGACCGGTAGGACACGGGCGCCACCTCGACCGCGTCGCCGATGGCCGTCGTCAGCGCATCGAGCTGCGCCTCGAACTGATCGAGCGGCAGCGAGAGCGCGTAGGGATGCCGATCGACATCGCCCGGTTCGCAGGGTGGCGTTTCCCAGGCATGATGATGGGCGCCGATTTCACAGTCCCCGCGTGCCAGGAGCCGCCGCAGCACGGCGATCGACCCGGCGTTCCGGGCCACCGGATAGGTGATGACGTAGGTGGGACGGACGTGGTGGCGCGCAAAGAACCCGTGCAGGCGCTCGAGCGCGTGCACGTTCGCGAAGGTCTGGAGCCGTCTCGCGGCGAGGTCCCACTGATTGTCGCCTTCGGTGTCGATCGCGACGAGCAGGGCAGGCGGGGCCGTCGGGCTCATCGGTCCTGGTCGGAGTCGCCGAGCGTTACATGCCAGGTGGCGGTGCTCTTGTAGTAGTCGGGCGCGACGCTGACGGCGTTGACCTTGGCGACGAACTCCATGGTCGACTTCACCGAGTAGTAGCCCTCCTTCTTCAGCAGCCGCCGGAAGCCGTCGTGCAGCACGAACGTCCGGATCTTGTCCGAGTCGGCCGCCCGCGCCTCCCGATCCACCCACCGGACCAGCGTCAGGAACCCGGCCGCATCGGCGGGGTCGGTCAGCACGTCCACGAGCAGCGTGACGCGGCCCCGAGGTTCCTGCACGTGGCGGTACACCGCATAGCCGGCCGCCTCGCTCCCCTGCATGAGGGCTGCGATCTGATAGCGGACGTGGGGCGCCTGGATGTATTTCCAGTTGAGATACGGGGCGTCGCGCCGGATGGCGAAGCCGAACTGGCCGCGGAGCCGTTCCCACAGCCGCGTGAAGCTCTCGTCGAAGTGCCGGATCATCCGTACCTCGCCCTGCAGCGGCCGGGTGCGCGCAATCAGGCGCACCCAGGGCAGGGTGACGTACGACACGAAGCGATTTAGCCCGACCGGCCAGTTCGGCCGCCGGAGCGCCCGCCGGCTGAGCGGCTTCACCAGGCAGGGCACCGGACCCAGGTCGGGCCACTGCATCTTCTGAAAGAGGCGGAAGGACGCGTCCGACAGACCGAGGCCGAGGGCGGCGCCCGTGTGGCGATCCCACGTGCGGAACAGCACGTCACCGAGGCCCTGGCGCTGCCGCTCGGGCGCCACCATCACGTCCATGCCCCACGACGCGTCAATTTCGGGCCCGCCGATCGTGAGGCGTACGGGCATCGTGGCGTACTGTCCCACGACGGTGGTGCCTTCGCGCGCCAGCCAGATCATCGGCCCCTCGGGGGGCATGTACGGATTGCGGCGGTATTGCCAGTCCCACCGCAGCCAGTTGGCCTCGGCGGCATCAGGCCCGAAGACGCGCCGGTACAGGGCCTCGACCTGGCGACGGTCCTCCGCACGATAGCGATCGATCTCAGCCATGCCGTTCTGTTGCGCCCACGCCTCCAGGGAGCGAACCAGGCGATGCGGGCCACAGGTGAAGGCCGATCGGCGTCAGGTCGGCAGCCAGTATACCGTCGCCTCTGGGGCCTCTGCCGTCGCGTCTGCGACACCCCCGGCCGAATACCGCTCGCCGGCGTCTGACCCACCTATAGGTCCAATCTGTCGCTCCAGAGTGAGCCGGAGGTCTTCGTTCGATGTTCACCACGCTCCCATCGATAGTCCTCACCTCATTGCTCAAGAACCGCCTGCGCACGGCGCTGACCGTCCTCGGTATCAGCATCGGGATTGCGGCCGTCATCTGCACCGCGGCGCTCGGCGCGGCCAGCACAGACCGGATCACTGCGCAGATCGACGCCCTGGGCGAGGACTTCGTCTGGATTCGGGCAGGCAGCGCCAACGTCGGTGGGGCCCGATCGGGATCGGGTGGCGCGCGCACGATGACGCGTGGCGATGCGATCGCGATCGCTCAGGAGGTTCCCGAGATTGAAGCGTGCTCGGGACAGGTCACCGGGCGGGAACAGGTCATCGCCAGCGGTCGGAACTGGAACACGCGCTATCAGGGCGTGTCGGACGCCTTCTTCGAGATTCGCCGCCGCGACCTGCTCGGGGGCACCTTCTTCACGCCGGAGGACGTGGACGCCGGCACCCGGGTGCTCGTGCTGGGCGCGTCCGTGTCCGAGCGCATCTTCGGCGAAGGGGACCCCGTCGGGCGGACGCTGCGGATGGGCCGGTTCCCCTACGAGGTGATCGGCGTGCTTGCCTCGAAGGGCACGACCCGCGGCGGCGTCGACCGCGACGACGTGGTCTTCGTGCCGATTTCCACTGCACAACGCCGGATCGATCGCCAGGACTGGATTACCGACATCATGTGCTCGGTCACCGCGCCCGAGCTGACGGATCGCGCCGAAGCCGGGATTATCTCGCTGCTCCGGGCGCGCCATGAGCTGATGCCGGGTGACCTGGACGACTTCCGCATCCAGCGGCCCCTCGAGACACTGCAGTTGCGGGCGTCGACCGCCCGCACCATGGCGCTGATGCTGACGGCGATCGGCGGCGTGTCGCTCCTCGTCGGCGGCGTGGGCATCATGAACATCATGCTGGTGTCGGTCACCGAGCGACGGCGGGAGATCGGCCTGCGGCTCGCCATCGGCGCGCGCGTCCGCGACGTGCGCTGGCAGTTTCTATCGGAAGCGATGTCGATTGGCCTGCTCGGCGGCGCGGCGGGCATCGCGCTTGGCTGGCTGGGCGCCGAGATCCTGGCGCGCGTGTTCGGCTGGCCCACGCTCGTCTCGGGGGACACCGTCCTGCTGGCCGTCACGCTCGCCATCGTCGCGGGCGTCACGTTCGGGTACTATCCCGCGCACCGCGCGTCGTCGCTCGATCCCATCGACGCGCTGCGCATCGAATCCTGAGGAAGGTGCAGCGTCCGTAGCCGCTGGGCTTCCAGCCCCGCGGTTCCCGCGGTGTCCGCCGGGCTGAAGCCCGGCGGCTACGCCACCACGGGCTTGCGAAGGTAGTGGCCGGCCGATCCCGTTCGCTCGAGCGGCGGCAGCGCCCGTGTCCGCCGGAACTCATCGGCCGCTCGCGTGCAGCCCTCCCACCGGCCGTAGTCGTCGAGCACCACGTAGCCGCCGGGCGTGATGCGGTCGTACCACGTCTCCAGACACAGGCGCACCGAGTCGTACCAGTCGGCGTCGATGTGCAGCAGGGCGATGGGCGGCAGCTCGGTGCGCGGAAAGGTCTCCGCGAACCAGCCTTTGACGATGTGCAGTCGGGCCGTTGAGGCGCCCGCGACCGTGAACGCCCGCCGCACGTCGTCCTCCGTGCTGGCGCACCAGCCGGGCTGAAACTGCTGGCGGGCCAGGGCGCCATCCTCGGCGCCGGGCGGCGGCAGTCCCTCGAACGAGTCGAACAGATAGAGGTCCCGGCGATCGCCGGCCTGCGAGGCCATGACGGCGGCGGCGCCACCCTTGAAGACGCCGCACTCGACGATGGCGCCTGGCACGCGGTCGCGATCGAGCGCGGCGATCAGCCGGCAGAGCGCGGCCAGCTTCTCGCGCGAGACCAGCGTGTAGGGCTGGACCCGACGGAAGAGCTGCCAGTGGCGCCAGGACGCGCGCGCGGCGCTCCAGGACGACCAGTCCAGGTAGTCGAGCATGCGTCAGGCGGCGGCGAGCGCGTACTGGACGTGCCCGATGGCCACGTCCTGGACGAACGGCGCGCGCTTGATCCAGCCGGGCAGCGGGCCAGGCAGCCGGCGGAACGTCCCGGTCAGGTGCAGATCCTCGCGCAGCACGGCCAGGCCGGCGTCGGCAATCTGCTGGCGGAGCGTGGGGATGCGAATGCGCTGCAGCAGGTCATCTTCCTTCGTCCCGTTGGCGCGGGCGAGCTTGATGAAGGAGTTCTGATCGGCCGGCTCGCGCAGCGTCCACTCGGCGTGCCGCGCCAGCCATCGGAACGTGGCGAAGGAGAGCGAGCGGCCGACGAGCAGGTGGAGAGGAATCGGCACCTTCATGCGCGGCAGGTGCGCGCCCGCGAACGACAGATAAGGCGCCGTGGACAGGTAGCAGCGGCCCGCCGGCGCCAGGACGCGGCGGCATTCGCGCAGGTACTGCCGCGCGTCGGGAACGTGTTCGATGACGGCATGCGAGAGCACCAGGTCGAACGCGCCCGTCTTGAAGGGGAGGGCCTGCCCGTCGGCGCGCGCGAAGTGCAGATGCGACAAGCCGCGCTCGCGCGCCAGCCGCACGCCCGCGTCGCCGAAGCGGTCGATGGGGTCGATGCCGACGACGAACGCGGCGTGTTCGGCGAGCGAGAGCGGCATCCCGCCGCCTCCACAGCCTGCGTCGAGCACGCGGCCGCCGACGAGAACCCCCGCCTGATCCAGGAACGCCAGCACCTTGGCGCTGCGGTAGTACTCGAACAACGCGTAGTCGTATTCGGAACGGAAGCGGCGGTCGGCATGCGCCTGGATCGCGTCTTCCCGGATGTCACGCACCTTCGCTGTCGCTCCCTCGGAACGGCTGGACCGCCGCCATTGTACGCGGCGGCGCCGGCCGGAGGATATGATGTCGCCAGCATGGGCGGTCCGCCGGTGCGCACCACGTTGCTGCCGCTGATGCGGCCCTGGATTGACGAGACCGACGCGGCCGCGGCCGCCGAGGCGGTCCGCCAGCACTTGCTCGTCGGCGGCGGACCGATCGGCCGCGAGGCCGAAGCGGAGCTGGCCCACTGGCTCGAGGGCCGGCGGCCGCTCTTCCTGAACTCGTGCACCGCGGCGCTCGAAGCGGCGGTGTGGCTGTCGGGCGCGGGTGCGGGCGACGACGTCATCCTGCCGAGCTTCACGTTCGTGTCTTGCGCCAACGCGGTCGTCCGAGCCGGTGCGCGGCCGGTCTTTGCCGACATCGACCGGACGACCCTCAACATCGATCCGGCCGCCATCGCGCGGCTGATCACGCCGCGGACCCGCGCCATCATGGTCGTGCACTACGGCGGCCGGGCGTGCGACATGGCGCCCATCCTCGATTTGGCCGCCCGGCATGGCCTGCGCGTGATCGAGGACGCCGCGCATGCTCTCGGCGCCCGCTGGCAGGGGCGCGCGCTCGGAACGGTCGGCGACTTCGGCTGCTTCAGCTTTCATGCGACGAAGGACATCGCCTGCGGCGAAGGCGGGGCGCTCGTGTGTCGCGAGCCCGCCGACACCGAACGCGCCGAGATCCTCCGCGAGAAAGGGACGAACCGCGCCGCTTTCATTCGCGGCGAGGTCCACAAGTACACCTGGGTGTCCGAAGGTGGCAGTCTGGTCGCCTCCGATGTGCTGGCGGCCATCCTCCGGGTGCAGTTGCGGCGTCTGCCCCTGATTCTGCAGCGCAAGCGCCTGCTGGCTGAGCGACTCACCGAACGGCTGGCCCCGGTGGCCGACCGGGTCGCCTTGCCGCACGAATGGCCGGGCATCGAGAGCAGCTGGCACCTCTATCCCGTGCTGGTGCCCGCCGTGGATCGGGAAGCGGTCCTGCGTGGGCTCCAAGACGAGGGCATCGGCGCCGCGTTCCACTACGTGCCGCTGCACGATTCGCCGTACGCCCGCGCCCGCTGGGGATATGGCCCGGGCGACCTGCCCGTGACCGAACGGTTGAGCGCCTCGCTCATCCGCCTGCCCCTGTTCGCGGCGATGTCCGACGCGGACCTCGAGGACGTGGCGACCGCGACCCTGAAGGTCGTGACGCGGCTGCTGAGCCCGAGGGCGACCTTCGCTGATGCCCCAGGCTGAGCCGCCATCCGCCGGGAGTCCGGCGCGGTTTCCTCCAGGCGCCCCGCGGTACGGGTTCGCCCTACTGCTCATCCTCGCCGCTGGGCTGCGATGCATCGGTCTCGGCAAACCGCTCTACATCGACGAGATCGTCACGATCAGGGTCGCGACCGAGCCGCTGGTCTCGATGTCCGGCGTGATGAGGCAGATCGACGCCAGCCCGGCGTTGTATCCGGTCCTGTTGCACGCCTGGATCTCAATCAGTCACGCCGATGCGTGGGTGCGTCTCCTGTCGGTCCTCTTCGGCGTGCTCGCGGTCGCCGTCGTCGGGGCGATTGCCGCGCGCGTGTTTGGCTGGCGCGCGGGCCTCGCCGCGACCGCCATCATGGCCATCGCCCCCGCGCACATTCATTACTCGCAGTACGTCCGGAACTACAGCCTCTTCACGCTGCTCGCCGCCTGCCACGTGTGGCTGCTGCTCGCATGGTTCGACCGCCCTGCCCCACGTTGGCCCCGCCGGACCTGGCTCGCCATCGTCGTCGTGACCGTGGCGCTGTGCTACACGCACTACCTGTCACTGCTGCTGCTCGCCGCCGAAGGACTTGCGGCGCTCCTGCTGGCCGCCGGGCGATGGCGTCAGATCATCGGATGGGGCAGCGCCATTGCGCTGGCCGGCGTGCTGTTCCTGCCGGGCGTTCCGCTCCTCGCCGAGAACATGAAATGGGATCGGCTGCGCAATGAGGAGCGTCCTGAACGGCCGGCGGCGGTGAAACTCGTGCCGAACCTCGTGGCAGAACTCAGTGTCGGCCAGCAGATCCTGGGATTCGACGACCCCGTGGCGCGGCGACTGACGCTGGGTGCGGCCGCCGTGATCTTCCCGGCCCTCTGGCTGACGGGGCTGGTCCGAGGCCTGCGAACCCGTGCGACCACCACGGTCGCGCTGAGCGTACTCGCCTGGCTGCCGCTGGCCTTTTACCTGGTGGCCGGGCGGCGCCTGGTGGCGGTGCGATTCTTCGTGCCCTTCATGGCCGGCTATGTCTCGGTGCTGGCATTGGGCTGGGTGTCACTGGGCCGTGCCCTGCGCGTGCTTGCGGGCGTCGCCCTGGTCGTCGTCTGCAGTGTGCCGCTCTGGCGCTACTACACGGAGTTCACCTGGAGCTACGATCATCGGCGCGTCGCCGACGTGCTGGCCGCCAGGGCGCAGCCGGGCGACGTCCTGCTGTTCGTGCATCCCTATGAAGCGTTCTTCTATCGCTGGTATCTTGGCGACCGCCTGCCGATGAAAGGCCTCGTCTTCACCGCGCTCGAGGACCAGCCGGGCTACGTCATCAAGCCCCCCCTGCTGGAGTTCGAGCCGGCCCGCGCCCGCGTGGAGCGGGCGGCCACGGAGTTCTCCCGGCTCTGGGTCGTGGGCCAGTCGCGTCGGTCCTTTGCCTCGGACCCCGCCGCACAGGCCCGGCTGCTCGAGTGGATGGACACCCGCTTCAGCCCGCTGGGGAACCTCGACACCGTGACGGACGGCGATCCAGAGATTCGGCTCTACGCCGCGAGGGTTCCGTGACACCGGGTGACGCGCCGGTGATCGATCTGTCCCTGGTCATCGCGTGCTACAACGAGGAGCCCATTCTCGCCGCCAGCATGACCGAGGTGTTCGCCGTACTGGACGCGCTGCGGTGGACGGCCGAAGTGATCTTCGTGGATGATCGCAGCCGGGACCGCACGCGCGAGGTCATTGCGCAGATTGTGGCCGCCCACCCGGACCGGGCCATCCAGGTGCTGGCCCACGAAGCGAACATCGGGCGCGGCGGGACGGTGATGGACGGGATGCGGATCGGCCGGGGCCGGTTCCTGGCGTTCCTGGACATCGATCTCGAGGTGCACGCGCGCTACCTGCTGCCGTGCCTGCTCGCACTCGAGCGCGGCCACGACGTGGCCACCGCGCTGCGGATCTACCGTTTCTCGTGGCGATCGCTCGACCGCTACGTGCTGAGCCGGGGGTACCGCTGGCTGGTGCAGCGGCTGATCGACGTGCCGCTGCAGGATACGGAAACCGGATTCAAGGTCTTCCGCGCCGACCGGATCCGGCCCGTGCTCGACGCCTGCGTGGACCACGGCTGGTTCTGGGATACCGAGGTCATGGTGCGCGCTCACGCCGCGGGCCTGCGCATTGTCGAGGTCCCGGCGCTGTTCCTCCGGCGCTTCGACAAGGCCTCCTCCGTGCACGCCTTGCGCGATACGGTGGAGTACCTGCGCAAGCTGTGGACGTTCCGTCCGATCGCCCGCGCGTTGAGGGAGCAGCATGAAGGCCCTCGGTGAGGTTGGTCCCCGCCGCGCGATGCGGTTCGTCTGGACGTCGCTGCTCCTGACCGTGTTCCGGCGCCTCTGGCTGCCGCCGCTGCGCGCGGCGTTCCTCCGCGCCTGCGGCGCGGCCGTCGGTCCGGGCACGGTGCTGCACCGCCTGTCCTTCATCAACGTCGATCGCGGCGGCTTCCGCGCGCTGCGCGTGGGCCGCCACTGCTTCATCGGCGACGAAGTCCTCATCGACCTTGCGGCGCCGGTGGTCCTGGAGGACCATGCGACGATTGCGGTGCGGGCCATGATTCTCACGCACCTCAACGTCGGCTTTCGCGATCACCCATTGCAGGCCCGGCATCCGTCGGAGACCGCCGGCGTCACCATCGGCCGCGGGTCGTTCGTCGGAGCCGGCGCGACGATTCTCGCCGGCGTGACCATTGGCCCGGAAGCGTTCGTCGGAGCGGGGGCGCTGGTCAACCGCGATGTGGCGCCGAACACGACCGTGGCGGGAGTGCCCGCGCGGGCGATTGGATGAGCACGAACGCGTCTCGGGAGATGGAGGCGCGGACGTCGGCCCCTCCATCGGGTAAGGCATGACAGTGACCGATCGACGCCCAGATCTCACGCTGGTCGTGCCCACCTACAACGAGCGGGGGCATCTCGAGGACCTCGCCACCGAGCTCTTTGCCGCCGCCGCCGCCGCCGGTGTGGCCCTCGAGTTGGTGATCGTTGACGACAATTCCCCCGACGGCACCGGCGCGATTGCCGATCGGCTGGCCGCCGTGCGACGGGTGAAGGTCATTCACCGCGCGGGCAAGCTCGGCCTGGGCTCGGCCGTGGTGGAAGGCATCCGCGTGGCGAAAGCCGACGTCGTGGGCGTGATTGACGCGGACTTCAGCCATCCGCCGCCGCTGGTCCCCCGGATGTACGCGGCATTCGTCGCGACGGGTGCGGACATGCTCGTGGCGAGCCGATATGTGCAAGGTGGGGGTACGATCGGCTGGCCCGTGGGCCGGCGCATCATGTCGCGCGTGGCCTGCTGGCTCGCGCGGCCCCTCACACCAATTCGGGACGCCGTGTCCGGTTTCTTCATGATTCGGCGCGACCTGGCGGAGCGGACGGTCGTCAAGGCCGAGGGCTTCAAGATCGGCCTCGAGCTGCTCGTCCGCGCCCGCCCCGCCCGGCTCGTGGAGCTGCCGTTCCAGTTTGCCAACCGCAAGGCCGGCAAGAGCAAGATGGGGTCGCACGAAACGGCCAAATACCTCGTCCAGTTGCGCGACCTATACTGGATGCACCTGACTGGATCGCGGCCCGCCGGCCGCTCCTACCGGCTCGTCAGCCCCCGCGAAGTCGAGACATTCGCGGCCACCGGCTCGATCGGCACGTCCAAGTAAGGGCACACGATGTCCCGATCCACCTGTCGCGTCCTGCTGCTCGTCGCCGCCGTCTCCGGTGCCGTCTCAGCGCAGCAGCCCGCCCAGCCGCCGCGCCTCCCGGGCGCGATCCCGGCCGAGGAGGCGACGCTGCTCGTCAACGGCTATGCGTTTCTCGCCCAAGGCAACTATCAACAAGCGTTCAACAAGGCGTCCGAGGCGCGCAGTCTGTTCCCGCGGAGCGTGGCGGTCCTGATCTTCGCGGTCGAGGTCGAGATCGCGCGGGGCGGTGCCAAGGCTGGCCTGGATCTCTACGAGAGCTGGCTCGGCGGCCGCACACTCGAAGAGCCCGCAATGCTGCGTCGGATTGTGATCGCGTCCCTGCGCGAGTTCGCGGCCCAGCCACAGGACGGGATGTCCAGAGACGCCGCTCTGTGGGCACTGGCCGACGACGGCGATCCGGCGGCGTACCAGGAAGTGTTCCAGGCCGCACAGACGCAGGATACCGGGGCCATCCGGCGCCTCGCGGCGCGCGGCGATGAGCGGGCCGTGGCGGCGCTGATTGACGGCGGGCTGATGACGATGCGCACGCCCAACGCCGAGGCCACCATCGTCAGCCTCGGGGACAGTCGCAGTCCGCGCGTGATCGAGCCGCTGACGCGCAAGCTGACCGATCCGGAGGCGGGCATTCGTGGCACGGCCGTCGAAGCGCTGGCCAAGGCTGGCGGGGCGGCCATGATCGGCCGCATCAAGCCCCTTCTGGCCGACCAGAGCAGCTTCGTCCGGGCGAGCGTGGCGGGGGCGCTGTTCCGGCTGAACGACTTCTCCGGCATGAACGTCCTGCAGGAACTGTTGGATTCCGATATCGCCAAAGGCCGTCTGCGGGCGGTCCAGCTCATGGCCAGCCGGCCGGATGCGGCCTGGCAGGCCACGGTTCGGGGACTCCTGCAGGATCCGGATCCAAATACTCGCGTGGAGGCGGCCAGCCTGCTGGTCGATCACGATGCTGTCTCCGCGCGCGCAGCTCTCGAGCAACTGTCCGGTGACGCCAACCCGGCCATTCGGGAACGGGCCGCTCGCCTGATGGCCAGCGATTTGAACGCTCCCCTCCCGACGCTCCGGCGGCTCCTGCGCCACGAGGACTGGCTGACCCGCGTGAACGCGGCCGCCTCCATCGCGGCCCTGACCCGCTGAGGCCGCTTACGGATTTCGCTGGCGGATACGGGTTCAGGGGGGCTAAGATGCTGGCCGGATTGCCCTAAGGCGTCACGGCATCGCGGCCGATAGGTCTACCGAGCAATCCTCCCGGAGCTCATTGCCCCTCCCAGATAGTTTTGAAGGGAATACGAATGCTGACTCCTGCGTTTTTCGTGTGCCGCGCATTCATGACCAGACTCCTCGGGCTGGCGACGCTCGTGGTCCTGGTGGGCATCGCCTCTCCAGTCTCGGCACAGCTCTGGACGCTCCCCCCGCCCGTCAAACTGATGGAGACCAGCGTCCGGGGCATTGACTCGGCGTACGACCCCGTGAACGACGTCTTTCTGGGCGTTGGGGCCTTCGGGTTTGTCACCGGCGTGTTCGCCAACTCGGTCGGCGAACCGATCGGTGGTGAGATCACGATTTCGAGCGGGGCCGGGCACTCGAATTACACGCGCGTCCACTACAGCCGGGATCTGAACGGCGGGAGCGGCGGCTTCCTCGTGGCGTGGTCGAGCGAGGACGGCAGCATCCGCGCGCGCGTCGTCGCCTACCCGGGCGTGCTCGTCGGCGCCGAGCAGGTCGTTGCCGCCGAGCCGGTCTGGATTGAATCGGCGCCCGCGATTGCCTACTCGTCCACGAGCCAGCGTTTCCTGATCGTGTGGGCCAGCATCACGCTGAACATCAAAGCGCGGCTGGTGGGACTCGACGCCGCGCCGATCGGCGGCATCGCGCAAATCTCCTCCGGAATCGGCAAGACACCAGGGGTGGCCTGGAACCCGCACCGCAATGAGTTCGGGGTGTCCTACAGCGGGGAGTCCGGTTCGAGCGCGTTCTCGGCGTTCGCGATCGTCCCCGCCGCGAACATCGATGCCCCCGGTGCCATCCTCAAGGACTCGTTCAATTTTCTGCCCGGCGGGCTGACCTACATCACCGACCTGGCGTTCAGTCCGGCCAGCCGCCAGTACGTCATGACGTGGTACGAGTGGCCAACCAGTATGGCGGCGGTCTTCAGTGACACCGGCGGTCTCCCCCTATTCTTCGGGCCCGTCTCGTCGCGCATCGGCGTCTACGATTCGTTGTCCATCTCCTACAACCCCGTCAGCCAGACGTTTCTCGTGGCCGGACTCGATCCGGTGAACGACTTCCTGACCGGCGCCGAGCTGGCCGGCAATGGCGTGAAGATCGGATTCGACACGCAGCTCATCGGAGCCGGTCCGGCGTGGTACGCCCGCTCCGCACCCAGCAGCATCACGCCGATGTGGCAGACCGTGATTTCGCGGGGGTTCAAGCTCACGGACCGCGTGGTCTTCACGGGCACGACGGGCGGCGGCTCGGGTTCCGTTCCGCCACCGCCGACAACAACAACCGATCCCACACCGCCTCCACCGACGACATCCACATCGACGTGTGCGGGTGGCGACATCCCCGGCATGACGTGCGTCAACGGCGAGTACTACCCGACCGGCTCGGAGCCGACGACCACTTCCGGCGGCTGCACCGGCACGGTGCCGGGCATGATCTGTGTGAACGGGAACTGGGTCCTCGACACCGGCACGACCACGACGACGACGACGACCACCTCGAGCTGCGCGGGCGGACCGATCCCAGGCATGACCTGCGTCAATGGCAACTGGATTCCGGACTCGAGTCTGAGCACGGCCAGCACCTCGAGCTGCCCCGGCGGACCGATCCCGGGCATGACCTGCGTCAACGGCGACTGGATCCCGGACTCGAGTTTGAGCACCGCCAGCACCTCGAGCTGCCCTGGCGGGCCGATTCCCGGGATGACCTGCGTCAATGGCAACTGGATCCCGGACTCGAGTCTGAGCACCGCCAGCGTTTCGAGCTGCCCGGGTGGGCCAATTCCGGGCATGACCTGCGTGAATGGCAACTGGATCCCGGACTCCAGCCTGGGCACGACCAGTATCTCGAGCTGCCCCGGCGATCCCGTCCCGGGCATGACCTGTGTCAACGGCAACTGGATTCCGAACAGCACGAAGCTCGAGTTGACGGCGCCGCTCCCGCACGCGGTCGCGGTCAATGCGCTGGCAGCCAGCCGGCGTTCGACGGTTGCCCGACAGGAGTCGTCGGACGTCCAGCGCCGCGTAGTGAGAATCTAGCGGACCTTCCAGAGTTCCACGACGGGCCCTGGCCGCTCCAGGCGCTCGTCGATCGTCCGGTCGGTATTGTGGAGGAACGGCTCAGGCCGTTCCTCCTTTTCGTTTTCCGGGTGTTCCCATGGCACCAGCCGGCCCACGAGCGTGGCCTCGGTGGTGAGCGCCAGTTCGAGATCACGGAATGCGGGGTTCGTTCCGCGCGCCTGGTTGAGCACGACGTACTGGATGTTGCGCTCCTTGATCGGCGTCAGGCTGCCGGCGGCGGTGAATTCCGACGGCGGGACGTAGATCTTGTCCTGGTCGAGTCCTCCGTCGCCCAGCCAGAAGACGTCATAGGCGGGCTCCGGGTACGGCGTCAGCTCGAGCTGACCTCTGAACCTCGGGCTCGCGAGCGTCTCCGATCCCAGATGGGTGCGGAGCGCGCGAACGAGTGATTCGCGCGACGGCCGCAACGCAACGCTGTACGGCTGAATCAGGATGGCGGCGCCGGCAGGCACGTCCCGCTGAATCAGCTCGGTGGCGACCGTGCGGGTATCGGCCTGGCGGAAGAACACGCCCAGGCGGGCGCTCGCGACGGCTGCTGGCAGGGCCGCAATGACGCTCAGCGCCACCGCGGCCGCGGTCTGGCGGCTGAAGGAAGCCGTGGCGCGCCGCACGGCGTACGCCGCCGCCACCGCAAGAACGGGCAGCATCGGATTGAGATACCGCCCGGCGGGCACCGTGTTGGCCAGGAACGCGAGAAACACCGCCGCAAACGCGAGCCACACCAGGGCGCGGCGCCAGTCGCTGGCGACGGCGAGCACCACGCCCGCCACGCCGAGCAGGAAGACAGGCCAGCCCGCGGCCTCGAACGCCAGCATCTCCGCATACCGTGCGGCGGATCCGAAGCTGCCGGTGCTCGCCACGGCGCGATCCATGACGATCGCGCGGTTGGCCGCGATGTCGGCCCACGCGGTCGCGGGGTCGGCGACGAGGAAGGGCGATCCAAGGGCGAACAGGACGACGGCGGCCACCCCCGCGATGGCGGCATGGCGCATGCGCAGGCGCCATGGTTCACCGGTCGGGCCCACCAGCGCCGCGGTCGCGACGGAGAGCGCCACGAACAGCGCGTAGTAGTGCGTGCTCGCGGCCAGCCCCGCCAGTCCTCCCGCGGCCATCCAGCGGACCGTGGACGACCGCCTGTCCGGGCGCACGACGAGGGACGCCGCGGCCAGCAGCGTGAGCACGACGAGGAGCGTCACCGGCACGTCGTGCTTGATGTAGTGCGCGTCGCGGACCGCAAACGGCGCGACGGCCAGGAAGAAGGCCGCGATGATGCCGACGGTTCGGTCGTACAGGACGGTGCCCAGACGCGCCGTCAGCAGGACCGTCGCGACACCGCACAGCAGCGTGAGCATTCGACCGGCCAGGTAATGCCAGGTGGGGTTCACGAAGTAGGCGCGCTGAAAGTCAGCGATCGACTGAAACACACCGGTCGCGAGTCCGGCGACGAACGACAGGCCCTCCCAGACGAGCAGGGCATAGAAGTAGAAGCTCGGGTAAACGAAGTTGCCCGGATTGAGGTTGCCAGTCCCCAGGGCCAGCGCCCGGTTCAGGATCGCGATCTCGTCCGGGTTGTAGACCGCGGGCAAGCCGTAACCAAGCCCCGGCAGCCGCAGCGCGATCGCCACAATCGCCACCACCCCCAGCCACGCCCGCCACATCGTCAGACCAGCCATCGAGCGAGCATCCTGAAGGGGACGATGAACCGGGCGAACCAGAGATCGAACCATTCGTATGGGTACGGTGCGATCTCGTCGAGGCCTTTCATGAACAGTTGGTACTGCAGAAGGAGCAGCACGTTGGCGGTCACCAGCGCGCCAGCGACCCGGGCGCGCCAGCGGCCGCCGGACATCCAGATGGCAAGCCCAGCCGCGAAGAGGGGAAACAGCGAGAGGAACCGCCGCGCGCCAAACGCTTCGCCGGCCCACCAGTCGGCCACCGAGGCGTTGATCCACCAACCGGCGGCGACGAGGAGAACGAGGGGCACGGTTATCCGTGGCTCGCGCCGGGCCAGCGCGAACAGCCCGATGACCGCCAGGAGCAGCATGGGCGTCCACGTGAAGAGGCCGTGGTTGGCCGAGAACAGCACGGCCACGAGGTTCGGCCGGCTCCATTCCATGAAGCCCGGCCCCTGAGGCAGCGTAAACGGCGTGCCGTAGAGCACCTGCCAGACCACCATCTGCGGCAGAAAGGCCAGCAGCCACCCGGCGAGCACGAGTGAGGCGCGCCGGAGGCGTCCGGCCACAGACCCAGGCTGCTGGAGCGCGCTGTAGAGGGGCAGGGTCACGCTGATGGCGTCCTGCCAGCGCATCAGCGACGCGATGCCGCTCAGGACACCCGCGAGGATGAGCCAACGGGTGCGAGCCGGCGTTTGCAACGCGGAGCCGTTGACCCAGACGAGCAGGAACAGCGTCATCGCGAGCATCGACGGTGCGTGGGAGTACGTGGGAGAGACGAGCGAGTAATAGATGGCCGGCGATCCCAGCCACATCGCGAGCGTGCCCCACGTCGCCCATTCGGAGCCGACCCAGCGTGCGGCGAGCCGGGCCGACAGGATGGCCGCGCCGGTTGCGGCCGCGATACCGGTGAGGCCGGGGGCAAGTTGCAGCAGCGGTTCGTATCCACTCGGCGGGGGATTGACGCCAGCGAGGGCGCCCGCCCAGAGCACGGCGCTGAAGAGCGCGTAGAGCGGCGCCCAGATCAGGGCCGGTCCGACGGGCGTGTAGTTGCGCACGTGGCCGGTGGGCGTCAGGTCGTCGAAGATCCACTGGTCGCCTTCGACCCGTTCACCGGCCTCCCCAAGCCCGTAGAGTCGCACGTATTCGTTCTGG
This sequence comes from uncultured Solibacteraceae bacterium, assembly GCA_964517075.1. GTDB lineage: Bacteria > Acidobacteriota > Vicinamibacteria > Vicinamibacterales > SCN-69-37 > CAZFAT01. The sequence continues at coordinate 15,657 of CAZFAT010000309.1, forward strand.
AAGTGGAGGTCTCCGTCGTAGAGCATCGACCGGAGCTGCACGAAGTGGTGTACCGCGTCCCCTACGACGAGACGCGCGTCGGCACGCGGAAAGGCGAGAAACGCCGTGACATACGCCGCGGCGAAAAGCGCGCCCGTCACGCCGAACGTGACGGGCGGACGCCGAGCCGCGCCGGCGGCGAGCCGTCGGAACGTCACGGTTCAGCCGCGTCCGGAACGCGCGCGCGGGCCCGCCATCGCCGCTCGATCTCGACCAGCACCGCGCGTTCACTCTGCCGGAGGAAGCCGGTCGTCCAGAGCACGGCGGCGAAGACGACGATGGTCAGCGTGCCGCGGGTCAGCAGGCCGAGGAGCGGCGGGACGTCGGGAATGAGCGTCCGTGCCAGCACGGTGGCGAGACCCGCGGCCGCGATCACACGAAGGATCCGTCCCGTCTCGTACTGCATGGGATAGACCCGCTGCGCGAAGAGGAAGGCCGCCGTCGCCTGCGTGGCAAACGAGAGGCAGAACGCGATGGCCGCCCCGGCGGGACCCAGCGCTGGCATCAGCAGGACCCCCGAGACGAGTCCGACGCCGGCGGCAATCCCGGTGGCGAGCGGATAGAACTCGGTCCGGCTCGTCAGGTTGAGTCCGATGGAGGTCAGCAGGTACACGCCCTGCGCGCCCATGCCCAGCGCGATGAAGGGCACCACCGCCACGGCCTCGAGGTAGTCGGGCGACAGCACGAGCAGCACGACGTCGCGCGCCACCGCGATGGTACCCGCCACGAGCAGGGCCAGCATCGCCACGCCGTAGGTCGTGATCTTGCGAAACACCTGCCGGGCGTCCGGCTGGCGGGCCGTCGCGTAATAGAACGGCGCCCAGGCGGTCTCGAACGAGGCCGTGAAGAACTTGATCGCCCCTCCGAGCGTCGTCCCGTTCTGGTAGACGCCCAGCCGCGCCTGCGGGACGTAGGCGCCGAGGAGGAGCTTGTTGCCCCCATCCAGCACCTGCTGCGCCAAGCCGTGAGGCACGCGCGGCAGACCGAAGCGCAGCGCCCGCCGGAGATCCTCGCGGGAGAACGTGAAGCCGACCAGCGGGCGCATCCACGGCACGAGGGCTGGGAGCAGCACCGCGGTGACGATCAGGTCCGCGGCATACAGGCCCGCCACGCCCAGTCCCGCCCCGATCACCAGGCTGATGCGGAGGCCGATCGTCGCCACCGAGCGGATGAACGTGAGCGTCGCGTACGTGGTGGCGCGGTCCTCGAGGCGCATCGCGTGGAACGGCAGGAAGACCACGCCGCTCAGCAGCGTGTTCAGCAGCATCAGCCGGAGTGCGGAGAGATAGCCCGGCAGGTCGAACAGCGTCCGCGCGATGGCGGACGACCACGCCAGGGCCGCTCCGAGCACCATGACGTTCGACACGATGAGGAACCAGAAGATCGTGCTGGCCAGGCGCCGGCGATCGGCGGCTTCCTCGCCGTGATAGAAGCGCATGAACGCGCCGTCGAGGCCGAACCGGCAGAGCACCTTCGCAAACGTCTCGAGTGCCAGTAGCAGCGCGAGCGCCCCGTAGTCCGCCTCGGTGAGGTAGCCGCCTTTGACGTAGACGGGCAGCAGCAGGAAGCTGACGAGGGCGAGCGCGGCATCTCCCGCGCCGTAGATGACGACGCCTTTGCCGAGCTTGTGGACCTTCGCGCGCACCGGCTACAGGCGCTCGAAGCGCAGCAGGTTGAGGAAACACCACCCGGGCACGGGCAGGACCCTCGTCAGCAGCCGGTGGAGTGGACGCAGGCGCGACGGGTGCCGGCGAATCAGCCGGGTGAGCCCGGGCACGGTCGGGAAGATCCCGCGCCGGCTCACGAGCCGGAAGCCTGCCCGCGTGGCCAGATCGACGTAGTCGGCGACCGGGCGATCGCCCGGGTGTTTCGTCAGGTTCGCCGTGCGAATCAGCCGGCCGCGCAACAGGAAGTGCAGGCGCGACTGCAGATGCGCCAGATTGGGCACCGAGATATAGAGCTCTCCGCGCGGAGCCAGCACCCGGTGCAGCTCGGCCAGGGCGCGCGGCTGTTCATCGAACGACAGGTGCTCGAGCACGTCCAGGCAGAGCGCGTGGGTAAAGGTGCCGTCGCCGTACGGCAATCGCGTCAGCGACCCTTGACGGACTCGATCCGAGGAGTACTGCGCGTCGAGACCCTCGATGGCGAGCCGTCCGGCGAACTCGTCCACCAACACGCCTTCACCGCATCCGGCATCGAGCACCCGCGCGCCGGCGGGCACGGACTCGAGGTACTTGCGCACTTCGGCCAGCTTGGCGAGATAGGTGGGATAGAACTCCCACTCGGGTGAGAGGTTGCGATGGTACTCGCCACGCTCCGCGTATTCCCCCGTGCGCGACACGGGGGAAACGGACGGCTGCTGAGGCATTGGGGCGATTGTACGCCCACCTTCACGCCTGCAGCGGTTTCGGCAGCGTGGGCCTACCCTAGGGATTCGCCCCAAC
>CAZFAT010000310.1:0-4768 GCA_964517075.1 uncultured Solibacteraceae bacterium
CTCGAGAGCCGCACACGCGAGTCGGGATTCGGCGCCTGTTCCTGGCGCGTGAACATCCGGTAGACGGTGGGCGGGGTGGCCGCCCCGCCACCGGCACCGGCCGCGCGGCCGCCCCCCCCGCCACCTCCGCGGGCACCGCCGGCCGCGCCGCGCTGTGCGGACGCCGTCTCGCGCGCGACATTGGCTTCCGCGTCGGGTGAAAACGACGCGAAGCGGCTGTTCTCGCGTCCCGTCAGGCCCCCTCCCTGGAATGACGCCGTGCCGTTCAGGATCTGGTGCTCGCGCTGCACGTCGCCCTGCAGCGCCAGCTCGGCCCGGGCGCCCTTGCGACCGCGGCCAGGGTACTGGAACAGCCGGAAGGGCTGAGCCGCCTCGAACGTTGCCTCGCCCGAGACGATTTCAAAGTGCTCCATGAAGTAGCGGCCGACGACGTCGTTGTCATTGCCCACGCCGCGCTTGGCGCGGCTGTTGGACGCCAGGAGCAGTCGTGCGTTGTGAATGGCGCCGCACGCCACGACGTAGTGGCGCGCACGCACGCGGTGCTCTTTCCCGTCAATCGTCTTCGCGCGCAGGCTGTCGATCGCCGTCACGCCCTCGTTCGGCACGATTTCAACGACCTTGGCGTAGGTGTAGAGGTGCACGTTGGGCGCGTTGACAATCGGCTCGCGATAGACCGTGCCCACGCGCGTCGGTGAGCTGAACCGCCACACCTTGTGGAAGAAGACCGACGGGTCGAGCGGCAGGCGCTTCGCCTCGGGGTCCTGCATCTCGAGCGAGGCCACGTCGAAGTCGGTCGACTCCAATTCGAGGAACTTGCCGGCGCGCGCGTAGTACGGGTCGAGGTGGGCGCGGTTGAACGGCCAGCCGCTGTGCGGGACGTAGGGGCGCTGTTCGAAGTCAATCGGATCGAACGTCGAGCAGAAGCCCGCCCAGTGGCCGGTCGTGCCACCGAAATAATGCAGGGCGACGGACTGCAGCGGGTAGTACGGCCGATCGAGCGACTTCCCCTGATAGAGTGCTTGCATCTGGGCTTCGACGTTGAAGCCGCCGCCCTCGAGGAGAATCACCTTCCGGTTCGAGCCGATCCATTCGAGCGCGATGCTCACTCCGGCCGCGCCTCCGCCGATGATGCAGAGGTCGCCCTCGATGAGCGTCCCGTTGTCGAGCGTGCGAGCGTCGATGTGCATAGGCGTGTCAGCCGGAGATCGAACGGATGGTCAGGCGATCCAGAGCGAATACAGCGCGGCCTGGCGTGCTTCGGTGAGCGACAGCACCCAGCCGTTCAGCGTCACGGTGCGGCCGGCCGCGAAGTCGCGCTGCACCTGATCGTCGAGCCAGGTGCGAACGGACGCGGGCGGCGCCGCCGGCGCGTCGGCCAGGATGGCCGCTTCAAGCGCACGGGGGTCGTCTTCCGCCGGCACGGTGCCGCGGTAGCGGCGGCCGAGCTCCGCGACGACGCGCTCGTCGCGCAGCACGTCGAGCAGATGGGGATGCGCAAGGGTCGCACGCGTCACGGCGTCCGCGGCCGACGTGCCTGGCCAGGCCAGTCCGGCCACGCCCGCGGCGGTGATGCCGATGAAATCCCGTCTCTTCATGTCGTGCGCCCCCGGAAGTTTTCGTAGTGTCGCCCAATCGCGACCTGTGCGCAACCTACTGCTTCTGCACGAGCACGACCTGCACCCAGCCGGCGGCCGCGGCGCCTTGGACGTTGACGTAGCCATCCTTGATCTCGCCCACGACCACGAGCTGCTCGCCCTGACCGAGCGTGGCCAGCACTTTGCCCGTCGCGCTCGGCTGCGCCAGCAGCCTGATGTTGGCAATCTTCGGGACGATGATGTCGCCCGTGTTGAACACGGCGCCGGCCTTGGTCGTCGCGCCTGCCGCCGCCTCCTGCGCGAGCGTGCCCACGTTGCGTTGCAGCGCCGGATCGTTGCGCACGGCCTGGACGATACCGTTGTAGTTGTTCATGAAGGCCGCGGCGATGGTCTTGCCCTCGTTCGTGTTGCTGTAGCCGCCGCCGGCCGCGCCGACTCCGCCCCCGAAGAGACCGGCGCCGAGGCGCAGGTCGGCCTTCTTGGTGCTGCCTTCGGCGGCGGCCACCTGGACGCCGCTCCGGGCGTCAGCCACCAGCATGCTGGTCTGCGCCTCCGAGAACTTGAGACCGCCGGCCACCGCGCTGACCACCGGAGCACGCCGGCCGAACAGCCCGCCCACGGCGCCGCCGATGCCGCCCGCGTTGCCTTCCGAGAAGACCACGTTCGGCGTCATGACGAAATCGGCGGTCACCATCTGCCCGCCGCCCATGTTCGATCCCTGTCGCGCCTGGCCGGCGTCTGCGAGCTGGCGCTCCTGCATGAGGTTCTGCATCCCGGCGCCGCGCTCCACGACGATGAAGCAGTTCGACTGCTGAATCATGAGCCGGATGAGCCCGACCGGCGACGAGAGCTGGTAGCGGGTGAGGGAGGCGAGGACGGCGCTCTGCGGCTCGACGACGGCCATGGCGCCCATGGGCTTGTCGCAGTGCTCCAGCCCTTTGTCGCCGGTGCTCCCGGTCGTGCCGGCGGCGCCCTGGACGACGCTGCCCCCCTGACCCTGCTTGGGCTGGGTCAGGCCACCCTGTGCCCAGGCGAGGGCCGGGACCAGCAGCAGGACAGGCACCAGGCGCCCGGGGAGTTGCCTTCTGGTGTTCGACATCGACATGACACCCTCCACAAACAGAACGTGCCACTTGCATGTGAAAGCGGAACGGGCAGGGGAGTGGCGTGCGCGTCCCAAGCCGGGTCAAGTTATACACCAGCGACCGGCTCGTCCGAGGGGCGACCCCACGGGGCGGATTAGAATGAGCCAGCGCGTTCTGTCCCGAGATTTCCTATGACCCGAAACCTGTCAACTCTTTTCGTCGGCGCGCTCCTCGCGGGCGCCTGCGCCTCCTCCACGGCCGGATCCGCATCCACGACGCCAGCCTCGGCGCCGCAGACGGCGCCGGCCGGCTTCACCTCGCTGTTCAACGGCACGGACACGTCCGGCTGGGTGGGGATGGTGGGCAGCGATCCCCGGCAGTACATCGACATGGCCCCCGAGACCGAGGACACCCAGCGGCAGGCCGAGCAGGCCTCCTTCGACCAGCACTGGCGCGTGAACAGCGGGCAGCTGGTGCACGACGGCGCGGGGCCGCTCGCGACCAGTCATCGACGCTACGGCGACGTCGAGCTGCGACTCGAGTATCTGGTGGCACCGAAACCGGCGGCCACCGTGGTCCTCCCCGGCGCCCCGCCGTCGCCCGCCGCCGTCGTCCACCTCCGCGGCACACCGCTGCCGCAGTGGACCGCGGCCATTGGCAAGGCCAGCCGTCCGGCCGGGCAGTGGAACACGATGCGGATCGTGCAGCTGGGAGAGCGCACGTCGATTCAGGTCAACGACCAGGTCGTGGCGGATCACGAACGGATGGTCAACAGCTGGAACCCCAAGCTGCCGGTCGCGCGCGTCGGCCGCATCCAGCTCGGGGCCCAGGGCGCCGAGGTGCGCTGGCGGCGTGTGTACGTTCGGGAGATTCCAGGTGAGGAGGCCAATCGTCTTCTGGCGGCCAGGGGCGCGACCGGGTTCACCTCGCTGTTCAACGGCAAGGACCTCACCGGCTGGGCGGGAGCGACGCAGAACTACGAGGTGGTCGACGGCACCATCATGTGCAAGCCGAAGCAGGGCGGCGTGCTGCATACGGAGAAGATGTACCGGGACTTCGTCGCGCGGCTCGAGTTCAAGCTGCCGCCCGGCGGCAACAACGGTCTCGCCATCCGCTATCCCGGCACGGGTGACACGGCCTACGTCGGGATGACCGAGCTCCAGATCCTGGACGACACCGCGGCCCAATACGCGAAGCTGGATGCGCGGCAGTACCACGGCTCGATCTACGGCATGGTGGCCGCGCATCGCGGCTATCAGCGTCCGGTCGGCGAGTGGAACTACGAGGAAGTGACGGTGCAGGGCTCGCGGATCACCGTCGAGCTGAACGGGACCGTGATCACCGATGCCGACGTCAGCACCGTGACGCAGTACGCCAACAACCGGGCTCATCCCGGCAAGGATCGCACCGAAGGCTACTTCGGCTTCGCCGGCCACAGCGATCCGGTGCAGTTCAGGAACATCGGCATCAAGGAACTCAAGTGACGGAGGCGTGGCTGCGGGGGCCTGTTGAGGGCATCGCGCCAGTGTTTCAACCGGTCGCGCATGCGCTCGTGCAGGCCAGAGACGACGTCAGGCAACTGGCGCCGGCGATGACCGCGGAGGCGCTCTGGAGCGACCCCGGTGGCGCGGCCGCAGCCGGCTATCACCTGCTTCATCTGGTCAACGCGATGGATCGGCTGCTGACCTACGCACGTGCCGAACCGCTCAGCGCCGACCAGATGGTCACGCTCAGAGCCGAAGCCGGGCCGCACCCGGAGCTTGACGGTTCTGCCCTGGCGGCGCACGTGGACGCGGCCATTGCCCGCGCGCTGGAGCAGGTGCGCCGCACGGATCCGGACACCAGCTTCGACGTGCGGCGCGTCGGGCGATCCGGTCTGCCGTCCACCGTCCTGGGCCTCCTCTTTCACGCCGCCGAACACACGACCCGCCATGTCGGGCAGTTCATCACGACGTCGAAGATCGTCAGCACGAGCAACACATGAAGTTCTCGTAGAATGGCCTGATGGGATCGTCACCTGGGTCGGTGCTGGTGCGCGCGCTGGCCGTCGCGCTGTCGGCCGTCGTCGTCATCGCCTGCGGCCGCACG
>CAZFAT010000311.1:0-17075 GCA_964517075.1 uncultured Solibacteraceae bacterium
CCAGGCCCGACGGATCCGCGTACTGCGTGTTCGTCAAGCCGAGCGCCTTGGCCATTTCGTTCATCCGGGCGATGAACGCGCGCATGCCGCCCTCCGACGTCCGCGCGAGCGCGCGCGCCGCCGCGTTGTCGGACGCAATCATCGTCAGATGGAGCAGGTCCCGGTTGGTGACGATGTCGCCGGATCGGAGGTAGGTCACTGACGCCCGCCGCGTGTCGGCCAGCGTGACTTTCACGGGCTGATCCAGATTCGGGCTGTCCGCCATGAACGTCACGGCGGTCATGATCTTGGTCAGGCTGGCGATCGACCGCTGCGCGTGTGAATTGGCTTCCCAGAGCACCTCGCCCGACTGCGGGTTGTAAATGATGGCGGCGGCGGCGCGGATGTCGGGGACCGTGTTGCCGTCCAGGTCGAGCTTGAAGCGCGGGCTGAGGAGGGCCTCCTGCTGCCGGCGCGCTTCCGCGGCGCGGCGAGCGCGTGCGGCGGCCGCCGCGCGCGCCAGGCTCGTGCGGCTCGGCGCCTTCGTCGCGGCGGGGGTCGTTGACGTGGCGGTCTGGGCGCTCGCGAAAGCCGGGAGGGCTCCCACGAGCGTCAACGCCAGAATGCCAACCAAAGGGATGGGGAGCGATCGCCTTACACTGAGCACCCGGCCTCCAACTGCTGCGGAATCCTCACTGGCGACGGGAGGATGTCAGTCATCCTAGCATCGCAAGTCGTTCATGCGCAACGACCAAGCGTCTCAAGGCCCGTGCCAAGTCGCAGGCAGGAGCCCCGAGCGGCGAGACGCGGCAAAGCCGTGATTCCGCGCCGGTATCTGCGGACCACGGGCGCGTGGGGGCCAGCCATGTTGTCAGAGCGATTACATTCGTGGCGCCTGTGACCGCGAGAAGACGGTCGCCCTCCAGGCGTGCGCCGATAACCACACCGACTGTTCGCCCCCTCTCCGACTCTCCTTCACACGATCGATAACGACTGCGACGCCGACGCAGTTTCCTCCGCGTCCGTGCTCGTCGCGTGTCTGGCCTGTTGCGGGAGCGATCCAACCTGTTGGTTACGCGATCCAATCGTCATCTGAAGCGGTCTCGTCCCGACCCGTCCCATTGCACCGCGCAGGTGACGCGCTTCCGGGAAGAGGCCCCAATGCGCGCGCGTTCGGGCGCCGGCCTCCGCCGGAAGTGCGGATTGGGGAGAACGCGCGATCAGGCACGGCGCTTGCACGGCCACCAGCAGGTCTCACATGAGTCTGGTTCGCCTACTCGGGTTCACGACGCTCAACTGTGGATGCGTCTCCGGACGCTACCGCGAAGTGGGCACCGATCGTGACATCACCTACATCGAGGAGAAGGGCGGCGCCTGCCGTCAAACCTCGCACAAGCGCAACCAGCCGATCAGCGCCGGCCGGGTCGCGCATGGGTTCAACAACTCGAGCTTCGGTCAGGCCTCCTGAGGCCGGCCGCCTCCCGCCGACATCACATCTGTACTTCGGCCCGGTTCCTGCCGACATGGTGGGGTATGGCGCTTGCCCTTCTGACGCCGCGACCCGTGCGGCCCGCGGCCGAGTTCACCATCGGCCGGTCGAAACTGCGGTTCTACGAGGGAGATTCGCTCGCTCTCGTCCCCAGCCTCGAGCCCGGTTCGATTGGGGTTGTCGTGACCTCGCCCCCCTACAATCTGGGCATCAAGTACCGGAGCTACGAGGACGACCTGCCCCGGGCCGACTACTTGAACTGGACCGATCGCTGGCTGCGCGCCGTGTCGGGCGTCATGGCTTCGAGCGGGTCCTTGTTCCTGAACGTGGGCGCGAAGCCCACCGACCCGTGGGTGCCGCTTGAGGTCGCCCAGGTCGCCCGGCGCTACTTCAAGCTGCAGAACACGATTCACTGGGTGAAGTCGATTGCCATCGACCGGGACGCCGCCGGCGAGTCGGCCGGCCTGGGCCGCGACGTCGCCGTGGGCCACTACAAACCCATCAACAGCGACCGGTTCGTCAACGACTGCCACGAGTTCATCTTTCACTTCTCACCGGCCGGGCGCACGCGGCTGGACCGGCGGGCGGTGGGCGTGCCCTATCAGGACGTGTCGAACGTCAAGCGCTGGGCGGGCGCCAGCGAGGGGCTGCGCTGCCGGGGCAACACGTGGTTCATCCCCTACGAGACCATTCAGCGCCGCGACCGCGACCGCCCGCACCCGGCGTCGTTCCCGTCGAAGGTGCCCGAGCAGTGCATTCGCCTCCACGGCCTGACGCGGGCCGGGACGATCCTGGACCCGTTCCTGGGCCTCGGGTCGAGCGCCATGGCGGCCGTGCGGCTGGGCTTGGATTTCGTGGGGATTGAAGTCGACGGGTATTACCTGAAGGAAGCCGTCCGGCGCGTACGTCGCGCGGCGGAGGAAACCCCGTCGGGCGCCGTGTCCAGATGACACGACGCCCGATGGCCGGCTATCGCCGTGGCAACGGCGGGAGCGTGTACTCCGGACGGTAGAAGACGATTTCCGCGTTCGGCCGCGTGAGCTCGATCCGGATGCTCCGGCGCACCTTCTTCGGATCGGGATTGTTCGAGTTGTACCCGAGGATGTAGTAGTCGCTGGTCTCGTTGTCGATCCGCTGCAGCCCTTCCTTGATCGCGTTCGTGTCGCAGATGCAGAAGCCGCCCGTCCCTTCCCCGATCGCCCGCAGGGAGTTGAGCTGCGAGCTGATGTGGCTGCGCCACTCGTTATAGGCCAGAGTGCGATTGATCGAGATGTCGTCGTGAACCACGAGCCCGCGCGGGTCCACGGTATAGAACGTCGTGTTGGCGCGGTTGGCCACGCGAATCAGCTCGGCCATCTCCGAGACGAGGTCGGCCTCCGCGAACAGCGTGGCGGCACGCGCCGCATCATCGGTCAGCGACTCGTGCGGTAGCCGCTGCTCCTCTTCTTCGTCGTCAATCTCGCCGTCGCCGTTGGCGTCCTTCGTCAACCCGCCACTGTAGCGGTTAATGGCAATCTTGAGACGCTCGTCCTTGAACGGGTCGAAGTCGTAGCCGCTGCTCACGTAGATGAAGGCCTTGCGGCGGTTCGTGATGTTCGCAGCCTGGTTGAGAATCTTGTACGCCGTCTGAAACGCAACGTGGGTGTTGAATCGGAGTTCCGGTGGGCCCGAGGGATTGTCGAGGGAGTCCAGCGTCTCGGCCAGCGACTGCGCGCCGCCGATGGTTTTCGAGATGGCCTCGTTGAAGCGGCGGTGGTTGTAGTCGTAGGTCGGGTTGATCTCGATCGACGACTTGCCTGACGACACGAAGCCGACCAGATCGTTCTCGTGAACGAGTGTGTCGCGCACCATCTCCAGCACGTTGCGCACGCGCGGGGTATCGCGCGGCTGGAGGTGCAGGTCGTCGATGAAGATGATGAAGATGCGACCCGACGTGTCGGGCGCCCGAGAACGCGGCAAGATCAGGCCTCCGGAACTCGGCGCGGCGGTGGGCGCGGCGGCGACGAGGCCGCTGATCGCGCGGCCACCAACCACCGTGTAGAAGTTGGTGATGCGCTGCTCGACGCCATCCTCGAAGAGCTTGAACTCATCGACGCGCAGGTCCGGCACGAACCGGCCCTGCCGATCGCGAACGATGACATCGGACGTGACGGTATTACTCGCCGCCCGGAAAACGGTCCCCTGCTGGGGCGCCTGACCCTCCCCCGACAGGATCGCCGTCGCCAGGAGCACGGGCGCCGCTGTCAGGCCCAGCCACTTGGCGGTCATCCTCCGTTGCATTGGCCTCTCCACTTCTGCGGTCAATTATCGCAGATGCCGCGTCCTCAGCCTCGGCGCCCGGCGGAGACTGACGCCGACTCCCCCACCGGCGCGACGGCAACTCCCGCCGAATCGGGTCCCAGGCCGCCTCGATCGTCGGCGCGGCCGCCCGGACGGCGGCCTCATCGGCCCAATCGTCAGGATTCAGACGCTGAGCGCGCTCGGTCAGTCGGTCGCGCTCCTCGGGCGTGGGTGCGCGCCGGGCAATCCGCCGGACCAGCTCGCCGTAGCGCTCCCGTAGCCGGGCGGCCTCCGCCGCACCCAGGGTCCGGCCGAGCACGCTCGCGTCGGCGGCCCGCGCAGCCCGAGGCGGCGTCCGGGGCGGCTGGGGCCGCTGGGCACTTCGGCCCCGACCATTGCGGACCTGGCGATCCCGCTCTTCGACGTGGTGTGGCGCCGGCTCCCGCCCGAGGGCAGCCCAGTCGAAACTCAGGTCCGGGTGGGTGTGCTCGAGGGCTTCGCGCGCTTCCTCGTCGAGCGCGCGGCGGCCGACCTTCACGTGCGCGGGCGACCGGAACAGATACAGCACGCGCGTCTGGCCGGCCCCTTGCGCCGGCCGATAGCCGTGCATCAAATACGTGGTTTCGTAACCCCGCCGGTCGCGCGTATAGCGAAGAAAAGGCACGCGCCTGTTACTTCCGCTTCGGGCGCGTGACCGGGCGTTTCGCGGCCGTCGGACGAGCCGCGGTCTTCTTCCAGGCCTTCACGGGGACTGGGCGCGCGACGGCTTTCGCCTTGGCTGGTTTCGCCGGCTTCGCCGGCGCCCTTTCAGCCGGCGGCCTCGCGGCGGGAGCTTTCGCGACCGGTGCCCTCGCCGTCGCCGCCGCCGCATCGACATGGATTCGGACGAGGTCGAAGCCGTCGGCCGCGGCACGGTACGTCCAGATCTCGGTCACCCGTGCCTGGTGGGCGTCGCAGAGCCGACGAGCGGCGTCGTAGACCGCGACCGGCACATAGAGATGGAACGGCACCTTCGCCCTGGCGAAGTGAACCCACTGCGCCATTGCCTCGAGGTTATTGACCGACTCGCCCGTTTCGACCTCGACGACGCCGGCCAGCTTGCGGTCGACCGTCAGGACGAGGTCTGGAAAGAAGTTCCTGGGCCCAATCTTCACCGGCGCGGCTTGTTCGTCGCCCATGTTGACCGCGACTTCGAACTTCTTCTTGTACTTGGCTAGGAGGTGCCGGATCAGGCGGTCGTGCTCGAGCTGTTCTCGGACGGGCCGGACAAAGATGGGCGACACGCAGCCTCCCGCCGGCTAGGTCGCCCGCCCGAGGCCATGGAACCACCGTCAAGGCAGCGAGATATCGGCGGGCTCATCCTAGCACGGAGGACACCCGATGCCCCGCGGTCCCCCGGGGTGTACTGCCATAATCTCGACGCTGTGAGCCCGTCCGCTCGAACAGTACACGTATTGGGAGTGCCGCTCGACCTGGGGGGTGGCCGGCGCGGTGTGGACATGGGGCCGTCGGCGGTGCGCATCGCGGGCCTGGGCGAGCGACTGGCGGCGATGGGCTGCGTGGTCGTGGACCGGGGGGACCTGGTGACGCCCATCCCGGAGACCAGGACGGCCCGCGATCCGCGCAAGAAGTACATCCGCGAGATTGCCCGGGTGTGTCAGCGCCTCTATCAGCAAGTGATGGAGGCGCACGAGGCCGGGGCCCTCCCGATCGTGCTCGGGGGCGATCACTCCCTGGCGGCCGGGTCGGTGGCGGCCTCCGCGGACTTCGCGGCCGCCCGGGGCCGGACCCTCGGGTTGATCTGGGTGGATGCCCACGGCGACATGAACACGCCCGCGACGACCACGAGCGGGAACGTCCACGGCATGCCCCTCGCGGCGCTGCTCGGTGGTGAGCCGGCGGAGCTCGCCCAGATCGGCCGCCGATCGCCGGCCGTGCGGCCGGAGAAGACCGTCATCCTCGGCGTGCGCAACCTCGACGATCTCGAGAAGGAGCGCATCCGCGACTCGCACGTTCACCTGTTCACGATGAAGGACATCGACCGGCACGGCATCGCCGCCGTGATGAAGCGCGCGCTGGCCATTGCCGGCCGGAACACCCTCGGCGTGCACGTGTCGGCGGATCTCGACGTCTGCGATCCGGCGATCGCGCCCGGGGTCGGCACGCCGGTCAAGGGCGGGCTCGACTATCGCGAGGCGCACATGGTGATGGAACTGATCGCCGACTCCGGCCGCCTGCTGGCGCTCGACTTGGTCGAAATCAACCCGATTCTCGACGTGCAGAACCAGACCGCCAATCTCGGCGCCGAACTCGCGCTCTCGGCGCTGGGCAAACGCATCATCTGACGTCGCCGCCGGATGTTCTGACTTCTAACTTCTGGCTTCTTACTAACTTGATACGATTCCTCCTTGCGGGCCGCTAGCTCAGTGGTAGAGCACCTGGCTTTTAACCAGAGGGTCGGTGGTTCGATCCCACCGCGGCCCATTCCCTCGCTCATGAGTGTGCTGCACATCCCCCCGGAGATTGAGGAGTACCGCGACGACCGGTGGTGCCGTGACGCGGCGCGCCAGGTCGGGACGGTGGCCGACGCGGAGCGGTTCATCGAGGCCGTGGGCTTTGCCGCGTGCCTGACGGACGCCCGGCGGCCAGGACCGTCGCTCTTCGTGGCGGTGTGCGGACGCCGCGACGCGGTGCTGCCCCGCCACATCCAGAAGGATCCCGAGACATCCCTCACCTGGCACCTGAAGGACGAACTGATTCGACGCGGCCGGGTGTACTACGCCAAGCTGGCCCGCGGCAAGTCGATGTTCCTCGCGCCGCGCATGATTTCGCACTTCCGCGCGGTCTGGGGCCTGCGGCGGGCGGACGAACCGGCGCGTCTCAGCCGGCGCGCGCAGGCGATCCTGAAAGTGCTTCGCCGCGAGTGGGAGATGGGCACGGCGGATCTGCGGCACGAGTCGGGGATCCGCGATCGCGCCGCGTTCACGAAAGCCCTCGACGAACTGCAGGCAGTCATGCTCGTCGTGCCGAGCGACGTCGTGTACGACCCGACGTTCACCTATATCTGGACGCTGGCCGTCGGGCGCTTCCCCGATGCCTTGCGGCGTCGAGTCAGCCACGACACCGCCCTGCGCGAGATCGCCCGCGCGTTTCTCGCGCGCGCCGGCCTGACGATCCGCGGCGAGATGGCCAGGGTGACGGGCCTCCCGCGACCGGACGCCGGACGAGGCAACCGGTCGCTGGTCGCGGAGGGCTACGCAACGATGCTGGCGCCGGGCGTGTACCGGCTTGCCGCACAACAGACTGAACAACCGTCGGATGCCGTGCGCTGAAAGGATCCGCCCATGTCTGCCCGATCCACCCTTTTTGGTTCACTCCTGATTCTGTGGGGCGTCACCGTCGGCGCGCAGCAGCCCCCAGCCGCACCCGCCGCCCCCATTCGCAACTTCCTCCAGGTCACGACCGAGTTCTGCACCGGCGGCCAGCCCCGACCCGAACACTTCGCCGAGCTGAAAGTCCAGGGCGTCAGGAGTGTCCTCAACCTGCGCACGCCCGGCGAACATCGCGCCGACGAAGAACAGCAGGCGGCTGCGGCCGCCGGCCTCCGGTACTTCAACATTCCGGTCGTCTACACGGCGCCGCGGCCGGATCAGGTGGACGAGTTCCTGAAACTCACCGACGACCCGGCCAATCGCCCCGTGTTCATTCACTGCACGGCGGCGATCCGGGTCGGCGCTTTCTGGCTGATTCGCCGCGTCGTGCGCGACGGCTGGACGTGGGACGCCGCGCTCGAGGAAGCCCGCAAGGTCGGCCTCACCCAGTCGCCGCACCTCGAAGCCTTTGCCCGGGAGTACATCGCGGCCTGGCGCGCCAGGTCGGGCCGGGGATGACTCCCCAACCGGCGGGAAAGCTCACCAGCCGCACGGGCTTCTGCTTCCCATCCCGGGAACAGTCGGACGCCGCCGTCAGACAGATGATGGAGAGAATCACGCGGCCTGAACCGGGCGTGACGTCAGCCGTCGGCGGTCAGAGTTTCCGCGCTAGTGCGTCAAGGCGTAGACGAAGTAGTTGACGCCGAGCTTGTAGGCGTCGTTCGTCACGTTCACGGCAAAATAGCCCGTCCCCGACCACTCCCAGTACTCGGCGATGTCGGCGTTGTGGTTGACGAGCGCCATCATTCGTCCCTGCGGATCGTTGTGTTCGTACACCGCGTAGTAGCCCGGGACGACGTTCTCGCTGGGGTGCGGGAGCTTGAGCTGAGTGATGTCGAAGAAGACGTGATAGATCGGATGTGAGAGATCGAGCGGGATGAACTCGGCGTCCGGCAGCGCCCGGCGGAACTGGGCCTCGAAGTTCACCCAGTGATCGGCTTCGAAGTCATCAAAGATCACGAACCCGCCCTTGCGCATGTAATTCCCGAGGTTCACGGCGCCTCGCTCGCTGATGTCCCAGTAGCCGGGCTCCCAGATGTAGAGGATCGGATTGAGGAAGATGGCCGGATCCTCGAGATCGAGGATGTTGCTCGCCTCGAGATTCGTCCGGATGGTGGTCAACTCGTCCAGGATCAGCGGCAGGTGGCGGTCCGCCTGCGGGTAGTCGTGGTTCCACGACGAGCTGCCGCGGCCGAAGCTGCCGTCGTAGCGGATGCGCGTGAAGGTCAGGCGGCCGTCGTAAGGGGTCGTGATGGACTCGCCCCGGAAACCGAAGCCGCCGAACCGTCCACCCCGCTGTGCCGAGAGCGGCAGCGTCAGGAGCAGGACCGCCGCCAGTCCGAGGGCCGCCGAGCGTCGCCGCATGCCCGAGCGTCTCACATGTCGCGGAGCTTTTCCAGAATGCCAGACGGGATCTCGCTGACGTCGACGGCGTGTCTTGACAGGCGCGGCCACCGCCGCCAAGATGCGTGGACGTGCGGCCCGGCGCCTCGCCGGCCGCTTCCCGACGAGGTTCATGATGCGACGAGCGGCTCTCACGACGGTGGCGTGCGCGCTGGCGAGCGCGCTGGCCGCCAGCGCCCCTTTGACGGGGCAGGACGCCGCCGGACGGCAAGGCGGCAGCACGGCCAAGCCCCGCCCGGCCGACACGGAAGTCTGGGAACCAGTGCCGCCCATCGTCGCCGCCGGATCGACCGACGCCGCGCCACCGGCCGACGCCGTCGTGCTCTTCAACGGCCGGAATCTCGACGAGTGGGTCAACTCGCGCGACAAGGCCCCCGCCGGCTGGACCGTGGCCGATGGCGTCCTCACCGTGAACAAGGCGAACAAGTCCGGCAACATCGAGACGAAGCGCAGTTTCACGAACTACCAGCTGCACCTCGAGTACCGAATCCCCGCCAACATCACGGGTACCGACCAGGCGCGGGGCAATAGCGGCTTGTTTCTCGCCTCGCCTGGGCCCGGCGATGCGGGCTACGAGCTGCAGATTCTCGACTCGTACAACAACAAGACGTACGTCAACGGGCAGGCCGGGGCGGTCTACAAGCAGTCCCCGCCGCTCGTGAACGCCAGCCGGCCCCCGGGTGAATGGCAATCGTACGATGTCATCTGGACCGCCCCGACGTTCAACGCCGACGGCACCGTCCGGACACCGGCGTATCTCACGGCGTTTCACAACGGCGCGCTCATCCAGAACCATGTGGCGCTGAAGGGCCCCACGCTCTACATCGGCCAGCCCGTCTACAAGGCCCACGGCCCGACGCCGATCAAACTGCAATCGCACGGCGACCCCAGCCCGCCGATCAGTTTCCGGAACATCTGGATCCGAGAGGTCAAGTAGGGTTATTCTCCAACCTCATCTGGCGGCCTGCCTGATGCGCCCGGTGTCGGCCGGGCGGCGGCCGTCACGCCATCCGAACTGACGAGGAGCGATGCCAATGCGACTGCGATTTCGTGGACTCTGTGCCGTCATTGGCCTGGTCAGCGCCGGATGCGCCGCGGGAGCCGAACAGCAGCCGCCGGCTGACCTGATCATCGTCAACGGTCAGGTGCTGACCGTGGACGCGAAGAACACCCGCGCCGAAGCCGTGGCGATTCGCGGCAACACGATCGCGGCCGTTGGCACCAACGACCAGATCCGGAAGCTGGCCGGACCGAGCACGCGGATCCTTGACGCGGGCGGCCGCAGCGTGGTCCCCGGGTTCAACGAGACGCACGTGCACGCCACCGGCGCGTCGCGTGGCGAGGTCTCGCAGCCCTTCATTCAGCTCAACTCGATCGGGGAAATCAAGGATTGGGTCCGCGCCCGTGCCAAGCAGGTCGGGCCGGGCGGGTGGGTGCAGTTGCCGCGCGTGGACGTCACGCGCATCCGGGAAGGCCGCCTGCCGAACAAGGCGGACCTCGACGAGGCGGCGCCCACCATCCCGACGGTCTACACCTGGCAGTATGCCAACCGGAACATCCAGATCCTGAACAACGCGGCCATCAAGGCGGCGGGCATCACCAAGGCGACCGTCGCGCCGAAGGGCTGCACGCTCCACTTCACGCCCGCCGGCGAGTTCATCGGCAAGATGGAGAGCTGCCAGTCGCTGCTGAAGATTCCCTCGCGCCCGGTCACGGAAGCGCAATACCTGGACAGCCTCGCGGCGCTGATGAAGCGCTACAACGAGGTCGGCATCACCAGCATCACCGAGCGCAGCAGCCAGCGCGGGGACGCGTTCAACGACTACAACGAGCTGCGTAAACAAGGGCGCCTGCCCGTGCGGGCCAGAATCACCGTGCGGACCGGTCTGGGCGACAACTCGGAAGCGGGCGTGGAACGCATCCTTCAGGCGCTGCCCGTCAAGTACGACCAGGGCGACGACTGGGTCCGCGTGGGTCCCCTCAAGATCGGGATCGACGGCGGCACGCTCTACGGCACGTCCGTCATGCGCGAGCCGTATCCCGCGACGTCGCACGAACTCTATGGCATCACAGACCCGACCTACGCCGGCGAGTTCGGCCGCGGGGCCGGGCTCAATGAGGAAGGCGTCCGGAACTACATGAAGGTCGGCACCCGCCTCGGCTGGCAGTTGTCGTCGCACGTCACGGGCAACCGCGGCGTGGACATCGTGCTCAATGCCATCGAGGCGGCCAGCAAGGAGACGGACATCATCAAGCGCCGTTACAACTTCATCCATGCGTACTTCGCCGACCCGGGCACGGCGAAGCGGATGGTCCAGCTGGGCGCGGTCGTCGACACACAGCCGATGTGGTTCTACAAGGACGGCGACGCGCTGCTGAAGGCCCTCGGGCCGAAGTACCTGAACACCTTCATTGGCGTGAAGACCTGGAAGGACGCGGGGGTGACGGTTGCGCTCAACGCGGACCACATGCAGGGCTTCGATCCCGTCGGTTCGCTGAATCCGTACCACCCGCTGCTCGCGATGCAGGCGACGATTACCCGCAAGACCGACAGCGGCCAGCTCATCGGGCCTGACGAGCGCATTTCGCGCGAGGACGCGCTGCGCATGACGACGATCAACGCCGCCTACCTCGGCTTCGAGGAAACCAAGAAGGGCTCGCTCGAAGTCGGCAAGCTCGCGGACGTCGCGATTCTCACGCACGACTACCTGAAGATGCCCGAGGATCAGATCAAGGACATCAAGGCGTTCGTGACCATCGTGGACGGCAAGGTCGTTTACGAAGCCCAGCGGGCCAGATAGCGGCGGGTCCGCGCCGAAGGGAGACGCGCGGTGAAGTTCGCCATCTGCAACGAACTGTTCGAGGGCTGGGCGTTCGACCGCGTCTGCCGGCTCGTCAAGGACACCGGCTACGAGGGGCTCGAGGTCGCCCCGTTCACCCTCGCCCCCCGGATCACGGACGTCACGCCGGCCCGGCGTGCGGAACTCCGCCGCATGGCGACTGACGCCGGCGTGGACATCCTCGGCCTCCACTGGCTGCTCGCCAAGACGGCGGGCTTCCACCTCACGTCGCCCGATGCCGGCGTGCGCCAGCGCACCACCGCGTATATCGTCGCGCTCGCCGAGGCCTGCCGCGACCTGGGCGGATCGATCATGGTGTTCGGATCGCCTATGCAGCGGTCGTATCCGCCCGAGGTCGCGGCGGCTGACGCCTTCCGCTGGGCGGCCGACGCGTTCCGCGACGCCCTGCCCGCGGTGGCCGCCTGCGGCGTCACGATCTGCATGGAGCCGCTGACGACGGCCGAAACCAACTTCATCACGACGTGCGCCGAGGGCGCGGCGCTCGTGGAGGCCGTCGGGCACCCGCAGTTCGTCCTCCACCTCGACGTGAAGGCCATGTCGAGCGAGCCCACCCCGGTGCCCGAGCTGATCGCACGCTACGCCGGCGGGGCCGGGCACTTTCACGTCAACGACACCAACCTGCGGGGCCCGGGCGCCGGGCCGACCGATTTCGTCCCGATCTTTCGCGCCCTGGCCGCGGCCCGTTACGATCGGTGGGTGTCGGTCGAGGTGTTCGACTTCACGCCGGATCCCGAAACGATCGCCCGCGAGAGTCTCGCCTACATGATTAAGTGCCGCGCGCTCGCGTCCGGGCCCGCCGCACGTTCCCCGGAGAAGGAGTTGTCCGCATGACGTCCCGCACGCTCGCGCTCTCCGCCCTCGTCGCCCTTGGCGGCGCGGTCGTCTCCACGGCCCCGCAGGCGCCCGCGCCTCAGGCGACGGCCGTGGTCATTCGCCACCAGGCGCCCGCCAAGCAGTACGTCGTCACCATTGGCGGCAAACACTTCACGAATTACGCCTATGGCGAGGCGTTCTACCACAAGCCTGCGTTCTATCCCGTGATGAGTCCGAACGGCGTGCGCGTCAACCGTGAGTACCCCATGGTGGCGGGCATCCCGGGCGAGTCGGCCGACCATCCTCATCACACGTCCTTGGCGTTCACCTACGACGAGACCAACGGGAACAACTTCTGGGCCGCGTCGGGCGGCAAGGGGCCACGGATCGAACAGACCGCGGCGCGGATCGAGGGATCGACCCTCATCTCGGATCTGCTGTGGAAGGGCGGCGACGGACAGGTCGTCTTCGAAGAGACCAAGCGCGTCACCTTCGGCGGCGATGCGACGGTGTACTGGATGGACCACGACATCACGCTGCACGCGCCACGCGTGGCCGTGAAGATGGGCGACACCAAGGAAGGCGCCTTCGCCTTTCGTGTGAATGACATGCTCAAGGAACAGAAGGGCGGCACCGGCCGGTACATCAACGCGTCGGGCGCAGAGACCGAGGCCAACGTCTGGGGCAAGGCGAGCCCCTGGGTCGCTCTCCGCGGCACGGTGACCGACGCGGGCGGTCCGAAGGACGTGACGATCTCCATCCTGGCGCATCCGAAGGGGCTCAACTCGCCGCCCTACTGGCATGCCCGCGCCTACGGCCTGTTCGCGGTCAATCCGTTCGGACGCCGCGGCTACGACCCGAAGGCGCCGGAACGTGTGACCGAGGTCGCCGTCGGCCAGCGTCTGAACATGCGCTTCCGCGTGGCCGTCTACGCGGGCAAAGTCGACAAGGCGCGGCTCGATCAGGACTACGCGTCCTTCAGTCAGTAGCGATTCGCCGTGGGAGCGCGCGCACCGCGCGCTCCCACGAACGGGCTCCAGCGCACAGCAACGAACTCCAACGTCAGCGGCCCGACGCGCCATCCGGCGCTCCTGATATTCTTCGCCCTCACTCGCTTTTCTCCGGGGATCCTCCAATGGCCTTCTGGCGATTCAGCTCCGTCCTTCTGATCCTAACGACCGCCGGCGTCGCGGGTCGCGGCCAAAGCTCGCCCGTCAACCGGCCGTGGCCGCCTGGCCTGCAACCGGTCTCGAACGAGTCGCCCGTGCTGCCCCCCGAGGAAGCGCTGAAGACCTTCTTCATGCCGCCGGGCTACCGGCTGGAACTCGTCGCGAGCGAGCCACTGGTGCAGGATCCGACGATCATGGACTGGGATCTGCAGGGCCGTCTGTGGGTCACCGAGATGACCGGCTTCGTGCGCGATCTCGACACCGAAGAACCGCTCCTCGAACCGATCGGCCGCGTCGTCGTCGTCGAGGACACCGACCAGGACGGCCGGATGGACAAGCGGACCGTCTTTGCTGACCGCCTCATCCTGCCCCGCGCGCTCAAGGTGCTCGAGGACGGCGTGCTCGTCGGCGAACCAGGCACGCTGTGGTGGATGCGCGACACGAACGGCGATCTCCAGGTGGACGAGCGGGAGGTGGTGACGACCTCGTTCGGCCGGCTGCGCGGCAGCGTCGAAGGCAACGCCAACGGCGTGCTCTGGGCCATGGACAACTGGATGCACACGGCGTCCGCCGAGGTCGTGGTGCGCCGCAAGAACGGCGCGTTCGAGGTCCGGCGCGTCCCCTCGCGCGGCGAATGGGGCGTCAGCCAGGACGATGGCGGCCGGATCTATCGCAACACGAACGAGTCCGCGCTGCACGTCGACTTCGTGCCCACGCCGTATTACGCGCGCAACCCGCTGCTCCAGCGCACGCGCGGCAGCTACGAGGCGCTGCGCGACGATGCCAACGCCGTCAACATCGTCTGGCCGGTCCGCCCCAACCCCGGGACGAATCGCGCCTACCAGGTGGGCATCGACCGGCCGGACGGCACGCTGCTGCGGTTCACGTCCGTCTGCGCGCCCTGGATCTATCGCGGCGATCGTCTGCCCGCGGAGCTGTACGGCAATGCGTTCGTGGCCGAACCGGCCGCCAATCTCGTGGGCCGGATCGTCCTCGAAGACGACGGCACGACGCTGCGCGCGCGCAAGGCGTACGAGCAGGGGGAATTCCTGGCGTCCACCGACGAACGCTTCCGGCCGGTGTACATCACCGACGCGCCCGACGGCACCATGTACATCGTGGATTTCTACCGCGGCATCATCCAGGACCGCTCCTCCACGTCGGTGTACCTCCGCAACCACATCATCGAACGGAAGCTCGATCGGCCGACCGGTCTCGGCCGGATCTATCGCGTCGTGCACGAGACCACGAAGCGCGATGGCACCCGCCCGTTTGCCGCCGCCACGCCCACGGATCTCGTCGCAGCCCTGTCGCATGCCAACGGCTGGCGCCGCGACACCGCCCAGCGACTGATCGTTGAGCGTGCCGGCACCTGGAATGCTCCCATCGTCGCGACGGTGTCGCGCTCGCTCGCCGCGCTCGCGCGCAGCGCGCCTGACTGGCGGACGCGCGTGCACGCCCTCTGGACGCTCGATGGCATCGACCGGATCGACCCGGCGGTCGTCACGGCGGCGTTGAACGATCCGGCTCGCGATGTCCGCGTGGCCGCGATCCGGATCGCTGAACGATGGCTGAGCGAGCCGAATCATGCCGTGCACGCCGCGGTGATCGCGAAAGTGAGCGACCCCGACTGGTCGGTGCGGCAGCAGCTCGCGGCGTCACTCGGCGCACTGCCACCGGGCGTGCGTGAGGGCGCCATCGTCAGCCTGCTCGAGCGATCGGCCAGCGATCCGGTGGTCATGGACGCCGCCCTCAGCGGCCTGCGTGGCGGCGAGCTCGCCACCATCGAGAAGATGCTGGGCGGCGCGAACGCTGAGACACCGCAACGCGCGGACGCGCTCACCATGCTGGCCAATCTTGTGGTACGCGGCGGTCAAGACGCGGCGGTGCAGAGCCTGCTGGCGCGCGTCGCCGATCCCACTCGTCCGGCGTGGCAGCGATCGGCCCTCCTCCGCGGGGCGGAGGTCGCCCTTCTGGGTCGGGCGATGCCGGCGCCTCCCACGCGCCGCGGCGGGGGCGCGTCGGCCGCGACGGCAACCCCGCTGCCCTGCCCGACCTGTCCTGGGGGACGGGCGGGCCCGGGCGGCGCGTACGCGTTTCGGGACCCGGCGCCCGCTCAGGCAGCCGGCCGCGCGCGCGGCGGAGGCGGTCGCGGGGGCGGCCGGGGCGGCGGCGGGGGTGCTGGTGTCACGCTCGGCCGGCAGCCCGCCGCGTTCGCCACGCTGGCCACGGGCAAGGACGAGCTGGCGACGCGCGCCGCCGCGGTGCTCGCCCGAGTGAACTGGCCGGGCAAGCCGGGCGCTCCAGCGGCCAGCGCACCGCTGACGCCGGCGGAAATGGCACGCTTCGAGGCGGGCCGGGAAATCTATCGGAACATCTGCCAGAACTGCCACCAGCCGGATGGCCGCGGCCAGGAGCGGCTGGCGGCCAGCCTGGTCGGTTCGGATTTCCTCCTCGCCACCCCCGATATTCCGGTGCGGATTCTGATGAACGGTAAGGAGGGGGACGTCGGCCTGATGCCCCCGCTCGGCGGAGTACTGAGCGACGCGGACGTGGCCGCGGTCCTCACCTACGTCCGGCGGGAATGGGGTCAGGGGGGCTCGGCTGTGGATCCGGCCCAGGTCGCCAAGCTGCGAGCCGCCACCGGCAGCCGGCCCAGGCCCTGGACCAACAACGAACTGTCAGCGTTGATGCCCGCTGGGTCGGGCACGCAGTAGCAGGCGTCTCCGCTCGACTCCCCGAAGGGGCAGCCCCCCGGGCCATGGGGGGCTTCAGCTAACCCACCGGCCTCCTATAGCTATCTTTACTATCTCCCAACTCTCACTTTCTGCTATCCTGACGCCACATTCCGGACTCATGGGCAGGGACGCAAGGGATTCTGGGCCAGAGACATCGAATCCGGCCGTCCGCTTCGTGACGGCCCGCCCTGTCGTGGTCTGGGATAAGGGAGGCGTGGGATGACGAAGTCGACTCGACAGTGGGCAAGGACTTGTCTACTCGTCGCAGGTCTGGCAGCCGTGGCTGTGGGCCTGTCGATTACGCCCGCCGGGGCGCAGGTACTGTATGGCAGTGTCGTCGGAACCGTGACGGATCCGCAGGGGTATCGCGTGCCGGGCGCCCATGTGCTGATCACGAACACGGCCAACGGCCTGAAGCGCGAAACGGTCACCAACAGTCAGGGTGAGTACACGATCGTCAACGTGCAGCCGGGGACCTACACGGTCCGGATCAGCATGGGGACGAACTTCAAAGCCTTTGAACGGGCCGGCGTGAACCTCCGGCAGGGCGACATCGCCCGCGTGGATACCCAGCTGCAGGCCGGCACGGTCACCGACGTCGTCAACGTGACGTCGGACTCGGTGCTGCTGCAGACCGACAAGGCGGACACGTCGACCAAGCTCGACTCGGTGCAGATTACCAGCCTGCCGCTGAACGCCTTCCGCAACTATCAGGCGCTGGTCGTCCTGGTCCCCGGCACCGAGCCGGACCTGAGCACGCCCAACACCGAGACCCTGCAGGTGACCCGCACGATCACCTACACGACCAACGGTCAGACGATGGAAGCGAACAGCAACCTGACCGACGGGGCCCGGAACGTGAACCTCTGGCTGCCCAACCACAACGCCTATGTGTCGCCGGCCGAGACGAT
>CAZFAT010000312.1:0-29946 GCA_964517075.1 uncultured Solibacteraceae bacterium
CCGCGGCCCCGCCGCGGCCGGGCGCCGCGCCCTGTGCCCCGCGGCCACCGCCTCGCCCAGCGGGCGGCTCGATGGCGAGTTGCAGCAACACGGCATAGCCCAGCACCTGCCGCGACCGATCGTTGGACGTGGCGAGCCCGATGAACGTGTTGACCTGCTCGGCGTGCGAGGTCGAGCTCACATATTGACGCCAGGCGCGGTCGAGCGCCGGGTCGAGCCCGGGGCCCGGGTTGAGGCTCGCGAATGCGTCGACCGCGCGGCTGCGCGCCTCGGGCCCGCCCGCCGTGGCCAGGGCGTTCAGTGCCGAGGCCCGCACGTCCGCGGGGCCTTTCGCGTTGACGGCTACGCGCTGGAGGATGTCGGCCGACTCGGCAGTGAGCGCCCCGCCGGCCGCGATGATCTTGACCACCGGCCCGTGATACGCGGGGCTCTGCTTCGTCAGCCGGTCGAGCAGCGGCACCGTGGCGGGATCCAGCCGGAGATCCCCCATCATGGCCTCGGTGACCTCGCCGAGCGCGGGATCCTTGGCCGCCATCATCGCGGCGAGCAGGTCCTGGCCGCCGGGCGGCAGGAGACGGTTGCGCTCGAGGTCGCGCAGGAACGTCGTCGTGTTCACCGAGCCGGCCTGTCGGGTCACGGCGTTCTGCAGCACGGCTGCGATCCGCGGGCTCTCTTCCCAGCTCACCGGGTCGTAGTAGGGGCCCGTCGTGTCGGGCCGCGTGCCCCACCACTCGGGCGTCGTGCCGCGCCACACACCGTCACGGTGATAGAGCCGCGCGAGCGCCTGGAGAATGCCGGTGCGCACCTCGGTCGACTTGCTCTGGCCAAGCGCCTGGATCAAGCCGGTGACGGTTGGCGCGTCGTGCAGCCGCTGCAGCACGCGGAGGGCGCCCTTGGCGGCGGCGGGCGTTCCCGTCGCGACGACGCGCAGCGCGGCGTCCGTGGCGCGGAGGGCCACGAGCGCCTCGACGGCGGTGTGGGGGAGGACGGGGTCCGCGCTCGAGGTCAGCGGCAGGATCGAGGCCGCGGCGCCGACGGCGCCCAGCCGGCGGAGGCCGTTGATCCCTTCCAGCTGCACGCGCGGATCCTTGTCGGACAGCGCGCCCACGAAGGGCTGGCTCGGGACGGTCGTCACCTCCCGCGGCCGATCCGTCAGGGCGCGGAGCGCGAACGCGCGCACCGCGGGATCGCTGGCGGCCTTGAGGAGCGTCGCGTGGGCGTCCGTGCCCGCCAGCTGCTTGAGCGTGAAAATCGCCGCCACGCGCGACGCAACACTCCCGGCCCCGAGCACGCGCTGCGCGACGAGTGACACCCGCGCCGGCGTCCGCCCGCGTCGCAGGAGTTCCTGCTGGGCGTAGAGACGATGGACGTGGTTGCCGGAGGCGACCAGATCCACGAGCCGCGCGTCATCGGCCGCGGCCAGGTCCGGAATCTGTGAGGGCTTGGCCGTCGTGTGGGTGAGCCGCGCAATGTAACCGATCTGCTCCCCCTGGTAGCGGTACTGCCCGCCCCGCCAGCTCGCGACGAACATCCGCGAGGCGCCGTCAATCGTCAGATCCGTCGGCCGCTGGATGCCCAGAAAGATCTCCTGGCCGGCGGTGAAGGTCGCGCCCTTGGGCTTGAGGGGATGCCGGTAGATGTGGCTCGTGCCCCAGTCCGCGGTGTAGAGCGTGTCGCCATACGGCGCCGGGAGCCCCGGGTCCTGGACATAGAGCGCGCCGGCGCCCGAGCCACCGCCGTAGTCGGCCAGCGGTGGGATGACTTCGTCACCGAAGTTGCGGAAGAGCGAGGGGTAGCCGTAGACGCCGCCGGCCACGAAGTGATTCAGCCGCACGTCCCAGCCGCCGCCGTCGTTGGTGTTGCCGCGAGCGAACAGGTTCAAGTACGGATCGACCGCCACATCGTAGTCGTTGCGCGTGCCGCGCGAGTAGATCTCGAGGTCGGACCCGTCGGTGCGCACCCGCACGTGACCGCCGCCGCGCATCTGGGCCTCGCGGCCGTCGGCGCCCACGGCCTTGACGAAGCCGTAGTCGCCCACGGCGATGTAGAGCCAGCCGTCGATGCCGAGCGTGACGCCGTTGGTCGTGTGGTCGGCGCCGCGGAAGGTCAGGTCGAAGCCGAGGCCGCGAATAAGCGTGCGTGAGTCGTCGGAGATGCCGTCACCGTTCGTGTCCCGGTACGCCGTAACGTTCGGTGGATGGACGACGTACAGCGTCCGCCCGTCGAAGGCCGCCCCGCGCGGGCTGTCCATCTTCGCGAAGATCGTATAGGTTTCGGCGCGCCCGTCGCCGTCCTTGTCGACCAGGCGCAGCACGCTGCCCATATCCGGCGCCGCCTGCAGCGAGCTGTTGCGGTCCACGCAGACGAAGACCTCACCGGTCAGCGTTGCCGTGATGCAGGTGGGGTAGTTCACTTCCGGCGGGGCCGCGAAGACGTCGAGGCGGAACCCGTCCGGCGTCTTCACTCCCGCCAGCATCTCCTTCGTGGCCTCGGGCGTTGCGGTGAGCGGGCCGCTCGGCGCGAGCGTGGGCACGTCGGCCGGCCGCTCCTGGGCCTGCTGGGCCAGTGTCGAGGCGGCAGCCAGCGTCAGGACGAACAGCACGGTGCGGGTGATCTTCATGGGTCGTCGAACTCCGGGATGCACTGACTGGAGGCTATCAAACGTGGGTCGGGCTGCGGAAGGATGCCCGTACCGACGGGCTTTTGCAAGACCGAGCGCCGAGCGGCGCGTCAATTGGTGACCGCAGGAGAGGCGGGCGCGTGGCTGCTACTGTCCGGTGCCGCCGAGGCGGACGTCGAATGCGTAGCGGTACTTGACGGGCACGCCGTTCTGCATCGCGGGCCGGAACGTCCAGTCGCGAGCCGCCTGGATCAGGACCGGATCGTAGCGCGGATGGATGCTGCGGACGATCTTCGTCGCCTGCACGGTGCCCGCTTCACTGATGATGAGTTCGATCGTGCCCTGGAGCTCGAGCCGCTCCTCGGTGGCATTGATCGGGCGCCAGCGGGGCACGACCCGGGCGACCGGCACGGGCCGGATCACGTCGGCGTCCTCGGGGCCGAAGATCCGGGCCTGGAGCGGTGAGACAGGGCGCGCTCCCGCAATCGAGGTTGTCGGCTGCGCGGAGACGACCGGCGTGGGGGGCGGCGGGAGCGGCGCGGTCTTGCTCAGTTCGCGGAACCCGCCGGCCAGCGTCCGCAGGTCGGTCATTTCCTCGTTCTCGGACACGTCCATGTCATCAAGAAGCCGGCCGACGCGTTCGAAGGCGACCGAGGCGGCCGGCATGTCCTTCTTGTAGAACGCGTCTTTTCCCTTCGCGTAGGTCTGCCGCACGATGTCGGGGATGAGCGGCCGGCGCACCTGGTCGAAGAAGGCGCGAACGCGGGGCGAAGCATCGGCCTCCGACGGGCGATACACCGGATCGATGCGGACGAGTCTCTCGATCGCGACCTTGGCCTCGTCGCTGCGTCCCAGCGCCAGCAGGCAGTACACCTGATAGGCCGCGACTTCCGCGGCCGGGGCCTTGACCTGGAGCTGGTTCAGCACCTGGAGGGCGTCTTCGTAGGCCGCGGCCGCGTAGAAGTCCTTGGCGCGGACGAGCGGATCCTGCGCCCGCACGGCGGCCGGCGACAGGCCGGCCAGCAGCACCACCAGCAGCACGACTGCAACGCGTTCAGTTCTCATCATGCACCTCGCCCGTCGAGTCGCCCCCGGTCCCGTCACGGCCGGAAGCTGGCGCTCACGCGCGTGATGTCTTCGGCCTTCACGACCACCGTGTGACGCTGTTCGCCGAACTGCGGATGCCGGAACACGACCTCGTGCGTGCCAATCGGAATCGATACGTTGGCCAGCGGCGTCTGCCCCGCGGGTTTGCCGTCAATCGCCACCTCAGCCCAGGGCGCGGCGTTGATGCTGATCCGGCCGTTCGGCAGCGTCACCGGCACCGAGGCCATCTGGCCCGCTTTGACGTCCACGGTCATCCGGCCGCGATAACCCAGCGCGTCGTTGACCAGATCGAAGACGTGGCGGCCATCGGCGATGGCGATGGGACCGGCAGTCGAGCCCACGAGGGCCCCCGCTTCGAAGACCTGAAGTTCCACCGGCGACGTGATGCGGACGCCGCCAAAGCGTCCGGCAGTTGCCGGTGCGGGCGCGTCCGTAGCCGGAGCAGTCTCGGCGGCGGCGGGGGGATCTGCGGCCACGGGCACCGAAACTGGCACCGGCAGAACGGGCGGCAGCGGTGCGGGCGCCGGTCCGGCGAGATCCGCCAGCGGCGAGGGAGGTCCCATGATCACGACAGGTGCGGCGAGCCAACGGCCCGCGATGATGACGCCTTCCGCGACGGAGACCACCGCCAACGCAGCAACAGCCCAGCGGATGGCCTTGCTGGCGCTGCCGACGCTGCCGGCGCGCGACACCTGACTCGAGCCGGCGATCGCCGCCTGATGGACCGCAGCGTCACGCGACGGCGCCGCAGCCTTGGGCACGGCTGCCGGCGGTGGGACGACGGCCAGGGGGGGCGGTGCCGGCGCGGACGCCGGTGCCGGGGCCGGTGTCGACACTGGCGCTGGCGCCAGTGTCGGACCCGCGGCGGGCGCGGGCACGACGAGCTCGGGCTCCGTCACGACCGCAGGTTTCGATTCCTCAGGGAGCCGGTCGAATGCGCGGTTCGCCTCCTCGGCGGTGGCAAACGGCTGCGCGCTGATTTGGAGCGCGCGCTCGAGCCACTCCCGAAGGCGCGCCGACGTCGCGGGGTCTTCCCGCGCGTACTCGTCCAGCAACGGCGTGATCTCGCCCGGGTAAACGGCGGGATCCAGCCGGCGGCCGAGCAGCAGGGACAATGCGATGAAGCCGAGTTGGACCACGTCGCCGCGTGGGCCAAGAACGACGACCTCGCCCCCGGCGGGCATCGCGAGGCCGAAGTCGACCTGCACGCGCGGGGCGGACAGCCGGAGGCTGTCAATCGCCGACGCGAGCGCGGTCTCCACCAGCACGAGGCGGCCCTCGCGCGTGACGATGATGCGGTCGGTCGTGACCAGCCCGTGCGCCAGCCCAGACGCATGCCGCTGAATGGCGGTCAGCGCCGGCGCCAGTTGCCGGATGAGTTCGAGCGCGAACGCGGGGCCGCGCGCATCCTGCAGGACCTCCGAGAGCCGGCGGCCCGCGGTGTGATGGGACACGAGCGCGAGACCTTCGCCCGCGCCGAGCCATTCCACGCCGCGCACATTGCCGACCGACGGATGGCGGAGGTGACTGAGCTCGTCGACCCTCTTGCGCAGCGCGGTCTCGAAGCCCGGCGCATCGCTGAACTCGCGCTTGAACCGCAGGAGCTCCAGCGATGAGGCCGTACTGTTGTCGAACGTCAGCAGGCGGTCTCCGAGAATGTCGGAGAAGCCGGGCGTATGGAGACGAGGACGTCGTTGCGTGTCAGCGGCTGCCGGGGAGGGATTGGCCATGATGCTCCGGGCCCACGCCTCCTGGGGCAGGGCACCGGCGGCCCGTCAACGCAAAATCCAGTCCACTGGCCGCCCCCCGCAGCCGTCCCGCCCGGCTGAAATCCGGACCGGTGCGAATTACAGATTTGCCGGTGAAGTGCAGTTCTGGGGCCGCGCCGAATCCGGCGACCCAGGTTGCCCCGTTCTGCTTACTTCTGCTGCTCGTAGCCGGTCAGGCGGCGGATCCAGACGTTACGAAACTTGACGGGGTGGCTGTGATCCTGAAGTTGGAGCGGCAGCTCGGCGGCGTGAGGCGCGTACTGATGGAGGGTCAACAGCCGGGTCGGCCCCGCGACGGGTTGGCGGTTGTGCACGATCACCCCGTTCCACATCAGGGTGAAGTACGCCGGTGCGAGGAGCGCCGACCCATTGAACCGGGGCGCCTCGAAGACGATGTCGTAGCTCTGCCAGTCGCCGGGCTTGCGTGCCGGGTTCACGCGCGGCGGCCATTCGCCGTAGATGGAACCACCCTGGCCGTCCGGGTAGTGGTCCGCGTTGTAGCTGTCAATGATCTGGAGCTCGTACAGACCCATGAGGATGACGCCGCTGTTACCGTGGCTCGGAGTACCCGCACCTTCGACGGGGATCTGGAACTCGAGGTGCAGTTGCACGTCACCGAAGCTGTCCCGGGTCGCGATGGAGCCAGTGCCGGCGCCTGTTTCGAAGTAGCCGTTCCGCACCGGCCAGCCAGCGGGGCCTCCACCCCGGCCAGTCCACCGCGAGAGGTCCGTGCCGTTGAACAGAATGATGGCGTCTGCCGGCGGTGCGCTGACCGTCGCCCCCGGCGCGACCACCGGCGGCCGCGGCCGGGCCATATCGTGGATGCGCCACGGCGTGCCTGGAATGATCGGAAGTTGGGCC
This sequence comes from uncultured Solibacteraceae bacterium, assembly GCA_964517075.1. Classification (GTDB taxonomy): domain Bacteria; phylum Acidobacteriota; class Vicinamibacteria; order Vicinamibacterales; family SCN-69-37; genus CAZFAT01. The sequence goes on from CAZFAT010000312.1 coordinate 6,358, forward strand.
TGAGCCATCAGCACGCCCAGCCCCGCGGACAGTCCGAGGCCCACCACGAGAGCAATCTGCTTGAACATCGCGGTCTCCTCCCGTGCGGCTTACTGGCCGTCGTACCCCGCGAGGCGCCGCACCCAGATGTTGCGGTACCGCACCGGATTGCTGTGGTCCTGGAGCGTCAGCGGCAACTCCGGATCGTGCGGCTTGTTGTACGCGTGCACGGTTTGGGTCGGCGAGGTGGGACCCGCAATTTTCTGACGGTTGTGCACGATGACGCCATTCCAGAACACCGTGGCGTAGGCCGGTGACACGAGCGTACTGCCGTTGAACCGCGGCGCCTCGAAGACGATGTCGTAGGTCTGCCATTCGCCGGGCTTGCGGGCCACGTTCACGAGCGGCGGCCAGTCGCCGTAGATCGAGGCGGCCTGACCGTCAGGATACGTATCGTTGTTGAACGAGTCGAGCACCTGGATTTCGTACAAGCCCATGAAGATCACACCGCTGTTTCCGCGGCCCTGGCTCGACCCGCTGACGACCGAGGGTGTGGCCCATTCCAGGTGGAGCTGGATGCTGCCGAAGCGATCGCGCGTCGTGATCGAGCCGGTCTTCGCGCCTGTCTCTATGTACCCGTCCCGGATGGGCCACTTCGGCTCGCTGCCGCCTTTGCCCGCCCACCTCGAGAGGTCCTTGCCGTCGAAGAGCACGATGGCGTCCGATGGCGGGGCGCCGACGTCGGCGCCCGGCGTGACGACCGGTGGACGCGGGCGCGCCATGTCATGAATGCGCCAGGGCGTGCCGGGAATGATCGGGAGCTCGGGGGCCTGACCGCGCCGGCCGCCACCGCGCGCCTGTTCCTGGGGTTGCGCGGGTACTGCCCCGCCGCCCTGCCGGCCCGGATCGGACTGGCCGGGCGTTTGCGCGAACAGCAGACCCACGGCGCCGGCGACGCCGGCGGCCACGCTAACCGCCAGCGCGGCGATTCCGCGGGCCCGGCGTCCTGACTCTTCTGCTTGTCTCATGATCGTGCCTCCGGCGGGGGATATTGGTGCGGGCCAGTTATAGCACGGCGCTTCACATCGGCTACACCTCCGATCATTCGCCGACGAAACGCGCGGCGCCTGCCGAATAACCGGGCCCCAGGAGCTATCCATGCCCAGGCCACTGAGCATCCAGAAGCCGTTCACCGCCGAGAGGCTGACCGAACACGTCCAACTGGCGCTTTTTCCGCCGGGGCGCTAGACTCGATTCCGCCAGCGTCAGGAGATGCCATGACTCGAGCCGGTCGCTCTGGCCGCGCGGTCGTCGTGTGCCTGGCGTCAGGCCTGTTCGCGGCGGCCCTCGTCAGCGCGCGTCAGGATCCCGCCCCGCGGCGGCCGCCGGTGTTCCGGGGCGCCGCCAATCTCGTCTACGTGGATGTGTACCCGAAACGGGACGGCCGGTTCGTCGACGGCCTCGGCCCGCCGGATTTTCAAGTCTTCGAGGACGGCACGCCGCAGAAAGTCGAGACCTTCGAGCTGATTCGCTTTCCGCCGCCCACGCCGGGCGACATCCTGCGCGATCCGACCAGCCAGGCCGAAGGCGACCAGTTGGCCGCCGATCTGGTGGAGCTGGCTGCCGGTCACCGTGACCGTAGTGCGCGTCGATTGGAGGCCTTCCGTGTCGTCCGTTAAGCGGCCGCGCCTGGCGCGCGGGCTCATCGCCATCGCCGTCGCCTCGTGTGTGGCGGTGGTTCTCGTCAGCGCTCGTCAGGACCCGGCGTCGCAGCAACGGCCGCCAGTATTCCGCGGCGCGGCCAACCTCGTGTACGTCGATGTGTATCCGCGACGTGAGGGGCAGTTTCTGGACGGTCTGGCCGCGACCAATTTCCAGGTATTCGAAGATGGCAGGCCGCAGAAGGTCGAGCTCTTCGAGCTGATCCGCTTTCCGCGCAGCACGCCCGGGCAGATCCTCCGCGATCCGACGAGTCAGGAGGAAGGCGACCAGTTGGCCGCCGATCCGCGTCACCGCGTCTTCGTGATCTACCTGGACATCTATCACGTCGAGACGCGGGGCTCGTACCTGTCCGGCCCGTCGATCGTCGAGTTCCTGCGCGAGGTCATTGGCCCCGCGGATCTGTTCACCGTGCTCACGCCGTTGCAGTACGTCAGCGCGTTCGTGTTCTCGCGCCGAGTGGAGACGCTCGAATCGGAGGTGCGCGACAACGTGTACTGGGGACAGCAGCGGCTCGGGATGATGGCGCACACGCCGGGCGAGGAGTTCCTGCAGACGTGCCTGCCCAGAAGCACGGATCCCAAATACCGGCAGGACTTCGGCGATCTGCTCGTTCGGATTTACCGCGAGGATCTGCTGATGACGAGCCTCGAGAACCTCGTCCATCGGCTCGGCGCGCTGAAAGACGAGCGGAAGAACGTGCTGTTCTTCTCGCAGGGCTGGGTGCCACAGGGCCCACAGATGGAGCTGATCAAGGACATCAACAATCTCTTCCCGCGGATTGGCGTCGGGCCCGATGGCCGGCTCGGGATCGGCAACCGCACATCGGCCAGCGACGTGCCGGCCTGCGATCGGCAGGTCATGCGCCTGTCGTCGATCGACTTCCGGCGGCGGTTCGAAGACCTGCTGATGGACGCCAGCCGCGCCAACGTCAGTTTCTACCCGGTGGACGTCGGCGGTGAGTCCCGCTACGGCAGTGGCGGCCCAATCGAGACGCTGCGCATGATGGCAGCCGCGACCGATGGCCGGGCCGTGCTGCAGCTCTACAACAACGACTTGATGCCAGGCCTGCGCCAGATTGCCGACGACCTCAGTGCCTACTACCTGCTGGGCTACTACTCGACCAACACGGCGCAGGATGGACGCTTCCGGAAAATCGAGGTCAAGATACCCCAGCCCGGCGTGTCGCTGACCGCCCGGCGGGGTTATCTCGCGCCGAGCGAGGAGATGCGCCGGGCCGCGGAGGCCGCGACCGCGAAAGCCGCCGCCGCGCCAGCGGCGCCGGCGCCCGTGACCGAAGCGCTCGCCGATCTCGTGCGGCTGCGACCAGAGGCAGCACTGCAGGGACATGGAGTGCGCACGGCCGCGGGTCTGTCGGTCACGTTCGAGCTCACGTCGCGCGAAGCGATCTCGGGCCGGTGGAGCAAGGGGGGAGAGGCCACCCTCGTCGTCACGGGCGCGGGTGCGGCCGCACCGGTGACTGCGAGCGCACCGCTTGCACCAGGCGCGCGCAGTCTCGTCGTCTCCGTGCCGCTCGCGGCGGGCGAGACCGGTCCGTGGCGGGTGCGCGGCCGGCTGAACGCAGGCACGCACGTGCTCGAGCAGGCGCTCGAGGTGAAGGCCCCGCCGGACGCCCTGCTGGGTGACGCCGTGTGGTTCCGCGCCGCGGCGGCGGCCAGCGCGCCGCTCCGCCCCGCGGCCGAGCCGCTGTTCCGGCGCGCGGAGCGGCTGCGGCTCGAGTGGCCCGTGAGCGGCACGCTGAGCGCGCGCGACGCGCGGCTTCTCGATCGGCGCGGCGAGCCGCTGGCCGTGGGTTTGACGGCCAGCGAGCTGGAGCGCGACGGCCAGCGATTCGTCGCCGTGGAAGCCGCGCTCGCACCGCTCGCCGAGGGCGACTACCTGATCGAGCTGGTTGCCGGCCAGGGCGCCACGACCGTCCGTCGGCTGGTGGCGTTCCGTGTCACGCGCTGAACCTGGGCGCCGCGCGCGCCGCGTCGTCGTCGGTGGCCTGACCCTGGCGGCCATGGTCGGACTGACTGCCCAGGACGTGCCTCCACAAGATTCCAGGCCTCAGGTGTTCCGCGCGGGCGCGACGTTCGTCTCGGTCGACGTGTACCCGCGGCGCGAGGGGCAGTTCCTCGACGGCCTGACGTCCAGCGACTTCCAGGTCCTCGAGGACGGTCAGCCGCAGCGCATCGAAACGTTCTCGTTGATTCGCTTCGCGCCGATGCCGGTCGATGGCGACCGCCGTGACCCTGCCGGCCTCGCGGACGCCGAACGGCAGGCCGCCGATCCGCGCAACCGCGTGTTCGTCGTCTACCTGGACCTCTATCACACGACGGTGGCGGGATCGCGCAATGCCCGCCAGCCGATCGTGAACTTTCTGAACCGGACGATCGGGCCGTCGGATCTGTTCGGTGTCCTCACACCCCAGATCCCGGTCAGCGCGCTCACGTTCGGACGTCGGACCGAGACGATCGAGGCCGAGCTGACGAAGGAGTGGTTCTGGGGCCAGGCCAACGGGTGGGGTGGGCTGATGCGCACACCGGCCGAGCAGCTGCTGCAGACGTGTATCCGGAACCAGGCGACGGCTGACCGGCTCGTGCGCCGGCACCGTGAGGACCTGTTGCTTACCAGTCTCGAGAACCTCGTCACGCGGCTCGACGCCTTGCGCGACGAACGGATGCACGTGGTCTTCGTCTCCGAAGCATGGGAACCACACGGGCGTGATGACAGTCTGCTTCGCGAACTTCGCGGCCGGGTGCCGGCCATCGGGCTCGGCCGAGGCGTGACGGAGACCGCCGAGGCGCGCCGCGAGCGCTTCTGTGAGGAATCGATTGCGCGTCTGGCGATGGAGGACTTCCGCATTCGCTTCCAGAGCCTGCTCACCGCGGCGAGCCGCGCCAACGTGAGCTTTCATCCGGTCGATGTCGGTGGCCTGAAGGTGGGCCTGGCGATTGCGGATGCGGAGTTTGCGCCGAAGGGCGGCGCCGAGGACTTCGCGGCGGCCGCCGCGGCGCGCGATGCCGAGACCCGCGCGAGCCTGAACACGCTTCGCGACATGGCCGCCGCCACTGAGGGCCGGGCGGTGGTGCAGACGAACGATCTGGACGGCGGCATGCGCCGCATTGCCGACGACCTGCAGGCGTTCTACTTCCTTGGGTACTACTCGACCAACCCGGCGGCCGACGGCCGCTTCCGCAGGATCGAGGTGAAGGTCCCGCAACCGGGCGTGTCGCTCACCGCGCGCCGCGGGTACCTGGCGCCTACCGAAGCCATGGTGCGCGCGGCCAACGCGGCGGCGGAGAAGGCGAAGGCCGCATCGGCCGTGCCGCCAGCCGTCACCGGCGCACTGGCCGATCTCGGGCGGCTGCGGCCGGACGCGGCGTTGCACGGACAGGGCGCGCGCACGGCGGCGGGGTTGACGGTCACGCTCGAACTCACGTCGCGCGAACTGATCTCGGGTCGCTGGCGGGAGGGCGGACAGGCCGAGCTTGTGGTCACGGGTCCGGGGGCCGCCGCGCCGGCGACGGTGAAGGCGTCCTTGCCGCCCGGCGCGCGGAGTCTGGTTGCGGTCGTGCCGCTCGCGGCGGGCGAGACCGGTGCGTGGCGGGTGCGCGGCCGGCAGAGCTCGGGCTCGAACGTGCTGGAGCAGTTGTTCGAGGTGAACGTCCCGCCGGACCGATTGCTGGGCGACGCGGTGTGGTTTCGCGCCGCCGCGGCGGCCAGCGCGCCGCTCCGGCCCGCGGCCGAGCCGCTGTTCCGTCGCGCGGAGCGGCTGCGGCTCGAGTGGGCGGTCAGCACCGTGCTGACCTCTCGCGAGGCGAAGCTCCTCGATCGACGTGGCGAGCCGCTGGCTGTCGGTGTGTCGGCCACGGACGGGGACCGCGACGGTCAGCGGGTCATCGCTGTGGAGCTGGGACTCGCGCCACTGGCCGACGGTGACTACCTGGTCGAACTCGTGGCCGGCCTGGGCCCTACGACCGTCCGGCGGCTGGTGGCCTTCCGCGTCGTTCGATAAGACAATGGACGCATGAAGCTGCGAAGCCTCTGCAAGTCCAAGATTCATCACGCCACGGTCACCGCCGCCGACGTCACCTACATCGGCAGCATCGGTATCGATCAGAGGCTGATGAACTTGACCGGCGTAATGATGGAGCGGGCTACGGGAATCGAACCCGTCTAGCTGGCTTGGGAAGCCAGAACATTACCACTATGCTAAGCCCGCGTCCGAAGGGAAATCATACAACGCACGTCCAGGCCGCCGCAGGTGCCCACATGATCATCCGCATCCTTCTTCTGCTGTTGTGCGCCGGAGCCTGGCCCCTGAGCGCCGCCGCGCAGGGCAGCATGACCTATCCGGGGCAGTCCGGTCCCAGCCAGGGCAAGCGGGTGGTGCTGCTGGCCGGCGACGAGGAGTACCGCAGCGAGGAAGCCCTGCCGATGCTGGCGAAGATTCTGAGCCAGCGCCACGGCTTCACCTGCACCGTGCTCTTCCCGCTGGATGCGGACGGCACGATCAACCCGAAGAACACTCGTTCCCTTGGCGACGCGCAGGCGCTCGACTCGGCCGACCTGATCATCATGATGCTACGCTTCCGCGCCTGGCCGGACGAGGACATGGCGCGCTTCGCGCGCGCCCTCGACCGTGGCACGCCCATCATCGCGCTTAGGACGAGCACGCATCCGTTCAATGGCTTCCCGCCCGACAGCCCGTGGGCGAAGTGGAACTACAACAACAATGGCGGCTTCGGGCGTCAGGTCGTCGGCGAAACCTGGGTGACACACTGGGGCCGGCACAAGGTGGAGGCCACGCGCGGGGCGATCGAGCCAGGCGCGAAGGATCACCCAGTCCTCCGCGGCATCGATCAACTCTTCGGCGACACCGACGTGTACGAAGCGTACCCGCCCGCCGACGCCACGGTGCTCGTGCGCGGTCTGGTGCTGCAGACACTGGCGCGCGATGCGCCGCCCGCGACGCAGGAAAAGACACGGGCGCGCGACAAGCAGCGTCAGCCCGTCAACGATCCACCCATGCCCGTCGTGTGGACGCGGATCCACAAGAACGCGGCGGGCACCACCAATCGCGTGTTGGCGTCCACGATGGGGTCGGCGACCGACTTCGAGGACGAAGGCCTGCGCCGCCTCGTCGTGAACGGCGTCTACTGGGGACTGGGACTCGACGTGCCCGCGCGGTCCGACGTGCGGTTCGTGGACGAGTACCGGCCATCGTTCTACGGCTTCGATGGCTTCCGGAAGGGCCTGCGGCCGGCGGACTTCAACATCGGCGCCACGGTTCCGGGGACGCCGCTCCCGCGGCCATAGCAAGGTTCCAAGGTTCCTGGAACCCTGGAACCTACGTCCCTCGAATGATCGCGAGCACCTCGTCTCTTTTCCGGCCCATGAGGTCCGGAGAAGTCGCCTCGAGGTTCAGCCGCAGGAGCGGTTCGGTATTCGAGCCGCGCACGTTGAAGTGCCAGTCGGGGAACTCGGCGGAGAAGCCGTCGAGCGTGTACGCGTGGGCGCCGCCGTAGTGCGCTTCGAGTGCGGCCAGGCGGGCGCCGACGGTCGCCACATCGGGGACGCGGGTGTTGATCTCCCCCGAGATGAAGTACTTCGCGCGGAGCGGCGCGAGGAGTTCGGCCAGCGTCTGCTGCTTCGCCGACATCAGTTCGAGCATCAGCAGCGCGGGGATGAAGCCGTTGTCGGCGTAGTAGAAGTCGCGAAAGTAATAGTGCCCGGTCACCTCGCCGCCGAAAATGGCATTTTCCTCGCGCATCCGCCGCTTGATGAAGGCGTGGCCGACGCGGTTCATGAGCGCGCGGCCGCCGTACCGGGCCACGGTGTCCTTGACCGCGTAGCTGGCGCGTACGTCGTAGATGACCGTGTCGCCGGGCGACTTGATCAGGGCCGCTTCGGCGAGGAGCGCCGTGATGAAGTCGCCCGCCACGAACTCGCCCCCGCCGTCGATGAAGAAGCAGCGATCCGCGTCGCCGTCCCAGGCGATGCCGATGTCGGCGCCGTCGGCCACCACGCGCGCCACGATATCCGCGCGGTTCTCCTCGATCAGGGGATTCGCTTCGTGATTCGGAAAGGTGCCGTCGATCTCGAAGCACAGCCGCGTGGTGCGGCAGGGGAGCCGGTCGAAGAGCCGCGGCGCGACGAGGCCGGCCATGCCGCTGCCGGCGTCGAGCACCACGTTGAACGGCGCGATCGCCGTGGGGTCGATGAACGACAGCACGCGGGCCACGTAGTCGTCAAGCAGCGGCAGGTGCTCGAGGCGCCCCGGCGGCCGGCCGGCCGCGGGAATCGTCCCGGACGTGACCATGTCCCGGATCTCGCCGATGCCGGCGTCGCCCGACAGGGGAAACGCTTCCTGACGCACGAGCTTGATGCCGTTGTACCCGCGCGGGTTGTGCGAGGCGGTGATCTGTGCGCCGCCGTCGAGCTGATCGCGCACCACGCCGAAATACAGCATGTCCGTGGCCGCCAGTCCGTACTCGACGACGTCGGCGCCCTGGGTGCGCGCGCCCTCGATGAACGCGGCCGCGAGCGACGGCGACGACACCCGCATGTCGTGCGAGACGCCGATCCGGCGGGCGTCGAGATACGCCACGAAGGCGCGGCCGATCGCGCGCGCGCCCGCTTCCGTGATCTCGGAGGGATACAGGCCCCGGATGTCGTAGGCCTTGAAGATGTTCGTGGGAATAGTCATGGGAGTCATGGAGCGGTTCAGCGTGACGACAGCAGTCGCGAATAGTCGGTGACGAGCGACTCGTCCCCCAGCATGACGTCGCCGGCGTCGACGTAGTCGCCCAGCCGGCAGTGGCGGCCCGCCAGCACCGGGCCAATCCGTGCGCCCTGGCCGACCGTGGTACCTGGCCAGAGAATGGCGCCGTCAATCGTGGCATCGGGTCCGACCCGGCATCCCTGACCCAGCACGCTGTACGGTCCGATCCGGGCGCCGGCCGCCACGGTCGTGCCGGCGTCGATGAAGCACGGCGCCTGGATGGTGGCGCGGGGATCGATCTGCGCCTCGGGTGAGACGATCGCCGTGCCCGGGGCGGTCGCGAAGGGCGGCGCGACGAAGCGGCCGTCCATGATGTCGCGATGCGCCTGGCGGTACTTCTCCGGCGTGCCGATGTCGATCCAGTAGCCGCGATAGACGAACGCCACGAAGGTCTCACCGCGTGCGATGAGCGACGGGAAGTACCCGCGTTCGATCGAATAGGGCGTGCCCGCAGGAATCCGATCCAGCGTGTCGGGCTCGAGCACGTAGATCCCAGCGTTGATCGTGTCGCAGCGAATCTCCTCGGGCGACGGCTTCTCTCGAAAGGCGCGAATGTTGCCGTCGGCATCGGTTTCGACCAGGCCATAGGCCGATGGGTTCTCGACGGGCGTGAGGACGATGGTCGCCCGGGCGCGCCGCTCCCGATGGAGTCGGAGCAGCGCGGGCAGATCGACCGCCGTGAACACGTCGCCGTTGAACACGAGAATCGGTTCACCGCGGGTGTCGCCCGCGGCGAATTTGATGGCGCCGCCCGTGCCGAGTGGCTCCGGTTCGACGACGTAGCGCAGCCGCACCCCGAGCGCGCGGCCATCCCCGAACACGGTTTCGATGCGCCCCGGCTGGTAGTTGAGGCTGAGGATGACCTCGTCGATGTCCGGGAGGCCGGTGAGCAGATCGATCTGGTAGCGGAGGAACGGGCGATCGAAAATTGGCACGATCGGCTTGGGCGTCTGCAGGGTCAGTGGACGCAAGCGGGTGCCCTGCCCGCCGGCGAGCAAAATCGCTCTCATAGCCAGCCCGGGATCTTAGCCGATTCCGCGTGGCGGGCCGGGTCTTTTGCCGTAAGATTGGCCAGAGTTCCCGTGAATCTGCCCAACGCCCTGACCGTCGGCCGGATCTTCCTCGTGCCGCTGCTCGTCGTGGTGCTGCTCACGAAGTTCGATGGGCGCGACGTCTTCGGCATCAGCAACGAGATGCTGGGCGCGGTCATCTTCGGGCTGGCGTCCTTCACCGACTGGCTGGATGGCTTCGTCGCGCGGCGCCGCGGACAGGTCACGCCCTTCGGGCAGTGGATGGATCCGCTTGCGGACAAGCTGCTGGTCAGCGCCGCGCTGATCTCGCTGGTCCAACTGGGCCGCGCGCCGGCCTGGATGGTCGCGATCATCCTCGGCCGCGAGTTCTCGGTCACCGTGCTGCGCAGCATCGTGCATGCGCGCGGCCAGACGCTGCCGGCCTCTCCGCTTGGCAAGGTCAAGATGGTGGCCGAGGTGGTGGCGATCCTCGTGCTGATCCTGGGCCCCAGGGAAGTGCCGGGGTTCTACGTGTTCGGGCACGTCGCGCTGTGGGTGGCGACGATTGCCGCCCTCGTGTCGGCGATCGACTACTCGCGCCGGTTCAATGCGGTCCTGTCGGGCCGGGGCCTACCGGACGACGCCGGTCAGGCCATCGAGACCGACACGCCGGCCACGCCTCAAGGATTGAGCTCCGCGACGCGCGTCCGCGCCTCGTCCAGATAGTCGCTCTCGCTGAATTCCTTCTGCAGCCGCTCGTACCACTGACGCGCGTCGGTCGTGCGTCCCACCTTCTCGTACGCCTCGCCCAGGTGGAAATACACCTTGTCGCGCCCGGTGAACTCCGGATCCACTTTCAGCAGGCCCTCGAACCGGGCGATGGCGCCCGCGTACACCCGGATCCGCAGGTTGGACAGGCCCACCTGGTACTCATGCTCGGACAGCCGATCCCGCGCCTGCCGACGCATCACCTGCACCTCGTCGAGGTACTGGCTCTTCGGATAATTCTGCAGGAACGTGTCAAGTTCTCGTAACGCGTTGACCGTGGCCGTCTGGTCGCGCTGAGGGCCGAGCATCTGGCGCATGTAGCACATCGCGAGGCGGTACTGCGCGTAGTCGGCATTGGGCGCCAGGGGGAAGAAGGTGAGGAATTCTCGGAACTCATTGGCGGCGAGAATCAGCGAGTCGGCATGTCCCTCGCCCAGATAGGAGTCGCCCAGGCCGATCTTCGCGTCGCGCCGGAACTCACTGCCGGGGAACGTGTCAATCAGCCGCCGGAAGTACTCGCGGGCGTCGATCCACTGTCGGCGTTCGAGTGCCTCCTGGCCGCGATCGAACAGGAACTTCTCGGCGCCGGCTTCTCCGAGCGCCGGCACGTTCACGTTCGATCGGGTGCCGCAGGCCGACACCGCCAGGAGGAGGCCGAGCGCCGCGCAGCGCACGAGGGGGAGGGGAACGGTTCGAAACACTCGGGTCATCACATCTGTGCCAGGGGACGGTCGAGCACGCGCGCCAGCCATTCGCACTCCGCCGAGAGGCCCGCCTCGAGCGTCCGCGACGGCTGAAAGTCCAGGTCGGCCCGGGCGAGCGTCGTGTCCGCCCACGTGTCCCGCATGTCGCCCTTTTCGGCGGGGTGGCGGCGCACGTCGAGAGACCGCCCCGTCCGCCGCGCGATCAACGCCAGGACATGGTTGATCGTCACGCGGCTGCCGCCGCCAATGTTATAGACGCCGCCGGGCCGGCCCCGGTCGCCGGCCGCCAGCGCGGCCGTCACGATGTCGTCCACGAAGGTGAAATCCCGCGTCTGCTCGCCGTCGCCAAACAGCGTAATCGGCTGTCCCAGCAGCGCCGCGCGGATGAATCGGTGAAACGCCATGTCCGGCCGCTGCCGCGGGCCGTACACCGTGAAGAAGCGCAGCGACACGGCCGGGACCCCGTGGTTCACCTGATACAAGTGACAGAGGTGCTCGGCCGCCAGCTTTGTCACGCCGTAGGGGGACAGGGGCTGGAGCCGGGCGTCTTCGCGCATCGGCACCGGCACCAGGTCGCCATAGACGGACGAACTGGACGCATAGATCAGGCGCGTCAGGGGCCGGTCCTTCGCGGCTTCGAGCAGACGCTGTGTGGCGTCGACATTGTGCGACGTGTAGGTGGCAAACTGCGTCCCCCAGCTTCCGCGCACCCCGGCCTGGGCCGCCAGGTGAAAGACGTGGGTGACGCCGTCGAGGAGCGTCTCGAGGGGCGCCGTCTGCAGGGGGGCTTCCACGAAGCTGAACCGGGGATGCGTCACCAGAGGCGCGAGATTGCCGGTCTTGATGTCCCGCCCGTAGTAGTCCGTGAAGCAGTCGACCCCGGTGACCTCGGCGTCCCTCGCCAGCAGGGCCGCCGACAGGGTTGACCCGATGAAGCCGGCGGCGCCGGTGACCAGTGCCTTCATGCGAACGCCTGCCGGATGCGCTCGGGCAGGCGGCAGGGCCGGCCATCGCGAGCGACGGCCGCGTGGGACGTGCGGCCCGAGGCCACGACGCCCACCTGCCCGGTGACGTTGACGGCGTAATGGAATTCCATGCGCGCAGGCGAGGCCAGCCGGCCCTCGGCGTGAACCTCGACCTGGTCATCGTAACGTGCCGGGCGGCGATATTCGCAGTGGGCCTCGATTACCGGCAGGATGACGCCCGATTCCTCCATCTCACGGTAGCTCCATCCCTGCTGTCGCAGCAGTTCGGCGCGGGCGACCTCGAACCACACGAAGTAGTGCGCGTAATAGACGACGCCCATCTGGTCTGTTTCGGCGTAGCGCACGCGCAGGGTGGTCGTCGCCGTCCGCATGCGGGGCTAGCGGGCCGCCGCCGCGACCTGTCGCAGGTCCCGCATCGCGCGCGTGAGATCCGGCGCCCGGAAGATGGCGGCGCCGGCGACGAGAATGGACGCGCCCGCCGCCACAATGGCCGCCGCGTTGGATGCGTCCACGCCGCCGTCCACCTCGATGGCCGCCGGGCTGCCCGCCCCGGCGAGCAACGTGCGAACCGCCTGGACCTTCTGAAGGCTGTGCGGGATGAACGTCTGGCCGGTGAAGCCGGGATTGACCGACATCACCAGGACGTGGTCGATCTCGTCCACCACGTCAGTCAGCACGCTGACCGGGGTGGACGGGTTGAGCGCCACGCCGGCCTTCATGCCCAGTTCGCGCAGGCGGACGAGGGTGCGATGCAGGTGCGGCAGGACTTCGGCATGGACGCTGATCATCGAGGCGCCGGCCTCGACGAACGCCTCGAGGTAGCGATCCGGTTCCTGAAGCATCAAGTGTACGTCGAGGGGCAGCCTGGTCCGTCGCTTGAGCGCCTCGACGACGACGGGCCCCAGCGTGAGGTTGGGCACGAAGTGACCATCCATAACGTCCACGTGGAGGAGATCGGCGCCGGCAGCCTCGACCCGCGCGACTTCGTCGGCCAGCCGTCCGAAATCCGCCGCGAGGATGGACGGGGCGATCCGGACCATCACCGGCTCACCTCGAGCGTGATCGTGTCGCCGTGGCCGATCTGATACCCGGGCTGCGGGACCTGACGAACGACGATGCCCGGCGGCAGACCGGGATAGGGAACTTCAGCGCCGCGGTTGACCCGGAAGGGGCGCCGCCGAAGAATCTCGACCGCGCGGGATGCCAGCGTTCCGATCAGATCCGGCATGACGTAGCTCTGCCCGCGTTCGCCGCGGTTGATGAGGAGGGTGACCGCCGGCGCGCGATCCTTGGCCGGCGGATCCTGGCTCACGACCGTGCCGGCCGGGTAGCTGATGGTGCGGATCTCGGCGCGGCCAGCAATCTCGACGTTCTCCTGCGCGAGGGTGATCTCGGCCGTGCGCTCGGCCTGGCCGATGACCTGCGGAATCACCGGATCGCGCTGACCGTCGCTGACGCGCACGCGCACCGCACGCTGCGGACGGAGCACCGTGCCCGGTTCCGGATCCTGCGCCAGGACGTGGTCGATCGGGACCTTGGCATCCGACCGCCGGGCCTCGATCTTCAGGACGAGGCCGGCATCGCTCAGCGCGCGGTTGGCATCCGCCACCGACCGGCCACGCAGATCGGGCACCTGCACCTCCCGCGCGCGCGTGGCGACCCGCATGGAGGTCAAAAAGAACGTCGCGAACGTGAGGGCCAGCAGCACGGCCAGCACCAGCAGGCGTCCGGCGCTCCAGACCCGCGTACGCAGGGCACTGTCGGCTGGCTTGGGGGCGCGGCTCGGGGGGAGCCTGTCGGCGGGCATTCGAATGCGAAAAGTGTACTACGCGGCCGAGTGCCGGACCAAGACGGCCGCGAAGAACGCATCGAGTCCGTGCGCGGGCGGTGTCGTCGTCAGGCACCCATCCGCCGCCATCAGTTCGCGCGCCACCCCTGATACCGGTTCCAGCCCAAACCGGGCATCGCCATCCAGGAATCCCCGCACGACGCCGGAATTTTCCTCCGGCTCGCTCGAGCAGGTGGCGTAGATCAGCCGGCCGCCGGGGCGGACGACCTCAGCCGCACGGGCCAGCATCGCGCGTTCGATTCGCACGAGTTCGGGCATATCGCCTGCCGTTCGCGTCCACTTCAGATCGGGATCGCGGCGGAGAGTCCCCAGGCCCGAGCACGGAGCGTCCAGGAGGACCCGATCGAAGGTCGCGCCGAACGGAAACGCCCGCGTGGCGTCGAGGGCGACGACCGGCACGCCGCGGCCCGCCGATCGCAGCAGGGCGGCGAGCAGATGGACCCGGCGTGGACGCCAATCGGAGGCGATGAGCCGCGACTCAGGTGATGGGGCAGGCCGGGTCATGTCCTCGGCCAGCATGAGGGTCTTGCCGCCCGGCGCCGCGCAGGCGTCGAGCACCAGCTCGCCTGGCCGGGCGCGGACCAGGCGCGCGACGATTTGCGACCCTTCATCCTGCACCCGCACATCCGCACGAAGGTCGTCGGGGAGCCGTCCCAAGGCGCCTGGCGGCAGACGCAGCGCGTCGACCACGTACGGCGATCGTTCTGCGGCAATGCCCGCGGCCGTGAGCCGCGCGGCAATGTCGTCGATCGCCTGACGGCCGCGTGAGCGGATCGTCAGTGTTGGTGGGGCGTTGTTGAACTCGCACCAGCGCGCCGCCGCATCGAATCCGTACCGGGCAATCCAGCGTTCGACGAGCCAGGCGGGATGCGACAGCGTGGTGGTCAGGTAGGCGGCCTGGACCTGGGGGCTTGCAGTTGGCAGGGGCCGGGGCGGCAGGGCATCACTGTCCGTCGAGCGGGCGAGCGTGCGGAGAACGGCATTCACGAAGCCGGCGGCACGCGGCGCGCCGAGGGCGCGCACCGACTCCACGGCTTCATGCACGACGGCGTGCGCGGGCACGCGATCCAGATGGCGCAGCTGATACGCCCCGAGACGCAGCACTGCGCGCGCCGGAGCGTCGATTCCAGCGACGGGTCGCTGGCTCGCCCGCGCGAGGAGTGCATCCAGCTCGTTTTGCCATCGCAGCGTGCCGGCGGCCAGCTCGACGAGCAGGCCGGCGTCGCGCGGGTCACTGCTGGAGTACGCGCGGTCGAGCGCGCCCGCGAGGGTGGCGCGACGCGCCTCGACGTCCAGCAGCAGGCGCGCCGCGACCAGCCGGATCGGGATCATGCCTCGGCCGGCAGCGGCTCGAGCCGTTCGCCGGCTCGCACCGGCCGGCCGTGCAGGAACTCACGGACCCGGACGGGCGATCGGCCTTCGACCTGGATTTCGGTCAGGCGGACGAGGCCGGGGGCGGCCGCAATCAAGAGCGCATCGCGCTCCACACGCTCGACGACGCCTGGGGCGGCTGCTGTCTGCCGTTCATCGGCCACCTGCGACCGAAGCAGGAGCACGCGCCGGCCCTGGAGTCGCGCCGCGGCCAATGGCCAGGGCTGCAACCCCCGGATCTGATTGTGGACGGCGGTCGCCGGGCGGCGCCAGTTGATCTGGCTTTCCTGCCGTTCGAGGCGGCTCGCGTAGGTGACGAAGCGCTCGTCCTGGGCGGTTTCCTCGACGGGGCCTGCAGCCGTGCGATCTACGATCTCGGCGAGCAGCTCCGCGCCAATGCCGGCAAGCCTCGTCTCCAGTTCCGCACTGGTTTCGTCAGGGGCAATCTCCGTGGACCGCGCGGCCAGCATCGGGCCGGCGTCGAGCGCCAGGACGACGCGCATGATGGTGACGCCGGTTTCACGATCGCCGGCGAGCACCGCGCGATGCACTGGCGCCGCGCCGCGCCAGCGAGGCAGCAGCGACGCGTGCACGTTGACCATGCCCCAACGCGGGAGGTCCAGGAGCGGCTGCGGCAGGATGCGGCCGTAAGCTGCGACGACGCCGATGTCAGGCCTGAGGTCGCGGAGGGTGGCCAGCCACTCGGGATCCGACAGCTTCGTGGGTTGGAACACGGGGACGCGTCCGGCGGCCGCGGACTTCACCGGGCTCGGCTGGAGCCGGTGCCCCCGTCCCCTCGGGCGATCCGGCTGCGTGACGGCGGCCACGACCTCGTGGCCGGACGCGAAGAGCCGCTCGAGCGTCGGCACGGCAAAGGCCGGCGTGCCGAAGAAGACAATCCGCAATGGCATCACCAGCGGCCGGCACGGTCGAGTTTCCGGATCTTCCGGACGATGAGGTCGCGCTGCAGGCCCCGGATGCGGTTCAGGAACAGCTGGCCATCGAGATGATCCACCTCGTGCTGAAGGGCCCGGGCCAGGAGACCCGTCCCTTCAATGGTCCGGTTCGCGCCCGACCGATCCAGCGCGCGGATCACGACGCGGTGGGGGCGGGGGACGGTGGCCGTAAAGCCGGGCACGCTCAGGCAGCCTTCCTGCTCGAGCTGCATGCCATCGCGCTCGACGAACTCCGGATTGACGAGCGTCAGCAGCTCGCCGCCGCGCTTACCGACGCTCAGGTCGATGACGGCCACGCGCAGTGGAATGCCGATCTGCGGCGCGGCCAGTCCGATGCCGGGCGCCGCGTACATGGTGTCCACCATGTCGTCGATGAGCCGCTGGATGTCGTCGTCAACGGTCTCGACCGGGGCGGCGGTCCCCTGCAGCGCCGGCGCGCCGTAGCGGAGGATCGGCCGGAGCATCAGGCGCGCTCCGGCTGCGGAGCCAGGCGCGCGTACATCGAGGCCGCGAAGCGGCGGCAGGCGGCGTCGATCTCGGCGAGCGTGTCGCCGCCGAACTTCTCGAGCACCGCGTTGGCGAGGACCAGCGCCACCATGGCTTCAGCGACGACCGCGGCGGCCGGCACGGCGCAAACGTCCGAGCGCTCGATGGCCGCGGCACTCTCGGTCATGGTGGCGAGATCGACCGAGCGCAGCGGTTTCATGAGCGTCGAGATGGGCTTCATGACGGCGGTGACACGCACGTCCTCGCCGTTGGTGACGCCGCCTTCGAGCCCCCCGGCATTGTTGGTGGGCCGCCGAATGCCGGGCACGGTGCCCGACCCTCCGTCGGGCGCCAGCAGGATCTCGTCGTGGACGCGCGATCCGGGCAGCGCGCCAACGTCGGCGCCTCGTCCGATGCCCACGGCCTTGATCGCGGGAATGGACATGAGCGCCTGGGCGAGGCGGCCATCGAGCTTGCGGTCCCACTGGACGTGGCTGCCCAGGCCGGGCGGAACCCCGTGCGCGATGACCTCGACGGTACCCCCGACGGTGTCGCCCGCCTCCTTGGCGGCATCAATAGCGCGTCGCATCGCGGCCGCGACGTCGGCGTCGACACACCGCACGTCGTCGTCAGCGGCTAAGGCGTTCGCCTGTGCGAACGTCACCGCCTGGGGGTCGGCGAGCGCGGCGGGACCAATCCGCACCACATGACTGGTGATCTCGATGCCGAGCCGATGGAGCAGGGCCCGGGCGATCGCGCCGGCCGCCACGCGGGCGGCGGTCTCGCGTGCGCTGGCGCGTTCCAGAATGTCACGGAGGTCCTGGCGGTCGTACTTCACGCCTCCTGACAGATCGGCATGGCCGGGGCGGGGACGAGTGACGGCGGGCCGCCGTGCACCGGGCAGCGATTCGTCGGGGCTGGCCTCGACGCTCATCGTGTGCTGCCAGTTGGTCCAGTCGCGATTGCGGATCTCGAGGGCGATCGGGCTGCCGAGCGTCTCGCCGCGGCGGACGCCGGAGCGGATTTCCGCGCGGTCCTGCTCGATGGCCATGCGGCGTCCGCGACCGTAGCCGAGCTGGCGCCGCGCCAGATCGGGCGACAGGTCGCGCTCCGAGAGCGGCACGCCGGCCGGAACACCTTCGACGATCACGACCAGCGCGGGGCCGTGCGACTCGCCGGCCGTCAGAAAACGCAGCATGAACCGGGCCATTCTATCGAACTTTCTGCAATGCCCTGGTGGATCGGGCGCGTTCTGACGGCTTCTTCCCGGGCCCTGTTCTTGCACGGCGGCGCGTCGTGCCCGTGATGATCGTCGGCGACCGCTTCGTGCGAGAGCGCGCCATGTCGTGGCGCGACCTGGCGACGGGCGATGCGGTGACGGTCCGGGTGCATCCGTTGTCGGCGGATTGGATCGGGCTGGAACGCACGCTGCTCGAGGAGTACGTGACTGCGGGCACCGCGTGCCCGCTCGTCGACTTCGGTCTGGTTGGCCGGTCAGCATGGTTCGAGGCGCGGACCGCGCCGCGGGGCGGGCTGCACGCGACGCCGCGTTTTGAGCCGGCCCGCCGCATCGCGGAACGGCTGAGCGCACTGGCTACCGCCTGGGACCGCGGCGTGCACTTTGTCCGCATCACCACCATGGGGACGGACGGCGCCCTGGCGGCCGCGGGAGTCGTTGCGCGCCGCCTTCGCTCGCTCGGGTTCGTCACGATCCGCGCGGGCGTGTCGCTGCCCGCGGAAGTGGCGGCCCTGCTCGCGCATCGCCACGTCACGGTGCTGCTTTGCGACGCCTCGGACCGCGCCTGGGCACCGTCGTGGGTTCGGCGTCTGGCGCACGCCAGTCCACGCGCGCACCTCGTCGCCGATCTGACGAGTGACGCGACCCTGGATTCTCGCGTCGTCCTCCAGCTGCACGAGCGGCCCGCGGAGCAGCTGACGTGCCGGGTGTCGATCCGGAGATGGGACCGTGCGTGGCAATCACCCCCGCGGACGACCGAGCCGGCCGGAGGGGACGACTCAGCGGCACGAGCGCGTGCCTGCCTGCTGCGCGGCGATCTGGCCCTCGCCGAATCTGTGCTGGCTGAGCGCACCGCGCTGTGCGACGCGAGCGGCCGCCGCCCGCCCGCTGCCGTGATGCTGGTCGACGCCCAGCTGCGTTTCTGGCAGGGCCGGTTCGAGCAGGCAGCTGCGCTCTGTCGCGCCGGGCAAGCCGGGGCCGCTCGTGCCGTCCCTGGTGGGATCGACGCCGAAGTGCTGTGTGGGCTGATCGCATGGGCCCAGGGTCAGGCCGCCGGCGTATCGGCCGCGGCCGCCCTGCTGAACGCGCGCGCGACGCGACGCCGGTCCGCCGCGGCATGGTGCGCGGCCTTGAGGGCCCTGGTCGCATCGATTCAGGGAGATGCCGCCGAGGTGAGGCGCGCCGTGCGACAGGTCGGCGAGGAGCCAGGCACCGGCCGGCGGCCGGCCCCGTTCCTCGCACGGGCCGCGGCGGCGGAGGCGCTGCGGACGGTCGGCGAAGGCGCCGCGGCCCGGGCGTTGCTCAATCCACACACATGGGCCCGCGCACCGGCGTTGTACCGCTTGCTGGCGGACTGGCTGCGCGGGGCGGACCGGACGGACGCCGCTTCGTTGGTGGCGACGCGCGTCAATCGTGCCGGTGCGCACGGCATCCGGCGATGGGGGAGTCGAACCATGCACCTTCTGCACGCCCTGCCCGCGATGTTGCAGCTCGTGCACGACGCGGAGGACGAACTCGCGGCGCTTTCGGGCAGTTGCGCCTGGCTGCGCCGTCACTGCGGCGCGAATGCGGTCGCCATCCTGTCGGGTGATGGGCAGGTCGTGACCGGCGCTGGCTGGCCGGCGACGGCCGACGATGCCATGGTCGTCGGTGACGCGATGGACGCCACCGGGCCAACAGTCCTGTCGGTGCCCGGTGCCGTGCTGGCCGTGGCGCCGGTTCGCTACGCCGGACGCCCGATCGGCCTGGTGGCGGTGCGTGGGGCGCCCGAACTGAGCGCGACGTGGACCCAGGCCGCGGCCACGCTGGCGGCGATTGGGGCGCCCGCGCTGCGCGCGCGGCTCGACGCGATGGCGATCGCGCGCGACAGCCAGTCGGCCACACCCGAGATTCTTGGGCGCAGTCCGGCCATCGTGGCGGTGCGCGAAGCGGTCGCCCGCGCTGCCGTGGCGCCGTTCCCCGTGCTCGTCGAAGGCGAGAGCGGCACGGGCAAGGAACTGGTGGCCCGCGCGCTGCACCGGCTGAGCGCGCGTCGCGACCGACGCTTCTCCGCAGTCAACTGCGCGGCGCTCGGTGACGATCTCCTCGAAGCCGAGCTCTTCGGTCACGCGCGGGGGGCCTTCACGGGCGCCATCGGGCCTCGCGCCGGGCTCTTCGAGGACGCCCACGGCGGCACGCTGATGCTCGACGAAGTCGCGGAGCTGTCTGCGCGTGCCCAGGCCAAGCTGTTGCGCGTGCTGCAGGAGCGCGAGGTTCGCCGGGTGGGGGAGAACGCCGCCCGGCCGGTAGACGTGCGGCTCGTGGCCGCGACGAACCGTCCGCTCGGTGAGTTGGTGGCCCGGCGACGCTTTCGCGAGGATCTGCTCTTCCGCCTCGCGGTCATCCGGCTGAGGCTGCCGCCGCTCCGGGAGCGGATTGAGGACGTGCCACCGCTCGTCCAGGCCTGCTGGAGGGACCTCACGCGACAGGCCGGCAAGCGCGCGCTGCTCGCGCCCGACGCGGTCGCCGCCCTCTGTCGCCACAGCTGGCCCGGCAACGTCCGGGAACTGCAGAACGTCGTGGCGGCCCTCGTTGTCGAGGCGCCCGTGCGCGGCCGCACGGGTGCGCGTGCGGTGGAAGCCGTGCTCGCCGCCTCACACCCGGACCGTGGCCCCTGCGCCGTCTCGCTCATGCGCGCCAGGCGGACCTGCGAGCGGCAGACCATCGCCTCGGCGCTCGCGCGGCACGCCGGTCGACGGGCGGCCGCCGCACGAGAGCTCGGCCTGACGCGACAGGGCCTCGCCAAGGCCATCAAGCGACTGGGTCTGGTCGCGGCCGCCGATCAGGAGGGAGTTGCCTGATGCGAGCGCTTGCGGCGATCATGCCGGCGCGGTGTTGACATATCTCGTTCGCCGGCTCGTCCTGACCGTGCCCGTGCTGCTGGGCGTGGCGACGCTCGTCTTCGCTCTCATCCACCTGGTGCCCGGTGATCCCGCGGAGGCGATGCTCGGCGAATCGGCGCCAGCCGCCGACCTCGCGGACTTGCGTGCGAAGCTCGGTCTCGACGAACCGCTGATCGTGCAGTACGGACACTTCCTCCGCGGACTGGTCCGGGGCGATCTCGGAACTTCGTTCCGCTACAACACGCCGGTCACGAGCGAAATCGGCCAGCGGCTCGGGCGGACGGCGCAACTGGCGCTGGTGGCCATGGCGGTATCGGTAGCCATTGCCGTGCCGCTCGGCATTCTGGGCGCGCTCTATCGCGGCCGGGCGATCGACCAGGCCGCCATGGCCCTGTCGCTTGCCGGCATCGCGATGCCGAACTTCTGGCTGGGGCCGCTTCTCGCGATCATCTTCGCCGTCGAACTTGGCTGGCTGCCCGTGTCAGGCACCGGATCGTGGCGTCACCTCGTGTTGCCCGCGCTCACACTCGGTGCCGCACTCGCCGCCATTGTCGCGCGCATGACGAGGGCCAGCCTGGTCGAGGAACTCGGCGAGCTGTACGTGCTGGCCGCTCGTGCGCGCGGCGTCTCGCGCGCCCGGGCGGTCATCCGCCACGCCCTTCGCAACAGCCTGATCCCCGTCGTCACCATCCTGGGGCTGCAGCTCGGCGCCGTGCTCACCGGCACCATCATCACCGAGACCATTTTTTCGTGGCCCGGTGTGGGACGGTTGCTAATCCAGGCGATCAACTTTCGCGACTACCCACTCGTGCAGGGCTGCATCCTGTTCATTGCCGTCACCTACGTCCTGATGAACCTGCTCGTGGACGTGACGTATGCGTGGCTCGACCCGCGGATTCGCTATCAATGATCGGGCGACTCGGGGTGTACCTCGTGCTGGGTATCGCCGTCGCGGCGATCGTGGGGCCATGGGTCGTCCCCGACTATCCGACCGCGCAGACGCTGGCTGAACGGCTGACGGGACCGAGCTGGCGGCACCCGCTGGGCATGGATGAGCTGGGACGCGACGTGCTGGCTCGACTGCTCACGGGCGGCCGCATCTCGCTGCTGGTCGGCGTCTCCGTCGTGTCGCTGTCGGCCGCCATCGGGGTCGCGGTCGGCGCCATTGCCGGGTATGCGGGCCGGTGGGTGGATGAGGTCGCCGGCCGCGTGATGGACGTGCTCCTGGCGTTTCCGGGCATCCTGCTCGCCATCGCGCTGGTCGCGGTTCTCGGTCCCAGTCTGCGGAACGTGGTGCTGGCGCTCGTCGCGATCGGCTGGGTGGGCTACGCGCGGCTCGTCCGGGGTCAGGTGTTGCGCTTGCGCGAGCTCGAGTACGTGCAGGCGGCCCGGGCGCTCGGTGCACCCGTCAGCCGGATCCTGCTGCGGCACGTGATTCCCGGGACGCTACCGGCCGTGGCCGTACAGGCCACGCTCGGCATGGCGGGCGCGATTTTGTCGGAAGCGGCGTTGAGCTTCCTCGGCCTCGGCGTGCAGCCTCCCACCCCGAGCTGGGGGACGATGCTGGACGCGGGGCGGTCTCATTTGTTCGACGCCCCCCACCTGACCATCTTCCCAGGTCTGGCCATCGCCCTGATCGTCCTGGGTTTCAACTTCGCCGGCGATCACCTGCGCGATCGGCTCGACCCGCGCGCGGGCTGACGCGCGCTACCTGAGCGCCCGCAGGAGCCGCTGCAGCTCGACGTCGCGTGAATTCAGGGCGATCGCGCGGCCGAGCGCGTCGCGGGCGCCATCGGGATCGCCGGTTTGCCAGAGGGCACGGGCGAGCAGCCCCAGCGTGTGGGCGTCACCATGCCCGGCCGCGATCGCGTGATTCAGGAACTCGAGGGCCGTCTGCGGATCGCCCTTTGCGAGCGACAGCGCCCCGATGCGACGCGCCCGCGCCGCGCGCAGCTCGGCCGGCGCCGTGCTGCCCTCGAGCGCGTTCAGATCGAGCAGCGCATCGCGCGCCACGCCCGCGTGGGACAGACGCTCGGCCGCGTCGGCCAGGAACGCGAACGCTTCGGGATCGACCGGCGAGGTCGAGATGGCCTCAATCAGGATGCGCTCGGCGCCCGCGGCATCGCCCGACAGGTAGAGCGCCCGGCCGTAGAGCGCCAGGCCTTCGCTCCGCCGGGCGGTGCCACCGAGCGCGCGCTCGAGCCCGAGGCGCGCCTCGGCGCTCGCGGCGCGGTCGCCCGTGCGCTCGGCGTGTTCGAGCTTCACGCGGCCGACGGCGAGGTCGATCCGCGAGTCCGGGGAGGTGCCGCCCGCCGCCTGCGCCAGGGTCGCCAGGGCGTCGGCGAATCGGTCGTCGCGCGCCTCGGCCAGCGCGATCGCAATCTGGCGATCGCGCCCGGGGTCGAGCGCCGCCAGGGCTCGCAACTGCTGCAGTTCGTCGTCGACCCGGTCGAAGCGTCGATAGAGATCTGCCAGTTCCTCACGCGCGGGCACCATGGCCGGCGCGAGCCGCACGGCCCGCTCGAGCGACAGGATTGCCTCGTCGGGCTGCTGGGCGTCGTTGTGAACGAGGCCGAGGAGGTAGTGCGCGTCGGCCAGGCTGTCGTCGCGTGCCAGCGCGCGGCGCAGCGGCTCGCGCGCGGCCACCGGCACGCCGGCGCGATAGCGGGCGAGGGCCAGGGTGTAGAGGAGCGCCGGGTCGGCGTCCTCCTGGAGTCGATCGGCGGCCTCGGCGTACCACTCGGCGGCGTGCGGCGGGTCGCCCCGCGCGGCGGACCGCTTGCCAAGCGCGACGGGGGGCGGCGGCGCCCCCGGCGCCAGCCGCCGGGCCGGCTGCAAATCGCGGGTGGCGT
>CAZFAT010000313.1:0-2662 GCA_964517075.1 uncultured Solibacteraceae bacterium
CGAGCGCGCCATGGAGCCCCCGGACCGCTACCCGGCCGCTTCGAGAATTTCGAAGAGCCGGTCCGGGTCGAGCGGCTTCACGAGGTGAACGTCGAAGCCGGCCTGGTGGCTGGCCGCGACGTCCGACGGCCGGCCGTAGCCGCTCAACGCAATGAGGCGCGGGCGGCGGGACAGCGTGCCCATCCCCCGACCGACCTCCAACCCGCTGCCATCGGGCAGCCCGAGATCGCTGATGACCACATCCCAGCCTTCATCCTTTCGGGCCAGCGCGGTCGCCACCGAGTTGGTGACCGAGACGCGGTGGCCTCGGGACGAGAGGAGCAGGTCGAGCATCGCACCCGAATCGGTGTGGTCTTCGACGACCAGAATCTTCAGGGACGCCGTCCGATCCGCTCCACGCCCACGCTCGGCGCCAGCCGGGGAGCTGTCGCCCGGATCGGCGCGTTGCGCGCTCTGCGCGAGCGGCAACTGCACCTCGACGGTTGTGCCTGCGCCCGGACCGGGGCTCATCGCGGTGATCCGGCCGCCGTGCGCTTCGATGATTCCTTTGGAGATCGTGAGTCCCAGCCCGAGGCCGCTGTCGTACCCACGCGCCACGCGAGGCTCGAGCGGCACGAACATCCCGCTCAGGTGCTCCGGGCTGAGCCCCACACCCGTGTCGGCAATCGCGACGCGAAGGGCCGCCGGATCGCGGTTGTCGGTCGTGATGACGATCCGGCCGGCCTCGGTGAACTTCACGGCATTGCTCAGCAGATGTTCGAAGGCCTGGCGCAGGCGAACCGGGTCCGCATTGATCCTGGCCTTTGGCGCCGTGGCGTCCAGGGCGATCTCGAGGCCCTTCGCGCGCACGCGCGCCGCACACGCCGAGATCGCGTCACGGAGGAGGCCATGGACGTCTACGTCCTGCCGGTCAAAGAGCATCGTGTGTCGGGCCAACTGCGTGACGTCGAGCAGGTTATCGATGAGGCGCGCTTCCTGCTGCACGTTGCGACGAATCGTATCAATGATTGGCACGGCCGGCGGCGGAAGCCCGTCGAGCGCTGACAGCATGGAGGTGGCCATCAGTACCGGCGTCAGCGGGGTGCGCAGCTCATGACTGAGCGCCGCCACGAAGCGATCCTTCGCCTCGTTGTCCAGGCGCGCGAGTCGGTGCGCGTCCTGCGCCTGCCGCCGGCCGGCTTCGGCGCGGTGCTGCTCGTCGGCGAGCCGCCGATGTTCGGTGAGGTCGGCGAAGATGGTCCAGCACATCCCCTGCTCGCGCCGTGGGGACCGTCGGGTGCAGATGCGGACGGGAAAGTGATGGCCGCCGGCTGACAGGAACTCGATCTCGTCCTCGACGGTCTCGCTCGACTCGCGGGCCCTGGCGAGGTGACTGACGAACCTCGCCCGATCGTGTCTGGCCACGTAGGCCACGAGCGGCTGGCCCACGATGGCGTTGGTCCTGACTTCGAGCAGGTCGGCGCCGGTGTAGTTCATCTCACAGATGAGGCCGGCGAAGGCGAGCCGCGCATATCCCAGAGGCGCCCACGAAAACAGCTCGTGATACCGATCCCCTTCCTCCACGAGGCGCTCGCGAACATTCCACACGGCGGCCGTCCTGCGAAGAAATGGAGCAAGTCTGATGCCGGGGCACCCGGGACGGGGGGCCTCCGTGGGGCGCTTGCCAGCGGGCGAGGCGCGGCAGTAGATTGCTCATCCTTGCTGGCCCGTCCGGCCCGGACTTCCCTCGGGGCGGCGGTGCCCGGACGAACCCGGGAGGGCACGATGGCGTTCTCGGCGGCACCCCGCTGGCCACGGCTCTTGCGATCCGACCTCACGTGCGAGGAGGCCGAAGGCCTGATTCGGCGGCTGTTCGGCGGGGTCACGACAGCCTCGTTCGGCGTTCAGCTCTGGGATGGGCGGCGCGTCGACATCGGGTCGCGGCCGCTCATCACCCTCAGGTTCGCGGACCCCGATGTCTTCCGGCGGTGCTTCGGCTCGAAGGATCCGTCGGAGTTCGCCGAGGCGTACGCCGGGGGCCGACTCCACGTCGATGGCCCGATTGCCGACGCCGTCGGGGTGGCGTACGCGCTCCGCGAAGTCGATCCGGGCGTGGGGGGAATGCTGTTTCTGGTGTCACGCCTGGGCGTTCCCACGTCGAGACACACCGGAGATCAGGACGAGCGTGACGTTCGTGCGCACTACGATCTCTCGAACGAGTTCTTCACGCTGTTCCTCGATCCGCGGCTCGTGTATTCCTGTGCGTACTTCGCCACGCCCGATCAGAGTCTGGAAGAGGCGCAGGCGCGCAAGCTCGACTTCATCTGCCGCAAGCTGGATCTCCGGGCCGGCGACGAGTTCCTCGACATCGGCTGCGGCTGGGGCGCGCTGATGATCTGGGCCGCCTCGCGCTACGGCGTGCGCGCCGAGGGCGTCACCCTGTCGGTCAATCAGGAAACGGAAGCGCGGCGGCGCCTCGCCGGCGCCGGGCTCGAGGCGCGCGCCACCGTTCGGCGCGGGCACTACGACGCCCTGCCGGCCGAAGCCTTCGACGCCATCGCGTCGGTCGGCATGTACGAGCATGTCGGCGCGCGGCGCCTGCGCGAGTACTGCCGCGCCGCGTTCCGGGCGCTGCGTCCCGGCGGCGTCTTCCTCAACCACGGCATCACGCTGCCTGTCGGGC
>CAZFAT010000314.1:0-4709 GCA_964517075.1 uncultured Solibacteraceae bacterium
GTGACCGTCAACGGCGGCCTGCGCCGGCAGATTCACGTCGAGCTGTCGAAAGAGAAGATCACCGCCCTGGATCTGTCCGTCGATCGGGTCGTCACCGCCATCCGCTCGGAGAACCAGAACATCCCACTCGGCGAGGTGGACGAGGGCGACACGACCTACCTCCTGCGCAGCCCCGGGCAGTTCCAGACGCTCGACCAGTTGCGCGACCTCGTCGTGCTGACGCGCAACAGCGCGCCCGTGTACCTGCGCGACATCGCCGAGGTGCGCGACACGACCGAGGACCTGCGCTCGTTCCAGCGGATCAACGGCAAGCCGGGCGTGCGCATGTCGATTACCAAGCAGTCGGGCAAGAACACGGTGGCCATCGCCCACGAAGTCCGCGAGGAGATCGCGCGGACCAACCTCGAAGTGCCCGGCGTGCAGCTCACGCTCCTGAACGACCAGTCGAAGTTCATCGAGCAGTCCATTGCCTCGGTCCGCGAGCACGTGTACCTGGGCGCGTTCCTGGTCATCGGCATCATCTTCCTGTTCCTGCGCGACTGGCGGGCCACGTTCATCATCTGCCTGTCGATTCCGATCTCGGTCATCGGCACGTTCGCGCTGCTCTACTTCGCCGGTTACACGCTGAACACGATGACGTTCGGCGGCCTGGCGCTCGGCGTCGGCATGATCGTGGACGCCTCGATTGTCGTCCTCGAGAACACGTTCCGGCACATGGAAAAGGGCAAGAGCCGGCTTCAGGCGTCGATCGACGGCAGTGAAGAGGTCTGGTCGGCGATCCTGGCGTCGATCCTCACGCACATCGCCGTCTTCGTGCCGCTGCTCTTCCTGACCGGCATCTCGAGCGTGCTCTTCGTGCAACTCGCCGTGGTCGTGATGTTCTCGCTGGCGATGTCGCTCTTCGTGGCCGTCACGATCGTGCCGGTGCTGTGCTCGCGGATGCTGCGCCTCCCGCCGCCCGAGGACCAGCGCCGCGGCGTCATGGGCCGGCTGTTCACCGCCTCGGAGCACGGCCTCGAACGGCTCGACAACTTCTACCGCGACCTCGTGCACCGCGCGCTCCAGCATCGCCCCACGATCCTGCTGGGGTCGGCCGCCCTCACGATCCTCGCCTTCATGCTCCTGTCGAGCATCCCGAGCGAGCTGATCCCGGAAGCCGACGAAGGCGAAGTGTCGGTCAGCGCCCGGATGCCCGCGGGCACGCGCATCGAGCGCACCGAGGCCGTGGCGCTCCAGATGGAGGAGATCGTCCGAAACAACGTGCCGGAGCAGGTCTTCATCATGAGCAACGCCGGCGGCGGCGGCTTCCGCGGCGGTTCGGGCTCCCAGGCCTCGGTCACCGTGCAGCTCGTGCCACGCACCGAACGGACACGCACGAGCGACGAGATCGCCACCGAGCTGCGCCGCCTGTTGGTCGGCCTGCCCGGCGTGACCATCTCCGCCCGCGCCTCCGGCGGCAATCGGCAGCTCACCCGGCTGCTGGGCGGCGGCCAGGACAGCCGGCTGTCGGTCGAAATCCGGGGCGACGACCTGCACGAGGCCGAGCGTCTGTCCCAGGACGTCCTCGCGATCATCCGCGACGTCCCGGGCGTCGCCAATCCGCAGATGGCCAACGAGGAAGGGCGGCCGGAGCTCGTGGTGCGTGTGGACCGGCCGAAGGCGGCGCTCCTGGGCCTGTCGGTATCCGGGGTCGCGAACACGATTCGGACGAACATCAGCGGCACCCAGGCGGCCACCTTCCGCGAGTTCGGCAAGGAGTTCCCGATCATCGTGCGTCTGCGCGAAGAAGACCGGAGCCGGTCCGAGTCGGTGCACGATGTGCTGTTGAGCACGCCCCAGGGCCAGGTGCTGCCCGCGAGCAGCGTGCTGGACCTGCGCCCCCAGTCCGGACCCACGCAGATTCAGCGGAAGAACCAGCAGCGTGTGACCAGGGTCAACGCCGAGCTGGACGCGGACGCCGCCTTGGGCGACACCGTGCGGGAGGTCCAGGCCCGGCTGCCTCAACTGGACGTCCCCCAGGGCTTTTCGGTCGGGTTTGGCGCCGAAGTGGAACAGCAGGACGAGGCATTCCGTCAGCTCGGCTGGCTGCTGATTCTAGGCATCCTGCTGGTGTATGCGGTCATGGCGTCGCAGTACGAGTCGCTCCGGGACCCGTTCATCGTGATGTTCTCGGTCCCGGTGGCCGCCATTGGCGTGGTGGGGGCCCTGCTGCTGACGTCAACATCCTTCAGCCTTCAGGCGTATATCGGAGTGATCATGCTGGCGGGCATCGTGGTCAGCAACGCCATCCTGCTGGTGGACTACACGAATGTCCTTCGCCGGCGCGACCACATGCCCCTGCGGGAGGCGGTTGAGGTGGCCGGGCGGACCCGGCTGCGGCCCATCCTGATGACCACGCTGGCGACCACCCTGGGCCTGGTGCCGATGGCGCTGGGACTAGGGGAGGGATCCGAACTGCAGGCGCCGCTGGCCCGCGTGGTCATTGGCGGTCTGCTGGCCTCGACCCTGGTGACGCTGGTACTCGTGCCGAGCGTCTACACGCTGTTTGAAGAAGGTTGGACTGGACTGCGCCGAGGGGCGGCGCATTCGAACCCTGAGCGAGCTTAAGAGACGATCATGAGAAAACTCGTTATCACGCTGATATTGGTGGTGCTGGGCGGGGGCGGCTACTACGCCTACCAGAAGATGTTCGTCCCGCCGCCCGAGAAGCCCCAGGTCATCCAGACGACCGTCAGCCAGGGCAACATCCAGGAGGTCGTCAAGGCCACGGGCACGCTGCAGCCCCTGCGGATCTCGCCGGTCGGCTCCCAGGTGTCGGGCGTCGTCAAAGCGCTCTATGCCGACTTCAATTCCATCGTGACGAAGGGGCAGTTGATCGCGGAACTGGAGCCCGAACTCCTCGAGACGCAGGTCCGAATCCAGGAGGCCAACCTCGCGCGGCAGGAGGGCGAGATCGCCAACCAGAAGGTCCAGCTCGAGAACGACCGCACGAACCTGGGGCGTTCGGAAGCCCTCTTCGAGAAGGGGCTCGTCAACCAGCAGCAGATCGACCAGGCCCGGCTGCAGGTTCGGACGCGCGAGACCCAGCTCGCGGCGGCGGAGAAGCAACTGCTGACGGTGCAAGCCAACTTGAACCAGGCTAATTTGAACCTCGGCTACACCAAGATCCGCTCGCCGCTCGACGGCGTCGTGGTGAATCGGCAAGTGGACGTCGGCCAGACGGTGCAGTCGAGCGTCAACGTCGCCCAGTTCTTCACTTTGGCGACCGACCTCCGGACCCTCAAGCTCCAGGCGTGGGTGGACGAAGCGGACATCGGCAAGATTCGGCCCGGGCAGACGGTCATGTTCGAGGTCGAGACCTATCGCCCCGAGCGGTTCACGGGCACCGTGGACGCCGTCCGCCTCAACGCGCAGAACCAGAGCAACGTCGTCACCTATCCGGTGTGGATCACGGTGCCGAATCCCCAACTCAAGCTGCGGCCGAGCATGACGGCCACCTTGGATATCGTCCTGTCGACCGCCAGCAACGTCGTGCGGATCCCGATGCAGGCGACGCGCTTCCGGCCGAATGCGGACATCTACACGGCACTCGGCCTGCAGCCGCCGACGGCGGGTCAGGGCCGCGGTCTCGCGGGCGGACAGGGCCGAGGCGGCCAACAGCAGGCCCAGGGTGCCGCGCCTCAGGCTGGACAGCCCGGTGGCGCGCAAACCGGCGCGCAGGCGGGGCAGCCGGGCGCACAGCCGGCAGGCCAGGCGGGGACCCAGGCCGCGAACCAGGCGGCCGGCGGCGAGGGCAACCGGCGCACGGGCCGTGGCGGCCGCGGGGCCGGGTTCGGACAGGGCACGAATCTCAACCCCGAGGACCGGCAGCGCATGGCGGCGCAGTTCGGCGCGGCCGGCGGCCGCGGCGGACGTGGCCAGGACACGCCGAGCAACGCGACGGCCGCCCCCATCCAGATAGGGAGCGCGGACCAGATCGACGAGCTGTGGGCCGACGTGCCGCGGCCGCGTCAGAGCATGAATGTCTATACCTGGGATGAAGCCAACAAGAAGCTCACCCAGATCCCGGTGGTCATTGGCGTGCAGGACGGCCAGTTCGGCGAGATGGTGTCGGGCGACGTCAAGCCGGGCCAGCAGCTCGTGACACAGGTCGTGATTCCAATCTCTTCGCAACAGCGTCAGCAGAGCCTCTTCGGCGGCCAGCAGCGCGGTGGTCGCAGCAGCCTCCAGCAAGGCAATCAGGGGGGCGGCGGTGGCAACCGGGGCGGCGGCGGCGGTGACGGCGGCGGCGGCGGCGGTGGGGGTCGTGGCGGCGGCGGCATGCCGCGCTTCTAGCAGAGAGCACTCGACCATCGGCGCCACGCGGATTCGCGTGGCGCCGATGGTCGGTCATTCCTCAGACCACAACATAATCCGCAAGACCTGGAGTCATTTCTGTGGCAGTGATTGTCGTGAAGGATCTCACCAAGATCTACCGAATGGGCGACTACGAGGTCCGCGCGCTGCGCGGCGTCTCGGTCAGCATCGAAGAGGGCGAGTTCGTGGCCGTGACCGGTCCCTCAGGCTCCGGCAAGTCGACGTTCATGCACATCGCGGGGTGCCTCGATCGCCCGACGAGCGGCGTGTACGAGCTGGCCGGCAAGGACGTCTCGCAGCTCTCCAAGGACGAACTGGCCGCGGTGCGCAACCAGCGGATCGGCTTCGTGTTC
>CAZFAT010000315.1:0-4547 GCA_964517075.1 uncultured Solibacteraceae bacterium
GAACCTCACGTTCGTGGCGGCGGGCCGCTACTACCAGTCGGTCGACGGCCAGATCATCGTGTTCTTCGTGATGACGGTGGCGGCGGCCGAGGCGGCCGTGGGGCTCGCCATCATCATCGCGCTCTTCCGGCACCAGGCCACGCTCAATCCTGACGCGTTCACGTCGCTGAAATGGTGATGCCGTGCTGGCGCTGATTCCCTTCCTGCCGTTCGCCGGGTTCCTGATCAACGCCCTGTTCGGCCGGCGGCTGCCCAAGAGCGTGTCGGGCGGCGTGGCCACGGGCGCGATGGGCCTGGCCTTCGGCCTCGCGATCGCCTCCGTCGGGCGGCTGCTGCAGCAGCCCGCCGACCAGGGCGTGCGCGCGATCGAGCAGCACGTGTACACCTGGATCACGTCGGGCGGGCTCGACATCGCGCTGGCGTTCCGGCTCGACCCGCTGGCATCGGTGATGGTGCTCGTCATCACCGGCATCGGCACGCTGATTCACCTGTACTCGACGGCCTACATGCACGAGGAAAGTGACGGCGAGTTCGCGCGCTACTTCTCGTACCTGAATCTCTTCGCGGCCTTCATGCTCGTCCTGGTGCTCGGCTCGAACTTCCCGGTCATGTTCGTCGGCTGGGAGGGGGTCGGCCTCTGCTCGTACCTGCTGATCGGGTTCTGGTTCCGGAAGCCGTCCGCGGCCGACGCGGGAAAGAAGGCGTTCATCGTCAATCGCGTCGGGGACTTCGGGTTCATCCTGGGCATGCTCGCGATCTTCGTCACGTTCGGGACGCTCGATTTTCAGGCCGTGGCGAGCGCCGTGTCGGCCCTGCCCGTCGAGGCGAGCGCCGGCATCGTGACGATGATCACACTGCTGCTGTTCCTGGGCGCGACGGGGAAGTCGGCGCAGATTCCCCTGCACGTCTGGCTGCCCGACGCGATGGAGGGCCCGACGCCCGTCTCCGCCCTGATTCACGCCGCCACGATGGTCACCGCCGGCGTGTACATGATTGGCCGCAACGCCGTCCTCTTCAGCCACGCTCCCGTCACGCTCGAGGTCGTCGCGATTGTCGGGTGCGTGACCGCCCTCATGGCCGGCACGATCGGTCTGGTGCAGACGGACATCAAGCGGGTGCTGGCCTACTCGACGGTCTCGCAGCTCGGCTACATGTTCCTCGCGATGGGCGTGGGCGCATTCGCCGCCGGCATCTTTCACCTCTACACGCACGCCTTCTTCAAGGCCCTGCTCTTCCTCGGATCGGGCGCGGTCATTCACGCGCTCCACGGCGAGCAGGATCTCCGGAACATGGGCGGCCTGAAGCGGGAGCTGCCCATCACCTACTGGACGTTCCTCGTCGGCACGCTCTCGATTGTCGGCGTGCCGCTCCTGTCAGGGTTCTTCTCCAAGGACGAGATCCTCTGGAAGACGTTCTCCGAAGGCCACCCCGTGCTCTGGGCGCTGGCCGTCCTGACGGCGTTTCTCACCGCGATCTACATGTTCCGACTGCTGTATCTGACGTTCTTCGGTGAGCGCCGGCATGCGCCCGCGGACGCCGCGCACGCGGGACAGGGAGCCGCGGCGCACGGGCCCCTGCACGACGCGCCGCCAGCCATGGCCATCGCGCTGGTGGTGCTGGCCGTGGGATCCATCGTGGCCGGCTATGTCGGCGTGCCTCACGCGCTCGGCGGCCACAATCGCATCGACGCCTTCCTCGAGCCGAGCTTCCACGCGCCTGGCGCGGCCGCCACCGAGCACGTGGTCGAGACGGCCGCCGCGCACGGGACCGGCACCGAGCTCGCCCTCATGGCGCTCTCGACCATTGTCGCGTTGGCCGGGATCGGCGTCGCCACGATGGTGTTCCTGCGCCGGCCGGGCCTTTCCGCGGCACTGGCGGGGCGGTTTCGCGGCGTGCACCGGCTGCTGCTGAACAAGTACTACGTCGACGAGGTCTACGACGGCGTCATCGTCCAGCCCGTCAAGCGGACGTCGTCGACCGTCCTCTGGCGCGGCGTCGATGCGGGGGTGATCGATGGCACCGTGAATGGCGTGGGGCTGGCCGTCCGCGGCTGGAGCGCCGTGCTGCGCCGCCTGCAGACCGGGTCGGTGCGGGCCTACGCGATGTCGATGTTCCTGGCCGCGGTCGCCATCGTGGGGTACTACGTGTGGCGCTGACGTCGTATCTGCTCACGTCGCTCGTGGTCGTGCCCGTGGCGGGCGCGGGGCTCGTGCTGCTCCTCGGGCGCCGGCGCCCGGCCGCGGCCCGCCAGGTGGCGATGGCTGCGTCCCTCGTCACGTTCGCGCTCAGCCTGGTGATGTGGGCCGCGTTCGATCCGGCCTCCGATGCGTATCAGTTCGTCGAGCGCTACACCTGGCTGCCCGAGTTCGGCATCTCCTATCACCTGGGCGTCGACGGCATCAGCCTGCTGCTGGTCGTGCTGACGACGTTCCTGACGCCGATTTCGCTGTTGTGCTCGTGGGAGTCGATCGAGCGGCGGGTAGCTGAGTTCTGCGTCTTCATGCTGACGCTCGAGGCGGCCATCATCGGCGTCTTCCTGTCGCTCGACCTGTTCCTGTTCTACCTGTTCTGGGACGCGATGCTGATCCCGATGTACTTCCTGATCGGCATCTGGGGTTACGACCGCCGGATCTACGCCGCGGTGAAGTTCATCCTGTACACCATGGCCGGCAGCGTCCTGATGCTGATTGCCATCCTCTGGCTGGCCTATTACCACCAGACGGTCACCGGCGTGCCGAGCTTCGACCTCACCGACCTGTCGGCGCTCGACATTCCGGGCGGCGTGCAGACGTGGCTCTTCCTGGCGTTCGCGGTGGCGTTTGCCATCAAGGTGCCGCTGTTCCCCTTCCACACCTGGCTGCCCGACGCGCACGTGCAGGCGCCCACCGCCGGATCGGTGATTCTGGCCGGCGTGCTCCTGAAAATGGGCACGTACGGCCTGCTGCGGTTCGCGTTTCCCCTGTTTCCCGACGCCGCCCTCGCCTTCGCGCCCACCCTGGCCGTGCTCGCCGTGATCGGCATCGTCTACGGCGCGCTGGTCGCGATGGTCCAGCCGGATCTCAAGAAGCTGGTCGCCTACTCGTCGGTGAGCCATCTGGGCTTTGTCGTGCTCGGACTCTGCGCGCTCAACCTCACCGGGGTGCAGGGCGCCGTCTACCAGATGCTGGCGCACGGCATCTCCACCGGCGGCCTGTTCCTGATCGTCGGCATGCTGTCGGACCGCCGGCACACGCGCCAGATCGCCGAGTTCGGCGGATTGAAAGCGGTGATGCCCCGGCTCGTCGCCGCGTTCCTGCTCGTCACGCTGGCGTCGGTGGCCCTGCCCGGCATGAACGGCTTCGTCGGCGAGTTCCTGATTCTGCTGGGCGCCTTTGGCAGCACCGCGCTGGACGGCGCCCGCCTCTTCACCGCCGTGGCGGCGACGGGCGTGATTCTCTCCGCCGTGTACATGCTCTGGATGTTCCAGCGCGTCAACTACGGGCCGATGACCAACGACCGCAACCGCGGCTTGCGCGATCTCTCGGTGCGCGAGTGGCTGGTGATCGGTCCGGTCTGCGCGGTGGCCATCGGCATGGGCGTCGTGCCGAACCTCTTCCTGCGCCCGATGGAGCCGGCCGTGCGTCGGACCCTCAGCGAGATCGTGGTCGTCTCGACGCCGGTCAATGCCCAGGCGGCGGCTCCCGATGACCCCCTCCCCGGCGCCGCGGACGCGGTGCTGCCCGCCGAGGCGCGCTAGACATGCTCCACGACATCATCGCGATCGTCCCCATCCTGATCGTCGTCCTGTCGGGATGCGCGATCCTGCTGGCGGAGGCGTTCCGGCGCCCGGGCGAATGGATGCCGATGGGCTGGCTCGGCGTGATCGGCACGGTCGGCGGCATCGTGACCTCGATCTCCCTGTGGGACCGCCACGCCGTCGGGTTCGGCGTCGTCATCGTCGACAACTTCTCGGTATTCTTCAACGTCACGCTCTGCGCGATCGGATTGCTGACCATCCTGATCTCGACGGGGACGGCCGAGCGCGACCGCCTGCCGACGGGGGAGTACTACGCGCTCGTCATGTTTTCGCTGTCGGGCATGATGCTGATGGGGTCGACGCGGGATCTGCTCGTCATCTTCCTGGCGCTGGAGATCATGTCGCTGGGCGTCTATGTGCTGACGGCCATCAAGCGCACGAGCGCCGCCGGCGCCGAGGCCGCGTTCAAGTACTTCGTCCTCGGCGCGTTCTCGAGCGCGTTCTTCCTTTACGGCATCGCGTTCGCCTACGCCGTGACGGGCACGACGATGCTGGACGAGCTCGGCTTGCGCATCGCCGGCGCCTCGCTCGATCCCGGTTTGCTGGTGTACCTCGCGATGGGGTTCCTGCTGGTCGGTTTTGCCTTCAAGGTGTCGGCGGTGCCGTTCCACATGTGGACGCCCGATGCCTATCAGGGCGCGCCGTCCCCGGTGACCGGGTTTATGGCCGCGGCGACGAAGCTCGCCGGGTTCGCCGCCGCTCTCAGGCTCCTGGATGTGAGCCTGTTCTCCATGCGTGTCGACTGGCGCCC
>CAZFAT010000316.1:0-7414 GCA_964517075.1 uncultured Solibacteraceae bacterium
TGGACCCAGTAGAACGGGAAGTCGCCGACGCTGAACGCGCGGCGCCAGTCGTTGACGAGGGTCATGAGCGCCTCGCCGTAGACGGGGCCCTGCGCCCGTCCGGCTTCGGTCTCGCCTTGATACCAGAGCGCACCGCCAATCGTGTACTTGAGCAGCGGCGCGATCATCCCGTTGAAGAGCGACGTCGGCTCATGCGGGTGTCCCGGCCCCAGGGGCGCCGCCGGGCGTGCGCCCTGCGACCCGCGGGCTTCCCACTGCTTGACGGCCTGCTCCTGGCGCAGGAGGTTCGTCGGGTACTGCAGGATCGTGTTGGCCCAGAACGAAAGGAACGGCTCGAGCCTGGGATTGCCGACGAGCGAGGGGCCGCTGATCCAGGACGCGATTGGCGTGCCGCCCCACGAGGAATGAATGAGTCCCATGGGGACCTTGCGATCCTGATGAAGCGCCCGGCCGAAGTAGTAGAGCACGGCCGAGAATTCGCCCACCGTCTCCGGCGAGCACACCACCCATCTCGCGTTCACGTCGTCCACCGGCACCGCTGACGGTTTGCGCGGCACGTAGAACAGCCGGATTCCGGGGTGCGTGGCGGCGGCGATCTCGGCCGCGGCGTTGTCGGACTGGCGCACGGCCCACTGCATGTTCGACTGGCCGGAGCCCACCCAGACGTCGCCCACCAGCACGTCGGCAATCGCGATCGTGTTCGTGCCGCGGATCGTCATCTCGGCGGCGGGTCCGGGCGCGAGGGGCTGCAGCCAGACTTCCCAGCGGCCCAGCGCATCGGCGACCGTGCGGGCCGTCTGGCCGCGAAACGTCACGCTGACGGCCTCGCCCGGGTCCGCTTTTCCGAAAATGCGAGCCGGCACGCCGCGTTGCAGCAGCATGTGGTCGCTGATGAGACCAGGGAGTCGGACATCGGCGAGGGCGTTTCCGGCGAGGGCGACAACCGTGAGGAGACAGAGGGCGGCGGTGCGGAGCAGCATGGCGGCTATCTTACGCCCGCCCCGTCTTCGGGACTATCATCGCGGTCGCCGTGAAGCACTTCCTGCTCTTCTACGACTACGTGCCCGACTACCTCGAGCGGCGGACGGCCCATCGCGCGGCCCACTTCGCTCACGCCCGGCCCGCCGCCGACCGCGGCGAGTTGTTCCTTGCGGGCGCGTGCACCGACGCCGGCCCCCCGATCGGCGTCCTGGTCTTTTCGGTGGCGGATCACCGGACGGTCGAGGACTTCGCCCGCGCCGATCCGTACGTCGTCAACGGCATCGTCACGGCGTGGTACGTGCGGGAATGGACGACGGTCATGGGACGCGATGCAGTCACGAAGCTATGAGCGGTGAGCTATGAGCTATGAGCGGTGAGCGGTGAGTTGCTCTAGAATGCTGCCCTCCGACACGCACGACTGACCGGCGAGACGGGGCTCGCGGGGAGATCATCCAATGCGCGCAGGGGTATTCGTCGGCGGCGCGATCGTGTTCGGCTCGCTCTCAGCCGCAGCCATTGGTTTCCAGGCGCCGGCCCTTGCACCAGCGCCGGGGCAGCCGCAGGTGCAGGGTCCCGCGGCGCCGGAGGGCGCGGCGCCACGCGGCCGCCGGGGCGGGGGACCGGCAACGCCGCGCGTGCCGCTGCTGCCGACGCCGGCGCTCACGGCCCGGCCCACGCCGGACGCCGACGGCAACTTCGTGATTGGCCCACCGTACGATCCCGCGCCCGAGCTCGAGGTCAAACCCGGCGTTCCCGTGGGCACCATTCATGAGTTCACGATGGCGTCCACCGACAGCCGGATCTATTCGGGCATCGCGCGCAACCGGCCGGGCGAAGTCGTGCCGTACACGCGACGTGTCGCCGTCTACGTGCCCGCGCAGTACCAGCCCGGCACGCCGGCGCCGTTCATCGTTGCTCAGGACGGCCTGAGCGCGACCTATCGCGCCAGCCTGCCGCCGATCCTCGACAACCTGATTCACGAGAAGCGGGTGCCTCCGATGATCGCCGTCATGGTCCACCACGGCGGCGGCGACGCGCAGGGCAGCCAGCGCGGGCTCGAGTACGACACGGTCTCGGGCGTCTACACGCAGTTCATCGAGACCGAGGTGCTCCCGCGCATCACCAGGGACTACGGCATCCGGTTCACGACCGACCCGGACGGGCGCGCGACGATGGGCGGAAGCTCGGGCGCGGCGTGCGCGTTCACGATGGCGTGGTTCCATCCGGAGCTGTACCGGCGCGTGCTCTCGTACTCGGGGACCTACGTCAACCAGCAGTCGCCGTTGAACCCCGCGTCACCCCGCGGCGCGTGGGAATATCACGCGACGTTCATTCCGAACTCGCCCCCGAAGCCCATCCGCGTCTGGATGCACGTGAGCGAGCGTGACAACCGGTACTGGGATCAGGAGGACACCTGGCACAACTGGGTGTTGGCGAACGACCGCATGGCGGCCGCGCTCAAGGCCAAGGGCTACAAGTACCAGTACGTCTACACGCGCGACTCGGGCCATACGGAGCGCCGGATGATTGAGAACACGCTGCCCGAAGCGCTGGAGTACCTCTGGAGGGGCTACTCGGGCGGGAAGTGAGGCACCCTGCGGCTCGGCTCGCGCCTGTGTCAACGTAAGGTATGGGCTGGCTCGCTCTGGCTGCGCTCCCCTGGGGCACTATCGTGAAAGAGGCCGCGACGCTCCTCAAGCAGGCCAACGACCTGCGATCCGTGCGTCAGTCGCCGGTCACGGCTGCTCCGTCACTTGACGCCGATGTACTGCGTCAACGCCTTGCGCAGCTCGAACAACAACAGCGCGCCGACGCGGAACTGATGCAGCAACTGGCGGCCGAGATCGCGGCGATTGCGGTCGCCGCGCACGCGACCGAGGTCAGGGTGCGCTGGGCGTTCCTGCTGGCCATCCTGGCGGTTGGCGTCGCCGTCCTGGCCGCGACCGTGGCCTGGCTCCGTTGATCTGGCTCGCCACCCTGAGGATCCCTGTCACCCATGGAACAACGACATCTGGGCCATTCCGGGTTGAGCGTCTCGGTGCTGACTTTCGGCACCATGACGGTCGGCGGCGTCGACCGCTTCGGGAAGATGGGCAATCTCGACGTCGCGGACACGTCGCGCCTGCTTGACATCTGCCAGGAGGCGGGCGTCACCACGATCGACACCGCCGACATGTACTCCTACGGCCGAGCCGAAGAAATCCTCGGTGAGGCGCTCAAGGGCCGCCGGCAGGCCTTCGTCCTCGCCACCAAGGTGTTCAACCGCCTCGCGCCGGGTCCGCACGATGTCGGGCTCTCGCGCAAACACCTGATGGACGCCTGCGAGGCGAGCCTGCGCCGCCTTCAGACGGATTATCTCGACCTCTATATCTGTCACCATTTCGACACGTTCGTGCCGGTTGACGAGACCCTGCGGGCGTTCGACGACCTGGTGACCCAGGGTAAGGTCCGCTACATCGGCTGCTCGAATCACTCCGCCTGGCACGTGATGAAAGCGCTCGGCGTGTCGGAACGGCTCGGCCGCGTGCGCTACGTCTGCCAGCAGGTGAACTATTCGCTCGTCGCCCGCGACGTCGAGCACGAGATTATCCCGCTCGCGCTGGATCAGCAGGTCGGAGTGATGGCGTGGAGCCCGCTGCAGGCGGGTCTGCTCACGGGCAAGTTCCGGCGCGGCGTTCGGCCGGACGTCGCCCGCCTCAACGAGCTCGATGCGCCCGGGACGATCGACTACGACCGCGTCGACCGCATTGTCGACGTGCTCGACCCGATCGCGCGCGCGCGCGAGGTCAGCGTGTCACAGGTCGCGCTGAACTGGGTGATGAGCAAGCCCGGCGTCGACACCGTCATCATCGGCGCGCGCGACGAGAAGCAGTTGCGCGACAACCTGGCGGCCGCGACGTGGCGGCTGACCGCCGACGAAGTCGGCCAGCTCGACGCCGTGAGCGCGCTGCCCGAGCCCTATCCGCAGTGGCACCAGCACAAGTTCGGTCGTGAGAGGAATCCGAGGCTGCCCAGTCTCCGGTGACGGAAATGTGATCGGTCGGCGATGGTGAGTCGTCCCTTGACCGGCCCTTCCTCACCGCTCTACAGTGCTTGTGCTCCGGCTCTCCGCGATCGAGTCCGATCCCCTGCGCCGTTTTGCCCTGGGAAAGAGGAGGTCAAAACGAATCTCTCTCCAACCGCCTGTCGTCGCCTGGCCGAGCTGACTGGTGTCATCGGCGCGTTCGTCGCCCTCTCGATGCCGCTCCATCCGGTCGCGCTCGCGCAGGCGCCGCCCGGTTCCGGCGTGCGCTTGCAGGCGGGCAATCTCGTGTACATCGGTGCGTTCCGCCTGCCGACCCCGAGTGGCGGCGGTGAGCAGAACACGTTCGGCTACGGCGGGGAGGCGATGGCCTTTGACCCGTACCGGCAGTCGCTCTGGATCACGGGTCACGACTGGCACGACCGGCTGGCCGAAGTGTCGATCCCGACGCCCGGCACCGGGCCGGTGAGCAGCCTGCCGCGCGCCTCGGTTCTGACGCCGTGGATTGACATGACGTGGCGCGAGAAACTCGGCGGCTCGCAGGTCAACATGGGCGGGATCGCGCCGCAGGCCAATGGCGATCTCGTCCTGTCGGCCTACGTCTACTACGACGCGAACAATCAACAGAACGTCTCGCATGTCCGGCGGCGGGCGAACGGCACGATCACGGCGCCGGTGCGTGTGGGGGCCTCGGGCCGGACCGGTTTCGTGTCGGGCTACATGACGCCGATTCCGCCCGAGTGGGGGACGTTGCTCGGCGGGACGTGGTTCACGGGCAATAGTTCGCTGTCCATCATCAGCCGGACCTCGCTCGGTCCGGCGGCGTGGGTATTCGACCCGAGCGACGTGGGCATGGCCTCCCCCGTGCCGGCGACGGAACTGCTCGGCTATCCCATCAACCATCCGACACTCGGCACCTGCGAAACCGGGACGGTCTTCAACTGCCTCGCGTCGAACAATCGGGGCGGCACCGTGTTCCCGAATGGGACGCGGACGCTGCTGTATTTCCATCGCATCTGCTCGGTGCCCCCCACCTATGGCGGTGGCGGGTGGGGCTGCCGGGGCGCGCTCCAGACGCGCGTGCTGGCCCTGGACGCGCTCGACCTCGTGGCCGTGAAGAACGGCCAGAAACGCCCCTGGGACGTGGTGCCCTATGCCACGTGGGAGATCGGTCCCCCTCTGTCCAGGCGGAGCATCAAGGCCGTGACCTATGACCCCGCCCGCAAGTGGATCTTCGCGGCGGAGGATCACGGCGATGGCGCGCAGCCGTTAATCCACGTCTATGAGGTCGATGCCGCGGCGTCCGCGTTCCCGTCCTCGTCGGGGGGGGTACCCTCCATTGGGCAGCGCCGCGCGGGAAGCCAGGCGGGCGAGTCCCTGCGCCACGCCGCGCCCAGGTTTCGTGCGACGAACAGCGGCGAGAACGGCGAGTCGGACCGCGGTAGCGAGCGGGGCGATTCGGACCGCGGCGACCGGGCGACGACGAGCCGGGAGAGTGGGAAGGACACGACGCCGGCCGCCGGTCCCGGCACGGGGATGATGCGCCAGCGAGCCCTGGCCAGGGCCCGGGCGACCACGCCGCCGCCACGGGACCGGATGGCGCCGGTGGCCCGCACCACTGACGCGCGCAGAGCGACGCCCGCGCCGGTCGTGGCGTGTCAGGGCGACAACCCCTTCGCGAACAGCGAGAGGCAGATCGGCATCTGCGCCAATGGCGCATGGACGCTCGTTCCGGGCATCCGGACCTCGGGCGTCGTGCGTCACTACCTCGCGGCGGGAGGGGAGGTCTGGCTGATCGAGACCGACGAGGCCGTCTACGAGGTCGCGGGCGGGCTGGACGCCGCCTACCAGACCGACGGTCTGGAGGTCGTGTTCGAAGGCCGGTTTCCGAGTGACGCCACGAGTGGTGTGACCCGAGTCGTAGTCATCGAGATCCACCAAGTGCCCGCGGGGCATCCGTAGCCGCGCGGGGCAAGTCCACGGGGCGCCGGCCGGGATTACACTGGCTCCTTAACGCCGTCTCCCCCGGACGGTCGCTTGGGAGGGACCCATGGCACGCCGGATTTTTGTCGTCACCTTGTGCGCGGTGTTGAGCCTGTCGCTGCCCCCGGTCGCCCAGGAGCCGCCGCAGCATCAGCACACCGACGAACTGGGACAGGTGTCGTTCCCGGTGGCCTGCACCGGGGAGGCGCAGGCGCGAATGAACCGCGCCGTCGCCATGCTGCACTCCTACTGGTTTCCGGAAGCGCTGCGGACGTTCGAGTCCGTGGCGGAGGCCGATCCGGCGTGCGGCATCGCGTACTGGGGCGCGGCGCTCGCGCACTTCGGCAATCCGATGGGCGGCGGGAGCGGGGCGCCGGGGCAGGCGGCCGGCGGGGGCGCGGCGCAGAAAGGCGCGGCCGTCGGCGCGAAGAGCGATCGCGACCGCGCGTATATCGAGGCCGCGGTCGCGCTCTTCCGCAACCACGAGACGGTGAGCAATCGCGCGCGCATGGAGGCCTACGAGCAGGCGCTCGCCGCGATCGTCGCCCGTTATCCCGACGACACCGAGGCGAAGATC
Source organism: uncultured Solibacteraceae bacterium (assembly GCA_964517075.1). GTDB lineage: Bacteria > Acidobacteriota > Vicinamibacteria > Vicinamibacterales > SCN-69-37 > CAZFAT01. The sequence continues at coordinate 6,564 of CAZFAT010000316.1, forward strand.
TTCCACGCCATGTTCATGGTAGCCACCGCGCCGCCGTCCGATCTCACGTTCGCCGAGCAGAAGCGCGCGGCGGCCATCCTCACGGAGATGTACCGGCAGCAGCCGCGGCATCCGGGTCTCGCGCACTACATCATTCACGCGTTCGATTCGCCGTCGCTCGCGCCCTACGCCCTGGAGGCGGCCCGGCAGTACGCGAGCATCGCCCCGGCCGCGCCGCACGCCCTCCACATGCCCTCGCACATCTTCACGCGGCTGGGCTACTGGGACGAATCGATCGCCACCAACCGCCGCTCGGCGGATCAGGAGCCGACACCGGGGGGCAAGTCGCACCCACTCGACTATCTCGTCTACGCCTACCTGCAGCAGGGACGTGACGCGCAGGCGCTGGCGGCCATTCGCGAGATTGGCGGGGACACGCGGGGCGAGTACATCTCCGGGACGCTCGGCTCGTACAACGCGCTGGCGATGCCCGCGCGCTACGCGCTCGAGCGCGACGACTGGGCGGCGGCGGGCGCGCTGGCCGTGACCGACGCGGTGCCGTCGGCCGCCGCCGTGACGCGATTCGCGCGCGGCCTGGGCGCCGCGCGCGCCGGCCGCGCCGCCGCGGCGCAGGAGGAGGTGCAGGCGCTGCAGAAGCTCGTGGCAGCGCTCACCGCGCAGGGCGACGCCTATTGGGCGCTGGTCGTGGACGCCCAGCGGATGGCCGTCGCCGCCTGGGCGGCGCACGCGGAAGGGCGTCTGGCCGAGGCGCTCGACCTGGCGCGCCAGGCCGCCGACAAGGAAGAGCAGGTGGAGAAGCACCCCGTCACGCCCGGCCCGCTCATCCCCGCGCGCGAGCTACTCGGCGACCT
>CAZFAT010000317.1:0-12245 GCA_964517075.1 uncultured Solibacteraceae bacterium
ACAGGAGCGCCGACTTGCCGGCGCCCACCGCCCCGAGGAAGGCGACCCGCTCGCCCGGTTGGATGTCGAGCGTGATGCCCTGAAGGACGGGCGCTGCCGCGCCTGGAAAGGCGAAATCCAGGCTCTGGAACGCGATGCGTCCCGGCGTCTTCGCGCCCCGGCCCTTACCCGCGAGCGCGGCAGGGACTCGTGGCGCAGGCACGTCGGCGACATCGCTCCGCTCGGCGAACACGCGCTGCAGCCGGGCGGTGCTCGTCGCCGATCGGCGGTAATAGCTGAGCGAAATGCCGACGGCGGCCATCGGCCAGACCATCTGCTGGATGTAGCGCTGGAAGGCCACGAAGACGCCGAGCGTCAAGACGGCGCCGCCGGCGGGCGGTTCGATCAGCAGGGTGCCGCCGACGAACAGCAGACCGGTGAGCCCGATACTCATCGTGAACTCGAGCGTCGGCCCGAAAGCGGTCTGAACACGCGCCAGGCTGAGGCTCAATTGCCGGTACTCTTCGCCCAGCGCACGGAAGCGCTCGAGCTGCGCGCGTTCCGTCGCGAGACCCTTGACCACACGGATGCCGGCCAGCGTCTCCTGGGCGAGCGCCGAGAGGCGGGCGAGGCAGTCCTGCACCCGCGCAAACCGCGCATGGATCTCCCGGTCGTTGCGCATGACGAGCCACGGGATGACCGGGAGGGGCAGGAGCGCGAGCAGCGTCAGCGCCGGCGAGAGCTGGAACATCACAATCGGCACGACGAGGAAATAGAACAGCGCGTCGGCGAACAGCAGGACGCCGGCGCCGATCATCAGCCGCACCGCCTCGACGTCGCTCGTGGCGAGTGACATGAGATCGCCGATCCGGCGTCGATCGAAGAAGCTCGCCGACAGACCCAGCAGATGGCCGGTGAACCGGTTCCGGAGGTCGCGCGCGGCCAGCGTGCTGGTCCGGATGACGTGCATCCGCCACGCGTACCGGCCGACCGACTGCAGAACGGCGATGCCCAGGTAGCCCAGCGCGATCCAGAGGAGCGCGCTCGCCGGTCCGCCGGCGACGATGCGATCGACGGCGCGTTTGAGCAGCAGCGGGGGAATGACTTCGAGGCCGTCCACGACGAGCAGTGCCAGGAGGCCGACGGTCATCAGCCGGCGGTACTGCCAGAAGTACTGGCGGAGGAACGCGCTCTCGTCGAGGATCCGCTGCCAGCGCGAGGGGCGGGGCTCGGGCGAGGTCACAAGCCCACCAGTCTAATCCTGTATTCTGGGACGAGCTTGGCATCACACCGCAGCTTTGGCGGCCATCGGGCCGAACGCACCCCCCGGCATCCGCGTCCCACGGGCGCGACATCCCCCGACGAGCCCAAGAAGAAGGTCCGCTGGTCGGCGGCCTGGCAGGAGGCGCGCTCCCTGATCTGGGCGCGCCGTGGCCGGCTCTCGTTCGGCCTGAGCCTCATGCTCCTCAACCGGCTGGCCGGCCTCGTGCTGCCCGCCTCGACCAAGTTTCTCGTCGATGGTGTGCTCGAGCCTGGCCAGGCGGGGGTGGCCGAGCTCGGGGCGCGCCTCGATTTGCTGACCACGTTCGCGTGGATCGTGGGCGCCGCGACGGTTGTGCAGGCCGTGACCTCGTTTGGTTTGTCGCAGGTCCTCGGCGTGGCGGCGCAGAAAGCCATCACCGACATGCGCCGGCGCGTCGAGGAGCACATCATGCGCCTGCCGGTGCGCTACTTCGACAGCACCCAGACGGGCGTCCTGATCTCGCGCGTGATGAACGACGCCGAGGGCATTCGCAACCTGGTCGGTACCGGGCTCGTCCAGCTCGTCGGTGGCGTGGTCACGGCCGTGTTCGCGCTCGGCGCCCTTCTGTATCTCAACTGGCATCTGACGCTCGTCACACTCCTCGTGTTGGGCACCTTCGGCGGGGCGATGAGCTACGCCTTCCGCACGCTGCGGCCTCTGTTTCGGGAGCGCGGGAGGATCATGGCCGAGGTGACCGGCCGGCTGAACCAGGCCCTCGGCGGAGTGCGCGTGGTCAAGACCTACACGGCCGAGCGGCGGGAAGATCTCGTCTTCACGAAGGGCGCGCACAAGCTGTTTCGCAACATCGCGAGGTCGATGACCGGCGTGTCGGCGACCACGGCCTTCTCCTCGGTCGTCATCGGCGCCATTGGCATCGTGCTCATTCTCGTCGGCGGGCGCGCCGTGGTGAGTGGCACGATGACGCTCGGCGATCTGTTCGCGTACATGGTCTTCACGGGGCTCATGGCGGCGCCCATCGTGCAGATTGCCTCCATCGGCACTCAGATCACCGAGGCCTTTGCCGGCCTCGATCGCATTCGCGAGATTCTGGACACCGCGCGCGAGGACGCCGACGATGCGAGCCGGACGCCGGTGGTCGATGTCCGGGGCGAGATCGTGTTCGAGGACGTCTGGTTCGAGTACCGGCCGGGCGTGCCGGTGCTCAAGGGCGTGTCGTTCCGGGCGGCGGCCGGTACGACCACTGCGCTCGTCGGGTCGTCGGGATCGGGCAAGAGCACGCTCATCAGCCTCGTGATGGCGTTCAACCGGCCCACGCAGGGCATCGTGCGCGTGGACGGGTGCGATCTCGGATCCCTGCGCCTGGCGGACTACCGGCGCCCTTTGGGCGTCGTGCTTCAGGACAACTTTCTGTTCGACGGCACGGTGGCCGAGAACATCCGCTACGGCACGCCGCACGCCAGCCGGGCCGACGTCGAGCGGGTCAGCCACATCGCGCACGCCGACGAGTTCATCAACACGTTCGAACAGGGATACGAGACCATCGTCGGCGAGCGTGGGGTGCGACTGTCAGGCGGGCAGCGGCAGCGCGTCGCCATCGCCCGCGCGATTCTCGCCGACCCGCGGGTGCTGCTGCTCGACGAAGCGACGTCCAGCCTCGACAGCGAGAGTGAGGCGATGATTCAGGACGGCCTCCGGTCACTCCGCCAGGGGCGGACGACGTTCGTGATTGCCCATCGGTTGTCGACCATTCGGAGCGCGGACCAGATCCTGGTGCTCGAAGGGGGCGAGATCGTCGAGCGGGGCACGCACCACGAACTGCTTGCGCTCGGCGGCCGCTACCGGCAGCTCTACGACAAGCAGTACCACTTCGAGACGGACCGCTTCGTCAATCCCGGCGAGGACTTCACGCCAGCGCCGGAGTCGCAGGCCGTCGCGCCCGTACCCGCCTCGTCCACTCGTCGAGACTGAGACGTGCTGAAGGGCGTGAAGGACCCGACGACGGCCGCGCCATTGGGACCAAGAGCTTCAAGGTGAAGGGCTGAAGGGCGTGAAGGCTCACACGTCCAACCCCACCGACCGCATCAATGCGAGCGCGTTGCTCTTCTGCACGACGCCTGGCCGCATCCGGTAGTCGAAGCGCATCCGGCCGTCCTCGAGCACGTCCTGGAAGTGCACGTTGGCGCCGCGCGCGCCCAGTGCGTCGGCCACGTGCGCGAGCGCCAGGTCGTGGGTGGTGACCAATCCGATGGCGCCGCGCTCGACCAGACCCCGGACGATCGCCTCGGCGCCAATGCGGCGGTCGTGCGAGTTGGTGCCGTGGAGGAGCTCGTCGATCAGGAAGAGGACTGGCGGCGCCTCGCCCGCGCGGCGCATGATCAGCCCGAGCCGCGTGATTTCGGCGTAGAACCGCGACACGCCGGCCTGCAGCGAGTCCTCGATGCGGATCGACGTGCCGAGCTGGAGCGACGTCAGCCGCAGGCGTCGCGCCCGCACCGGCGCCCCCGCCTGCGCCAGCACGGCGTTGACGCCGATCGTACGCAAGAGCGTGCTCTTGCCCGACATGTTCGAGCCGCTCACGACGAGCACGCGCAGCTCGCCGGCCAGGCGGACATCGTTGCGGACCGTGACGGCGTCGGAGAGGAGGGGATGGCCCAGTCCTTCCCCGTCGAAACAGGGCGTTCCAGCACTCAGCTCGGGAAACACGTCGTCCGGATGCTCGTAGTGGTAGCCGGCCAGCGACGACAGCGCCTCCATCTCCCCCACAGCGACCAGCCAGCGTCGCACTGCCGGCCCCGAGGCGCGGCGCCAGCGTTCGATGGCGTAGACGAGGTGCAGATCCCACAGCAGCAGCGGGCCGACCACGCGGAGGAGGAGGTGGTCGCGTGAATCCACGAGGCTCATCAGCGCGTTCAGGCGCGCGATGCGGCGCGAGGGCGGCTGGCCCTCGACGTCGAGCTCGCCTCGCAGCGCGGCCAGACGCTCCGTGGCAAAACGCTCCGCTTCGAGCCGCCCGAGCACGCCCACCAGCAGCCCGAGGTCATGAGCCGCCTCGCCGACGTCGCGCAAGATCGCGGCGGTCCGCGCGCGGAAACGCCAGACGACCGCCCCGCAGATGGCGAACATTGTCAGGACATAGGCGCGTAGCAACCCCAACGTGTCTGTGCTGAGTTGGAGCAGGCCGAACCACGCCGCGAGCAGGGCGAGCAAGCCGAGCGCGGCGAGCGCTCCAGCCGCGGAGAGCGGCCAGGCCCACGCGGGAACCTGGGGCGACTCGAGCCGGGCCGGTCGTTCGCCCCAGCCGGCGAGGGCCTCCGCGTGCACGCCCGTGCGGGCGTCCTCGCCCAGGACCGCGAGGTCTTCACGCAGGTCGGTGCGGGGAGCGAGCTCCCGCACCGCCTCCTGGCGCGCCTGCACGGCCGGCGGCGGCGCCGGTTCCTTCAGCCAGGTCGCCAGGGTGTCCTCGCCGATTCGGGTGCGCGCAGCGCTCAGCAGTTCGAAGAGCGACGCGTCGCCGAACAGATCGAGGTCGCGCGCATAGAGGTGCGCGCCGTCGAGGAACCGGTCGCCGGTCTCGCCGCCCGTGCCTGTCCACCGACCGTCCAGCCGCGCCAGCGCGCGCTCGTAGAATGCCACGGCCCGGCCGAGCCGCGCGCGCGTGTGCACGGCGCGCTCGAGCCGTCCGCCTGCCCAGAAGAATGCCGCCGTGGGCGCGAGCAGCCACCACCCCGAGAACAGTCCGCGTCCGAAGGCGGCGTACGCCGCCGCGAGGCTGACCGCCAGGGCGGCGACGCGCAGGTTCCCGAACGCTACGTGCCGACGGATGGCCGCGGCCAGCGACGTACGCCGCGATTCGAGACGGCGAGTGTAGGTCTCTCGCGGATCGTCGCGACTGGACGCAGAGAGATCGTCGGACGGCGTCAAGAACTTTTCCTAACGCGGCTCGACAGCAGCAGCGGCCTATGGCGTGGCGCGGGCCGGATCGACCGGTTCGTACGCCACGCCTCCCTTCAGCGTGCGGAAGATCCGCGTCACAATAGCCATACCACGAGGCACAACCGCGCAGGTGTCATGCAGCCTCCAGTTCCCGGCGTTGACTGAGCGACCCGTTCTCAAGAGAGGCCGAAGCGTACTCTGCAAGTGCAATGACTGCAAAGGATTGCCGACTCTTGGACAGCGACGCGGGACGTGACGAATCACGGCTGCGTCTAGCGGGACGGTTCTACAGCGGACGTCGGGCCACCAGCCGGGCGCCGTTTCGGGACTCAACAGCCGTGGTGCTTCCCAGGTCCGGGATGACGAGTCCGGTTCACGCAGACACCTGAAGAAACCTCCCGTCGGAATCACCCTCCGGACGTACACTGCCTGCGCGTGGGAGTCCGTGGTGGCCTGCCTCACTAACTCGTGCTGAGGGTCGCAATGAAGATCAAGGCAACGATAGCGTGTTCTGTCCTCGCGGTCCTGACCGCGACGGCGCAAGTCCCCGCACCGAAACCGCCGGTCAAACCGGCCGGAGCGGCTGCTGCAGCGAAGTTCAAGGCAATCTGGGAGCCGGTTCCGTTCGACAAGGACATCAACCTGAATGCGGTTGCGTGCGTCGGGCCGGAGACGTGCTGGGCCGTCGGCGACAAGTCGACCATCCTCTTCACGACCGACGGCGGGACCAAATGGCAGGTCCAGCTTGGTGGCGACCCGGAGGCCACCGACGCCAACCTGTCCAAGGTGTTCTTCCTGGACGCGAAGAACGGCTGGGCGATGACAACGAGCGGCAAGATCCTGGGCACCAGGGATGGCAGCACGTGGGCCGAGCTGTCCACCGTCAGTGGCACGTCGTATGGCCTGTGGTTTCTGAACCCGCAAACCGGGGTGGAATTTGAGAATTCCCCCCAGGCGACGCAGCGGCGCAGCAACGACGGCGGCAAGAGCTGGACGCCGGAGATCCGCTGCAGCGTGAACGGCAACGTCGGCGGACTGCCGCGAAAACTGCCGTGCCTCTTGCACGCGGCACACTTTCTCTCACCAACCGTGGGGTACGCGGGCGGAGGAGCCACCGTTGCGATGGCCACGTATGTGGCCACGTTCGCCAGGACGACCGACGGGGCACAGACATGGACGACGTCGGTGATTCCGGAAACCAAATGGGGGATCACCGCCGTCAGGTTCTGGACCGAGACAGACGGAATCGTTGTGCTGGCCAGGGGCGAGGCGCTCTATTGGACCGGCGATGGAGGCACGACCTGGACCAGGTCCGTCACGCAGCGCCTGTGGCCCGCGGTCCACGGCGTCGGCGACGGCAAGATCATCGTCGCAATTGGCGAAAGCGGCGGCATCGGCTATTCCTTCAACGGAGGACGCACCTTTACCTCCAGGCCCTTCGCCCTGCCGGCGCGCGCCCAGGCGGTGACGTTTCCCGATGCGCAGCACGGATACCTGGTCGGGCAGCACGCGATGGTGTATCGCTACCGGATCGTGCCGATCGACTACACGCGTCAGGGGATGATTGCGGCGATGTCGCCGTAACCAGTGTCACGGCCAACCCAGACGCGCTCGATTCGTGCGGAGGCCCTCATGAGACCGCTGCTGGCAGCCAGGCTCGTCGCTCCCTTCCCGTCACCGCCCGCCGAGGCGCGTCACCCGCTGACCCATTACCGGCCCACCGCGAAGAGGTGCGCGGCGCCGCGAACGTACATGACACCGTTCGACAGCGCCGGGGTCGCCATCACCGGTTCTCCCATCGGGTTCGTGGCGAGGTGGCGGGGCGGACGACCGGCCATGATCACGAACATCTCGCCGTCCTCGTTCGCCAGGTAGAGCTTGCCGTCGGCGGCAATCGGCGACGCCATGAAGGGACTAACGGTGTCCGGCAGGCGCTGCCGAGACACTTCCGCGCCGGTCGCGAGATCGAACGTGTCCAGGATGCCGATGTTGTCGAGGACGTAGAGGATCCCATCGTCGGCGATCGGTGTGGGCATGTACGGCCCGCGCCTCGTCCGACTCCAGGCGATGTGCGGGCTGCTCGTGGCCTCCGGCGGCAGCGTGATGTCGCCGCGGGCGCCGGGACGAATGACGAACAGGGGACGCGCCGGCGCCCGGCCGCTCGCGACCACGATCAGATCGTCGGCGGCAAACGGGGTGGGCACCGTGATGTCGGAACTGCGTCCGAGTCGCCACAGCTCCGCGCCCGTGTGCGGGTCGTACCCGCGGATGAACTTCGAGGAGTTCGTCACGAGCTGCTCGCCGGCCGAGGTGGCGACGACGGTGGGGGTGCCCCAAGAGGGCTGTTCGTCGCGCGCGGTCCTCCAGACCGTCCGCCCCGTCGCCGCATCGAACGCGACCACGAACGAGTCCGCTTGCGTGTCGCACTGCAGGATGACGAGGTCGTTCCAGATGATCGGTGAGCTCGCCGTGCCCCATTCCACGGTCGGGACGTCGTAGGCGCCGAGATCCAGCCGGCCCAGGTCCACCTTCCACCGGAACCGGCCCTCCACGTCGTACGCGAAGAGCCCGTGCGATCCGAAGAAGGCGACGACGATCCGGCCGTCCGTGGCGGGGGTGGCACTGGCATACGTGGACTTCGCGTGCCGTCGTTCCCTCGGCACGCCATCGTGAGCGGTTCGCTCCCAGAGCACTCGGCCCGTCCGCTTGTCGAGCGCCAGCACGACCCAGCGATGCGGAGACAGGTCGTCCGAGGCCGTGCCCTCACCGGTGAACCCGGTGAGAAACGTGGCCGCACCACGACTCGAGATGGCGCTCGTGATGAAAATGCGGTTGCCCCACACGACCGGGCTCGAGTGCGCGAGGCCGGGGATCGCGGTGCGCCAGCGGACGTTGTCGCCGGTGGTGCCATTCCAGCGATCGGGGAGGTTCATGCCGTTCTGGCGGCCGGTCGCGCGTGATCCTCGGAATGATGGCCAACTGCCCGTCGCACTGGTGGCGCGCGCCAGGGGCGGCAGCGAGTCGGCAATCGTCCGGACGAAGTCGCGCGCCGGTCCGGCCTGAATCACCGCGCCGCGGCCAGGGGCGGCCAGTTGCTGAGCTCGCGGAGCCGTGATGGCGACCCCGACGATAGTCAGGACCAGCACGCAGACCGCGGGCGGCCGTCCCACGGAAACCATGGCCCATATCCTCGCAGAAAGTTGTATCCTCACCGCACTCCATTCCGAAGTGAGGACGCGTCCCATGGTTCTCGCGCGATTCGGCACGCTCGCGGTGGTGCTTGCCGCCGCCGTCCTCGTCGGCCACGGTCAGTCACCCGTCAACCGTCCGTGGCCGCCCGGGGTCCAGCAGGTGGCCGACGCGTCGCCGCCGTTGGCGCCGGTCGAGGCGCTCAAGACTTTCTACATGCCGCCCGGGTATCGGCTCGAGCTCGTGGCGAGCGAGCCGCTCGTGCAGGATCCGACGGCCATCGATTGGGATCCGGCCGGACGTCTCTGGGTCGTCGAGATGACCGGCTTCGTCCGCGATCTCGACGCGCCCGAACCCAACATGGAGCCGACGGGACGGGTGGTCGTGGTCGAAGACACGGACGGGGACGGGAAGATGGACAAGCGAACGGTCTTCGCCGATCAGCTCGTCCTGCCACGCGCGGTCAAGGTACTCGAGCGCGGCGTGCTCATCGGCGAGCCCGGCAACTTGTACTGGCTCCAGGACACGAACGGCGATCTGAAAGCCGACACGAAAGTCCTGCTGACGTCCGGCTACGGCCGGCGGCTGGGCAGCGTCGAAGGAAACGCCAACAGCCTGTACTGGGCCATCGATAACCGGATTCACACGACGAGCGCGAATCTCTATCTCATGCCGAAAGACGACGGCTTCGAGATTCGGCAGACGCTGTCGCGTGGCGAGTGGGGGCTGACGCAGGACGACGCCGGCCGGCTCTACCGCAACTCGAGTGAAGCGACGCTGCAGGTCGATCTGGTGCCGACGCCATACTACGCGCGCAACCCGCTGCTGCTGCGCACGCGCGGCAGCTACGAGCCGCTGCGGGGCGAACAGGACGAGGTGGCGACGCTGTGGCCGGTGCGGCCTACGCCCGGCACGAACCGCGCGTATCAGCTCGGCATCGCGCGTCCGGACGGCACGCTCGAACGGAACACCGCGGCCTGCGGCCTGCTGGTCTACCGCGGCGACCGGCTGCCCTCGGAGCTCTACGGCAACGCGTTCGTACCCGAGCCGGCGGCGAATCTCGTCAGCCGCATCATCCTGTCGGACGACGGAACCACGATCACGGCCCGGAAGGCCTACGAGCAAGCCGAGTTCCTGGCGTCCACCGACGAACGCTTCCGCCCGGTCTACATGGCGAACGGGCCTGACGGGGCGATGTACGTGGTCGACTTCTACCGCGGCATCCTGCAGAACCGCGCCTCGACGTCGACCTACCTGCGCGAGTACATCATCCGGACGCGCCTCGAGCAGCCGACGTCGATGGGGCGTATCTACCGGGTCGTGCACGAGACGACCAGGCGCGACACGTCGGCCGCGCTCGCGGGCGCGAGCGCGGGCCAACTCGTGGCCGCACTGGCGCATCCCAACGGCTGGCGCCGCGATACGGCGCAGCGGCTGCTCGTCGAGCGGGTGCGGCCGCTGCCCGCGGACCGGCAGGCCCCCGTCGTCGCCGCGCTCGAGGCCCTGGCGCGGACATCCACCGACTGGCGCGCCAGGCTCCACGCCATCTGGACGCTGGATGGCCTCAACCGGATCGAGCCCGCGGTGATCACGCGCGCGCTCGAGGATCCATCGCGCGACGTGCGCGCCGGGGCGATCCGGATCTCGGAGCGCTGGCTGAGCGAGACGAGCCATCCGATCCACGCCGCGGTGCTGAAACGGATCGAGGACACCGACTGGGCGGTGCGGCAGCAACTGGCGGCATCGCTCGGCGCGCTGCCGCCGGGCGAGCGCGAGCCGGCGATCGTCGCGCTCATCGAACGGCATCCGGTGGATTCCGTGATGCTGGATGCGGCGTTGAGCGGATTGCGCGGCACGGAGCAGGCGACGCTCGATCGGCTGCTGGCCGGGACCGGGGGCGAATCGCCCCAGCGCTCGGCGGCCATCACGATGCTGGCGGCGCTCGTCGTACGCGGGGCGCAGGACACGTCCACGCAGGGCCTCTTCGCGCGCGTGGCCGACGAGTCGCGGCCCCTGTGGCAGCGGGCCGCCGTTCTGCGCGGTGTCGAAGTCGCCGTGACCGGCGGGCAGTTGCCGGGACCGCCGCTTCGGCGCGGCGCCGGTCCAGCCGCGGGCGTGACGCCGCCATGTCCGACGTGCCCGGGCGCTCGAGGCGGGCCGGGCGGCGCCTATGCGTTTCCAGGCGTCAGGGAGGCGCAGCAGGCACCCACCCGCGGAGGCGGGCGGGGCCTGCGGATGAATCGAGAGCCCACGGCGCTCTCCACGGTGGCGGCCAGCAGCAGCGAGCTGGCGGCGCGGGCGAAGGCGCTCCTCGCGCGCATCGAGTGGCCCGACAAGCCGGGCGGGCGGGGCAGTCTGCCTCCGCTCAGTCCCGCCGAACAACAGCGCTTCAATGCCGGCCGAGAGGTCTACCGGAACGTGTGCGAAACCTGCCATCAGCCCGACGGCCGCGGGCAGGACCGCATGGCGCCCAGTCTCGTCGATTCGGACTTCGCGCTCGCGTCCGCGGACATTCCCGCGCGCATCCTGCTGAACGGCAAGGAAGGTCCAGTCGGCCTGATGCCCCCGCTCGGCGCGACGCTCTCGGACAACGATCTCGCGGCGGTGCTGACCTACGTCCGCCGCGAGTGGGGACAACCGGGATCGCCGGTCGAACCATCCGTGATCACGACCGTCCGATCGCAGACGACGGGGCGACTGCGACCGTGGACGAATGAGGAGCTGGAGAAGCTGCTGCCGGCCGCAGCGCCAGGCGGCCAGTGACGCGCCGCGCGATCTTCGCGCTCGTGCTCGTCGCCGGCCTCGCCCCGCTGTGGGCCGGCTCTGGCACCAGTCCAGCAGCCCGCGGGCTACCCGCGCAGCGCGACGCCACACCGCCCGACATCGTCATCCTGCTGACCGATCAGCAGCGTGCGGATGCGTTCACCGCGGCCGGGGCTGCCGATTTGCGGACGGGGGCCATGGACCGGCTGGCGCGCGACGGTGTGCGGTTCACCCGCGCGTTCGCGGCGACCCCGCAGTGCTCGCCCTCGCGAGCCGCGCTCGTGACGGGACGGTATCCCCACCGCACCGGCGTCATGGGCAACACCGGTGGCCGCGGACAGCCTGCCGGGATGTCGGTGGCGCTCGATCGCGCCGTTCCCACGATCGCGCAGGTCTTCGCGGCCGCCGGATACGACACGGCCTACTTCGGCAAGTGGCACCTCGGCGGCACGCCGGGGGATTACGGCTTCGCGACGCACAACGCTACCATCGGCGATCCGGGGCTCGCCCCGCGCGTCGTCGGGTTCCTGCAGCAGCGCGCGGCCACCCAACCGCGCCGGCCGCTCTTGCTGTTCGTGTCCTGGCTGAACCCGCACGATGTCTACGACGTGCTCGGCGCGCCGCCGCCCGGTCCGCGTGCGCTGTCGGCGGTCCGCCTGCCGGGCAACCTGCTGGACGATCTTTCGCAGAAGCCCTTCCCGCAGCGTCATTACCTGGAAGCGGACCAGGGGCAGCCCTTCGTGAGGGCAGACGAGGCGGTCTGGCGGCGCTACCGTGCGTTCTACAACGGGCTGGTCGAGACGGTCGATCGGGAGATGGGCACGGTGCTGGAGGCGATCGCGCGGCGCGACGGATCGGCGATCACCGTCTTCAGCTCGGATCACGGCGACCTCGGCGGCGCCCACGGCCTGCCGTACAAGGGGCCGGCGATGTACGAGGAGCTCATCGGCGTGCCGCTCGTCCTGTCGTGGCCAGGCCACGTGCCGCCGGCCACCTCCGATGCCCTCGTCGGACTCATCGATCTGCTCCCCACTCTGTGCGCGCTGACGGGCGTGGCCGCGCCGCAGGGTGTCGACGGGCTGTCGCTCGTGCCGGTGCTCGAGCGGCGCGCCAGCCG
>CAZFAT010000318.1:0-12098 GCA_964517075.1 uncultured Solibacteraceae bacterium
GTGAGAAGTCTTCTACCTTCTGGCCTCCAACTTCTAACTTCCCCCGGCGCGGGGGATCTCGCGCGCCGCGGGCGACGGCCGTGCATCGAACCACGTCACGCCGGTGACATGCGGCTGCCGCGCGCGATATCGCTCCAGCCAGGCCGGGCCGAACCGCGCGACGTCCTCTGCCGCCACGATCGCCCAGGCGCTGCCGCCAAAGCCGGCGCCAAAACTCGTCGCGGCCAACGCACCTGCCTCCCGGGCGGCAGCGACGAGGTCGACCGTTTCCGGCACCTGGTTGCCCAGGAGCGTTTCCGCATCCGCCTGCGACCCCTGGGACAACGTGCCGAGCCCGACCACGTCCGCGGCTTCAAACGCGCAGACCGCCGCATCGACGCGGGCATCCTCCCGGACGAAGTGCTCCAACCGCCGGCGAAGGTCATCGCCAGAGAACTCCGGCGAGGCTGTCCGTGCAATCGCTGACGCCAGGCGCGGAAGCGCGTCCCGCTCGCTCGCGAGCGCGGCCGCAAGCGACGTCGCCGGTCGGCCTGATGCCTGCTCCCACACGTCGAGCAGGGCGCGGGCGGCGGCCGAGGCGCGGTTGAACCGGACGCGTGCGCTGCCGATCTTGTCGGCGTGCACCCCGCTCGTCGCAATCAGGCACGCCCATGCAGCCGGCAGCACCACATCGCCGAGGTGGCGCACCGGCACGTAGCGAAACGCGCTCAACCTGCCCGGCTGGCCGGTGAGAATCGCGGTGTGGTCCTCGCTGCCGCCGTGCGTGCCGACGCCGCTCGATCCCTGGAGATCGCCAAACGACGCGCCGGCCTCGAGCGCGCCCAGATACCCCGCCAGCCCGGTCGCGCCCGGGATGTTCCGGTGCCACTCGGGGCGCGCCTCCAGACCGGCGCGCCTCGCCAGGGCGAGTGCCAGCGCCACGATGAGCGCGCTCGAACTGCTGAGGCCGGCGGCCGGGGGCAAATCACTGGCGACCACGACGTCCGTGCCAAGCCGTGCGCCGGGAAAGTTCAGGGCCAGCCGCCGGACGACCGTCGCCACGTACGTCGCCCAGCCCTGATAGCGCCGCGCGCCGTCCGTCGGGTCGATCGTGACCTCGACCTGGCGGCGCGTGTCGATCACCCGCACGAGATCGTCTGACCGGCCCGCCGCGGCGGCCACAAACCCCCGGGGCACGGCCGCGATCAGCGACCTCCCGCCCGCATAGTCGGTGTGCTTGCCGAAGAACTCCACACGCCCAGGCACCCAGAAACGCCACTCTGGCGGCTGGCCGATCCGGGCCTTGAACGCCTCCTCCACGGACACGATCAGCGCCGCGCGCGATCGCGCGTCAGCTTCTGAAAACCCGGAATCGAGGAGCTGTTCAAGGAGGAGTGACATAGACCATGCGGACCTGAAGGTCCGCATCTCCCTGGCTACAAGCGAACCTGGTACTCGGCCAGCCGGGCCGCCACCTGCCGGATGTCGTCGCGGCTGGTCAGGTCCAGCACGGGGCCGCGCGCGGCAATCGCGCGGAACCGGACGCCCCGCGTGATGGCGAGCCGCACCGCGTCGGGCAGTTCGAACTCGCCGCGCGCCGACATCGGCACTTCGCGGCAGGCCGCAAGAATGCGAGGGTCGAACCGCCATGCGTTCATGCTGATGAGTGCGCGCGCGCCGGCGGCCCGCACGGCATCCACGTCCGGCTTCTCGACGATGTCGGTGAGCAAGCCATCGGAGCTCAGAACCGGCATGGCAAATCCTGCGAGACGGTCAACGGCGATCCGGCTCGACCGGGCGAGTTCGTCGCGTTCGAACACGAGGAAACCCGGTCCCTCGAGGGACAGCAGCGTCCGCAGTCCGTCGACGGGGTAGAGATTGTCGGCGTTCACGACCACGAACGGCCGCGCGGCGACGAAGGCTTCGGCCGCCGCGACGGCGTCGGCGGTGCCACGCGGCTCGTGCTGCACGGCCCACGTGATGCGGAGGCGCGTCGGCCGAGGGCCCTGCGCGTATCGCCGCCGCAGCGCCTCCTGCTCCGGCCCGACGACGAGGCACACCTTCCGGAAGCCTGCGTCCGCGAGCGTGCTGAGCACGAAGTCGAGGAACGGGCGTTCGACGCCGTCGGCACCGGCCATGGGCATCATCGCCTTCTGCCCCGCGTCGGCGGCGGCGCGCTGACCGGGCGTCAGGGATGGACTGCCATCGCGTGTGGCGCGCATCCGTCGTCCGCGCCCGCGCGCGAGAACGACAACAACTACTTCGCCGCCCACAGCCTGGGCACGACTCGCGAGAGCACGGCGCCGCTCGCGGCGAAGATCACGGCTGAGGCGATCGATGCCGTGGTGTGACCCAGCAGGACGTGCCCCAGTCCGAACAGCGCGCTGTAGACGAACGCGCACCCGGCGAGCCAGCCGACAAACGCGTCATTCAGCCCGGCCCCTGGCGCCGCGTCAGGCGTCATCCGCCGCACGGGACGCCATCCCGGTCCCGCCGGCCGCGCCAGCCGGTAGAACCGCTGCAGCGTGCCGGCATCGGTCGGCTTCGTCAGATACGTCACCACCATCCACACCACGGTCGTCAGCGCCACGGTGGCGATGAGCGAGAGATGCGTCGGCGGATTGAAGCCCGCCCGCGCCGCCACCACCAGCCCGACGGCAATCAGGAACGAGCACATCATGGCCGCGATCTCCGACCAGGCGTTGATACGCCACCAGTACCAGCGCAGGAGATACAGGAGGCCGGTGCCCGCGCCGATGGACAGCAGCAGATTGAACGTGGATTGCGCCGTGTCGAGCACGAGGGTCACGAGCCCGGCCAGCACCATCAGCAGCGCGGTGACGATGCGCCCGATCCGCACGTAGTGCCGTTCGGACTGGCCGGGCCGCAGAAAGCGCCGGTAGAAGTCGTGCACGATGTACGACGTGCCCCAGTTGAGGTGGGTCGAGATGGTCGAGACGTAGGCCGCCAGCAGACCGGCCACCACGAGACCGAGCAGGCCGGCCGGGATGAACGTCAGCATCGCCGGGTACGCCATGTCGTGGCCGAGGAGCTGTGGATCGACGTGCGGAAGGGCGCGGGCGATGTCGGCCACTTCGGGGAACACCAGCATCGACGACAGCGCGACGATGAGCCACGGCCAGGGGCGGACGGCGTAGTGCGCGACGTTGAAGAACAGCGTGCCGGTCAGCGCGTCGCGCTCCGAACGCGACGCGAGCATCCGCTGGGCGATGTAGCTGCCGCCGCCGGGCTCGGCTCCGGGATACCAGGTCGCCCACCACTGCACGGTCAGCGGAATGATGAAGATCGCGAGAGCCACGCTCCAGTCGCCGAAGTCCGGCACCATCGCGAGCGTGCCGGCCGGCAGCTTCTCGATGAGTCCGTCCAGGCCGCCGACCTCCGGCCGCCGCACCGCGTAGACCGCGGCGGCGATCGATCCGGTCATCGCGATGCCGAACTGGACGAAGTCGGTGACCAGCACGCCCCACAAACCGGAGGTCGCGGCCATCACGATGTTGATCGCGCCGCACACCACGAGCGTCTGGGCCATGGGCCAGCCGAGCAGGACGTTGGCAATCTTTGCCGCCGCGAGGTTCACGGCCGCCATGATGACGACGTTGAAGCAGAGGCCGAGATAGATCGCGCGGAAGCCCCGCACCCAGGTCGCCGCGCGCCCGGAGTAGCGCAGCTCGTAGAACTCGAGGTCGGTCAGGACGCCAATCCGGCGCCACAACCGCGCGTAGAAGAAGACCGTGGACATGCCGGTCAGCAGGAACGCCCACCACACCCAGTTGGCGGCGACGCCGCCTTCGCGGACGAGGTTGGTGACGAGGTTCGGCGTGTCCGTACTGAACGTCGTCGCCACCATGGAGACGCCGACGAGCCACCACGGCGCCGCCCGGCCGGAGGTGAAGAACTCCGCCGTATCGCGCCCCCCGCGCCGGGCCATCCAGACCGCGGGCGCGAACGAGACCAGAATCGACAGCGCGACGATCCACCAGTCCAGGGCGGTCAGGTGCATGGCGGGCGGCGGAAGTCTAGCACTTCACACGGCGCTGCCGAGGTTCGAAGGTTCGAACCTGTGTCTACTTACCTGAAGCTATCTGAGGCGCCTTGACGAGGAGGTCGTCGCCGCGGAACTGCTGGACGATCGACATGAGGCCCATGTAGAGGAAGCCGAACTGGAAGAGCATCAGGAACGGCAGGGTGCCGTAGATCTCGTTCGTCAGGGCGTAGACGACGGTGGCGGTGAAGTAGAGCCCGAGGGCGACTTCGACCAGCGGTTGAATCGGCATCGTCTGGTGATAGCGCTTGTGCTGCCAGTCGTCCTGCGCGCGTTCGATGCCGTACTTCGGTGTGCGGGTGAACTCGCCCGGCTGGCCGAAGAGCGCCTCGAGCACGGCCTTGGCGTTGTTGACGGCGAGGCCGATGCCGATGGCCATGACGACCGGCAGGTATTTCACGCGCGTGCGCCAGTCGGCGTGCGCCTCACGCTGCGAGATCAGGTAGAAGTTGAGCACCGAGAGCGTCGCCGCGGCGAAGAGCGGGATGTCGATGAGGAGCATCTCGGTCCAGCCCATTTCGTAGCGGACGATCATCGCGGGGAACATCAGGATCGAGAGCGCGATCATCAACAGGTAGTTGAAGTTCGCCGTGAGGTGAAAGAACGCCTCGGCCTTGACCTTCAGCGGGAGGTTGGCCATCAGCACGTAGGGCAGCAGCTTGCGGCACGTCTGGATGGAGCCCTTGGCCCAGCGATGCTGCTGCGACTTGAAGGCGTTCATCTCGACCGGCACTTCGGCCGGGGCGATCAGATCGGGCAGGAAGCGGAACGTCCACCCGCGCAGTTGCGCGCGATAGCTCAGGTCGAGGTCTTCGGTCAGCGTGTCGTGCTGCCAGCCGCCGGCATCCTCGATGGCCCGCCGGCGCCACAGCCCGGCCGTGCCGTTGAAGTTGAAGAAGCAGCCGGACCGGTTGCGGCCGCCATGCTCCAGCACGAAGTGGCCGTCGAGCAGGACGGCCTGCACGCGGGTCAGCAGCGAGTACGCATGGTTGAGATGGCCCCACCGGGCCTGCACCACGCCCACGGTCGGGTCCGTGAAGTACGGGACGGACTGACGGAGAAAGTCGACAGGGGGCACGAAGTCGGCGTCGAAGATGGCGATGAACTCGCCGCGGGCGACCTTCAGGCCATCCGCGAGGGCACCGGCCTTGTAACCGGCGCGGTTGGTGCGGCGGAGGCAGGAGATGTCGAAGCCCCGGGCGGCCTGACGCCGCACGGCGAGATCGACGATCTCGCACGTCTCGTCGGTCGAGTCGTCGAGGACCTGGATCTCGAGGAGCTCGCGCGGGTAATCGATCGCGCAGACGGCATCGATCAGCCGGTCGACCACGTACATCTCGTTGTAGACCGGGAGCTGGACCGTCACGACGGGCCAGGCGTCCATGTCAGGCGGGGGACCTGGCACGCGGTCCTTGTTTTTCATGTACAGATAGACGAGGTAGTACCGATGCCACCCGTAGATGCCCAGGATGCTCAGCACGAAGAAGTAAGCAACCAGGATGAGGGTATCCGGTGTGGTCATAGGATGATGGGCCCGGCCGGCCGCATGAGGGCCCCCAATTCTAGAGAGCCGCTCTCGGTGGAGTCAATCGGAACCCGTGTCGAATCAGGTACATCGGCCGCCATCCGCCACTGACGCGCTCCATGCGCTCTTCGAGGCCGTCCGCGCCGGCCAACTCGACCCGGCCGACGCGGCTGACCAGGGTCACGCCATCCTGCGCCGCGAGGCCGTCGAAGATCTTGCCTTCGCCCGGGTCGATCACGACCGGGCCAGCCGCCAGGGGTTTCCGGAAGTGGTGTTTGGTCAGGGGAAGACAGCCGACCAGATCGCCCGGATCGCCCGCGCTATCGTCGATCGCGGTCACAGCCTGCTCGTGACCCGTACGGACGAAGGCGCCTACGGCGCGGTAGCGAAAGTCGTGCCGGAGGCGGTCTTTCATCCACAGGCCCGGATTATCGAGCGCCGTGTGCCCGGTGCCGTCGGCCAGGGTGTCGTCCTGGTCGCAGCAGCGGGAACTTCTGACATACCAGTGGCAGAAGAGGCGGCCGTCTCGGCCGAGGTCATGGGCAACACCGTGGACCGGCTGTACGACGTCGGTGTGGCGGGTCTTCATCGTCTGCTGGGCGAGCGTCCGCGTGTCGACGCGGCGCGAATCGTCATTGCCGTGGCGGGCATGGAAGGCGCGCTGGCCAGCGTGCTGGGCGGCCTCGTGCGCGTGCCGGTCATTGCCGTGCCAACCAGCGTTGGATACGGCGCCAGCTTCAACGGCCTGGCCGCCCTGCTCGCCATCCTCAACTCGTGCGCGGCCGGCGTCTCGGTCGTCAACATCGACAACGGCTTCGGCGCCGCCGCGATGGCCAGCCGCATCAATCATCTGCCATAATCATCGGTGCCCCGTGTCCCGGGGCATCTCCCATGCAGGCTGCTGCCCTCCGAGCGCTGGAGTTCGATCGGATCCGTGAACTGCTCGCCCGCGAGGCGTTGACCCCGCTCGGCGAGGCGCGCGCGCGCGCGCTCGAGCCGGCCGTCGAACCGGCCGAAGTGCACACGCGGCTTGCCACGACCAGCGCGGCCGCGGCCTTCGCGGCGGCCGGGGGATCGCTGGCCGTGGACGCGCCCGAGGATCTGCCCGACGTGCTGGCCGGGCTCGACATCGCGGACCAGCCGCTCGACCCGCCTGCCCTGCTGGGCCTGGCACGCTTCCTGACGTCGGTCGATCGCATTGTCCGTTCGCTCGACACCGCCGATCCCCTGCTCGCGCGCCTCGCGGCACCGGCGGCGTCCTTCGAGGCGGAAACCGCCGCCATCGCCCACGCCATCGACCCGGGCGGCGACGTCAGCGATCGCGCCAGCCCGGCGCTCGCCGAGATTCGCGAGACGCTGCGCCGGCAGCGCGCGAAGCTCCGGGCCTCGCTGGACGCCCTGACGCGCGGCCGCGACACGGCCAAGTACCTCCAGGACCAGATCGTGACGGACCGCAACGGCCGCTACGTCGTCGTGGTGCGCGCCGAGCACCGCGACGCCGTGGCCGGCATCGTGCACGGCAGCTCTGCCAGCGGCGCAAGCCTGTACGTAGAACCGCTCTCGACGGTGCCGCTCAACAACGACATCGTCGCGCTCGCCGAGCGGGAGCGGGCGGAGATCCGGCGCATCCTGCTGGCGCTGACGCGGGCATTCCGCGTGCGGGGCGACGAGCTCGCGGCGACCGTGGACGTCGCGGCGGAGTTCGACGAGCTGTACGCCAAGGTTCAGCTCGCGCGGCGCATGACGGGCCTCGCGCCGCGGGTGATCGCGTCGGGCGACCTGGAGTTGCTCGGCGCCCGTCATCCCCTGCTGATTCCCGCCGTGCGCGATTTGCAGGACGATGCCGACACGACCGGGGCAGCGCCGATGAATCCGGTCGCGTCGGATCTGCGGCTGACCGGGCCGACCCGGGCCCTCGTCATCTCGGGGCCCAACACCGGTGGCAAAACCGTCGCGCTCAAGGCCTTCGGCCTGCTGGCGGTGATGGCCCAGTCGGGGCTGCTCGTTCCCGTCGAGCCAGGTAGCCGGTTCACGCCCTTCCGCAGCGTGTTCGCCGACATTGGCGACGACCAGTCCATTGCCGCGAGTCTCAGCACGTTTTCCGGCCACATCGCCAGCATCGTCGCCATGGAGCGCGCGCTCGAACTGCCCGCGCTCGTGCTCCTCGACGAGATCGGCGGCGGCACGGATCCGGTCGAAGGCGGCGCGCTCGGCGCGGCCATCGTCGATCACTTCCGGCAGCGGGGCGCGCTCGTGGTCGCCACGACGCATGACGACACGCTCAAGTCCTATGCGGCCACGACCCCCGGCGTGGCCACTGCGGGGTTCGGCTTCAATCCGGATACCTACGCGCCGACGTATCGCCTGCTGTACGGCGCCCCCGGCCGCAGCCTCGCGCTGGAGATCGCGGACCGGCTCGGCATGCCGGCGTCGGTCATTGCCGACGCGCGCGCCAGGCGCACCGGTCGCGAATCCCAACTCGCCGCGCACCTCGCGCGCATGGACGAGGAGATGGCGGCGCTCGAACGCGAACGCGAGGCTGCGTCGGCGGATCGGGCGGCGGTCGCTGCCGATCGGCAGCGGCTCCTCGAGCGTGAGGCGCGGCTCACCGAACGCGAGGCCGTGCTCAAGCGCCGTCTCGACCAGCGCGTGCACGATCAGGTCCGCGAAGCCCGCGCGGAAGTGGACCGCATCGTCGGCCAGTTGAAGCAGCGCGCGGACTCGCTGGCCGATCGCGCGACCCGTCTCGTGCCCGGCCGCACCGCGATCTCCACGGGCGATCTGGGCGCCCTTCGCGCGGACGCGCGCGCCGCGCTCAGTGCGATCGACGACGCGGTGGCCACGCCGGATGCGCCGCTCGAACAGGACGAGGGGTTCAGCGAGCCGCCCGCGCCGGGCCAGTCGGTCTTCGTGGTGCCCTTCGGGGCGCAGGGTGTGGTTCGGGCCTTCGGGAGCGGTGGCAGTCGGGTCGAGGTGGAGGTGAATGGCAAGCGCATGCAGGTGCCGCTCGCCAGCCTGCGGCGGCGCGACAGCCGCCCCGCCGGGCCCGACCGTCCGTCGGGGCCCGCGAAGGCACGCGTCCAGACGCCCGCGCCCAATCCGCAGGCGACCGAACTCATGCTCATCGGATCGACCGTCGACCAGGCGCTCGACCGCGCCGCGAAGTTTCTGGACGATGCCCTGGTGGCCGACGCGCGGCGCCTGCGGGTCGTGCACGGCCACGGCACCGGCAAGCTGCGCGAGGCCCTGCGCACGTTCTTTCGCGAGCATCCCCTCGTCGCCGCTGTCTCCCCCGCCCCCGACAACGAAGGCGGCAATGGCGCGACGGTGGTGGAGCTTAGAGACTGACGATGCCCCTGTTCCCTTCCTCCTTTCTCGACGACTTGAAGGCCCAGACGGATATCGTCTCGGTCATCGGGGAAGTGACGCCGCTGAAGAAGGCGGGAGTGGCGTTCAAAGGGCTGTGTCCGTTCCACCAGGAGAAGACGCCGTCGTTCAGCGTGAACCGCGACAAGGGCTTCTTCAAGTGCTTCGGCTGCGGCGTCGGCGGCGACGTCGTCAAGTTCATCGAGCTGACTCAGAAGGTCACGTTCCCCGAGGCGGTGCGGCAGCTGGCCCAGCGGGCGGGGATGCCCGTCCCGGACACCGAAGGCGGTCCGGCCGAGCGGGCCGCCGCGGCCGAGCGCGACGCCCTGCTCCATCTGCACGAGGAGGCGGTCACCTTCTTCCGCGAGCAGCTTGCGTCAGCGGCAGGAGCGCGGGCGCGGCGCGAGCTCGAATCGCGGGGGCTGACGCCGGCGACCATCGAGACCTTCCGCTACGGCTACGCGCCGGCGGCCGGACGTGAGACGCTGCACGCCCGGTTCGAGCGCCTGGGAATCCCACCGGCGCTGCAGGTGAAGAGCAGCCTGGTGGTTGAACGCGAGGGGGGTCGGCTGGCTGACTACTTCAGGCAACGGCTGATGGTCCCGATTGCCCGGGAAACGGGGGCCGTCGTGGCCTTCGGGGGACGCGCGCTCGAGGAGGGCCAGGTCCCGAAGTACCTCAATTCCAAGGAAACGGTCATTTACACCAAGGGCCGGACCCTGTACGGCCTGGACGTGACGAAAGGGGCCATTCGGAAGCACAATTACACTGTGCTGGTCGAGGGGTACTTCGACCTTGCGCAAGTCTGGCAGGCCGGGGTCCAACCGGTAGCGGCCGTATGCGGGACGGCCCTGACCACGGCGCAGGCACGCACCTTGAAACGACTGACGTCAAAAGTCGTTCTGAGTCTGGATCCGGACACGGCTGGGCAGGCCGCGGCCGCGCGGTCCTCGGAGCTGCTCGTGGCGGAAGGCTTTCAGGTGAACGTCGCGCTTCTGCCGTCGGGGAGTGACCCCGATACGTTCATCCGGAGGTTCGGCGGCCAGGCGTATCGGGAGCGATTGACCGGGTCACGCTCGTATCTTGATTTCCTGCTCGATCGAGCGGCGTCCGGCCTCGACCTGAACCGGCCTGACATCCGTAAACGCTTTCTGGACAGCATGTTAGCAGTGGCTGCGACCATTCCTGACGCGGCCCTGCGCGACCAGTTCGCCGATCGGCTGGCGCACAAGGCCCGCATCACGGAGTCCATCGTTCGCGACGAGATTCGCAAGGCCGCGGCGGCCCGGCGTCCTCAGGCCCCGGCCGTGGCGGTGCCCGCGGTGGCCCGACTCCGGCCGGCCGAGCAGGGGCTGCTCTGGACGCTGATGCACCGGCCCGTGGAGGGGCTGGCGGCCCTGGCCCAGCTCGAGCCAGAAGACCTGGACGGACTGATTTCTGGCCCTATTCTGCGTTTGGCGGCCAGTCTTGGCGATCTGTCGCCCGAGCTGCTGCCAGAACTCGTGCTGGATCGTCTAAGTGAAGGAGAGCGCGCGGTGGTCGAACGGGCCCGGCAGGCCGAGGCGCCCGTGGCCCCCCCCCTCGATTGTGTCAACGCCCTGAAGCGGCTCCGGGTGGACCGGCAGCGCGCCGACGTGCAGGAGCAGATCGACAAGCTGCAGGCCGACGCCCGGCTGGACGACTCGGCCCTGGCGCGGCTGTGGGCGGAAAAGCAGGCGCTCGTGCGCCGGCTCGAGGAATTGAAGGGGTAGGGGTGTCGCCCCGTGTGACGCCGGATGGGAGTCCGCAGGGGTGAAGCCCCTCGGTCAGTTGAGGAGAGCGACCTTGTCCATTGAAGAAAAGTACGACGAAATCCGGCAGCTCATCACGATCGGCAAGGAGAAGGGCTATCTCCTGTACGACGAGGTCAACGAGCTGCTCCCGGCCGACATCACGTCGTCCGAGGAGCTCGACGACCTGTTCAGCACGTTCGGGAGCGCCGGCATCGAGGTGGTGGACTCTGAAAAGAGCTACCGCGACGACAAGCTCCAGGGCGAGGCCGGCGAGGAGAGCGATCTCGACCTGACGCCCGGCGCGCTCGACAAGACGAACGACCCGGTGCGGATGTACCTGCGCGAGATGGGCACCGTGCCCCTCCTCACCCGCGAGGGGGAGGTGGCGATCGCCAAGCGCATCGAGCAGGGCAAGCTCGCGGTCATCAAGTCGATCTCCCGCACGCCGAAGATCACGCAGGAAGTGATCGAGATGGGCGAGCAGCTCAAGCGCGGGGAGCGGACCGTGCGGGAGCTGGTGGTCTTTAACGAGGAGGAGATCACCGACGAGAAGATCGCCGCGCGCCAGCGCGAGCTGCTGCGGCAGGTGGACCGCGTCAAGGTTCAGCTCGAGGTCGTCAAGAAGCTCGAGGCGAAGTACGGCGATGTGCCGAAGGCGGAGAAGCGGAAGTACCGCCGCGCGCGCTGGAGGATCCTGCGCTCCCGCGTGGAGCTCTCGCGGCTCATTCGCAAGATCGAGTTCACCGAGATGATCAAGCGGCGGCTGATCGACGGCATGAAGAGCGCCGTCGAGGACATCCAGGCGCGGCAGCGGGAGATCCGCCTGATCGATCAGCGGCTCGAGCCGAAGGGCAAGCGCAAGCTGCGCGAGGAGGAGAAGAAGATCCTGCTCAAGCACAAGGACGAGTTCCGGCGCGAGATCCGGGGCATGGCGCAGAAGCTCGAGCAGCCGGTCGAGGACCTCACGCGCACGCTGCGGACGATTCTCGAAGGCGAGGCGCAGGCCGAGCAGGCGAAGAAGGAACTGGTCGAGGCGAACCTCCGCCTGGTCGTCTCCATCGCCAAGAAGTACACGAACCGCGGGCTGCAGTTCCTGGACCTCATCCAGGAAGGCAACATCGGCCTGATGAAGGCGGTGGACAAGTTCGAGTACCGGCGCGGCTACAAGTTCTCGACCTACGCGACGTGGTGGATCCGCCAGGCCATCACGCGCGCGATTGCGGACCAGGCGCGGACCATCCGCATTCCGGTGCACATGATCGAGACGATCAACAAGCTCATCCGGACGTCGCGCGCGCTCGTGCAGGAGCTCGGCCGCGAACCGACGTCCGAGGAAATCGCGCAGCGCATGGACATCCCCGTGTCCAAGGTCCGCAAGGTCCTGAAGATCGCG
>CAZFAT010000319.1:0-9290 GCA_964517075.1 uncultured Solibacteraceae bacterium
CGCTTTCGCGAGGCTGATCTCCGCGGCCTTGACGGCGTTGTAGGTCATGCGCCCGCCAGACTCGCGGCCCCAGATCGAGGCAATCATCAGAATCACGCCACCGCCGGCGCGCCGCATGTGGGGCACGGCCAGCCGCGAGACCCGAATTGCCGGAAAGAGCGTCTGATCGAGCGCGCTCTGCCACTCGACGTCGGACGTCGACACGATGTCGCCGCCGCCTGCCTTGCCGACGTTGTTGACGAGGATGTCGATCCGGCCGAACCGCTCGACGGTCCGCTCGACGACCGCGGCGGCGCCCGCCTCGGTCGCGACGTCCGCCTGCACCGTCAGCACGTCGTCGTGCCTGGCGGCGTGGAGCGATGCGGCGGCGTGAGCGAGCGCCTCGCCGCCGCGGGCGCAGAGCGTCACACGACAGCCCTCGGCGGCCAGCGCGCGCGCGGACGCCAACCCGAGGCCGCGGCTCGATCCGGTCACGACCGCGACCTTGCCGGTGAGCTCGAGGTTCATTGGAAACACTCCTCCAGTGCCCGGCTGAACGCGCGGGGATCCTCGAGATTCGACAGATGACCTGCACCCGGCAGCAGGACGAGGCGCGAACCGGGAATCGCCCGGTGCATCGCCTCGCTCGCGGACGGCGGCGTCAGCGTGTCCTCCTCGCCGCAGAGGATCAGCGTGGGGCAGTGGATCGACCCAAGAAGCGGCGTCGAGTCCGGACGGTCCCGGATGGCCTGGACGGCCGCCCGCACGCCGGCGGAGCGGTTGGCGACGATGAGACCCCTCACCTCGGCGACCAACTCCGGGCGGTCGCGATGCGTGGTCGCGCCGAGCAGTTTCGGCAGCATCTCGCGGCCGAGGGCCTCCAGGCCGTCGCGCTCGATCATGGCCATCGTCCGATCGCGGCCGGCGCGCGCCTCATCGGTGTCGGCCGTTGCGCGCGTGTCGGCGAGCACGAGTGCGGTCACGCGATGGGCCGCCTGCCGCAGGAGCGCGAACGCGACGTAGCCACCCATCGACACGCTGGCGATTGCGGCTGTCTCAACGCCGAGCAGGTCCATCAGGGTGATGACGTGGACGGCATGGCTGTCGATGGTCAGCACCGCTTCGCCGCTATCCTCCGCCGGACCGAACCCCGGCAGGTCGGGCGCGATGAAGCGCCAGCCCGGCGGAACGTTCCCGAGCTGCGGCCGCCACTGATCGGCGCTCAGCGGAAACGAGTGCAGCAGGATGGCCGGACGGCCCTGGCCCGCCTCGAGATAGCGCATGGACCGTGACCCCACGCGTGCGATCTGTTCCCTCACGGGCGCCATTGTACTGTTCGCCTGATCTACCATTTCGCCCATGCAGGCCTATCTCATGACCACGGGCGCGATCTTCGGGCTGATTGTGGCCGCCCACGTCTGGCGCATCGTCGAGGAGGGCGCACACCTGGCCTCGGACCCGGCCTACCTGGCCCTGACGGCCGCCTCCGGCGCGCTCTGTCTGTGGGCCGCCCGACTGCTGAGGCGCCGCCGGGCGGACTAATCACGACGGCCACGCGCAGTCGCCGTGCGGCCGAAAGCGCCGGCGCAGGAGTGCGGCCAGGCCGTCGAGATCCGGATAGAGCGAGAAGTCGTTGATGCCGGCCATCTCTAGGTAGCGCTCCGCGTCACGCCGGCCGGTGGCGTCGAGGGTGAGCTGCGTCAGGCCTGGCAGGCCCGTGCGTTCGAGCGGCGTGCAGCTCGCGTGCAGCGTGAAGGTCGCCAACTGCCCTGACAGCCGGGCCGATCGCCGCTGCGGGTAGATCGCCACGGCGTGCGCCCACTCCGGAGCCACCCGCCCGTCGACGTAGCACTCGAAACACGAGTGCTTCAGATCCGTCCGCACGTCCCGCCGTGCTACCGCGCGCGTTTGACCTCGACCTTCTTGCCGCGCAGCGTCGTCCGGCTGAGCGCGTCGATCACGCGGTCCGCCAGCGGAGCCGGCACCTCGACCAGCGAATGCCGTGGACCGACACGAATGCCGCCCACCTGGCGCGAGGTCAACTTTGCCTCGCCGGTGATGGCGCCGACCAGATCGGCAGGACGGATGCCTGTCGATTGCCCCGCACCGACGAAGAGCACGGTCATCGCCTCGCCCGTCACCTCCGCGGGCGGCGCGGGCTCGGACCTGGCGTCGCGCGACTCCGCGGCGGCGTGGAGCAGCGCCACGGCGGCCGCCGCCACGTCCAGCAGGTCCACGTCGTGCGCCAGCGAGGCGACCAGCGCTCGCGGCGCCTCCAGGTCGCCCGCCGCCAGCCGCTCGACAATGGCGACGCGAGTCAGGTCGAGCCGGCGGGCGCGCAAGGCGGCCTCCGTGGGCAATGCGAGGACCTCGACCTTCTGCTTCGTCAGGGCCTCGATCTGGCGGAGCATCCGCTGCTCGCGCGGATCGAGGAGCGTGATCGCGACGCCCTCGCGTCCAATCCTGCCGGTGCGCCCGATGCGATGCACGTAGACCTCGGGCGCCGTCGGGATGTCGTAGTTGATCACGTGCGAGACGTGCTCGATGTCGAGACCGCGCGCGGCGACGTCGGTCGCGACCAGGACGTCGGCTTTCTCCTGCCGGAAAAGCTGCATGACCCGGTCGCGATCGCGCTGCTCCATGCCGCCGTGAAGCGCCTGCGCGGCATAGCCGTGCGACTTGAGGATGTCGGTCAACTCGTCCACTTCCAGCCGCGTGCGGCAGAAGACGATGGCCGACGCCGGATCTTCGAACTCGAGCACGCGCCCAAGCGCCTGCGCCTTGTGCCCGCGCGACACGATGTAGGCGACCTGCCGCACGCGCGGCAGCTTGCCGGCGGCCCGCTTCTCGGCCTTGATGGTCACGCGCACCGGCCGCTGAAGGTGACGTTCGGCGATCCCGGCAATCCTGGGCGCCATCGTCGCCGCGAAGAGCGCGGTCTGACGCCCGGCGGGCGTCGCCGTGAGGATCGCCTCGAGGTCCTCGGCAAATCCCATGTCCAGCATCTCGTCGGCCTCGTCGAGCACGAGCACGGCCAGGGCGTCGAGGCCCAGCGTCTGCCGCCGCAGGTGATCGAGCACGCGACCCGGTGTGCCGACGACGATGTCGGCGCCGCGGCGGAGCGCGCGAATCTGCTGATCCATGGGGGCGCCGCCATACACAGGCACCACGACCAGCGGCGTGCGCTTCGCGTACTTGTGTATGGCCTCGGCCACCTGCATGGCGAGTTCCCGCGTGGGCACGAGAATGAGGCCGCGGACGGCGCTCGGCCGCGGCGCCGGCGTGGAGGCGAGCCGATGAATCAACGGCAAGGCGAAGGCCGCCGTCTTGCCCGTGCCCGTGCCCGCCTGGCCGATCAGGTCGCGGCCGGCCAGCAGGGTGGGAATGGCTTCGCGTTGAATGGGCGTCGGTTCCTCGTAGCCGAGCCCGGTCAGTGTCGTCTCGAGCGTTTCGCCGAGGCCGAGCGAGGCGAACCGCAACACAGCATCGGACGGCGGTGTGGTCACATCCCATTGTGGCCCGAGTTCATACCCCCTTGATTCCGACTGGCGGTCTCGCGGAGCATGAACGGCATATGACACGCCGTCTGCTGCTGCTCCTGGTCGTGACCGTCGCGTTCACCGCGTGCACACTGAAGGAAGAACCTGGGCCCGAAGCCATCCCCGCCCCGCCCGACGTCGCCGCGCCGCCCGCCGACGCCGTCAGGACGTCATCCGGGCTCGCCTCGAAGGTCCTGCGACCCGGCAAGAGCAACGTGCGGCCGACCGCCGGGTCGACCGTGGTCGTGCACTACACCGGCTGGACGACGGACGGCAAGATGTTCGACAGCTCGATCGTGCGCGGAACGCCGGCCGAGTTCTCGGTGCTGGGCGTCATCCCTGGGTGGACCGAAGGCGTCCAGCTCATGGTGGTCGGCGAGCAGCGCCGGTTCTGGATCCCGGGCCACCTCGCCTACGACAGCAGCCCCGATCCGAACGATCCGCGCGGCACGCTCGTGTTCGATATCGAGTTGATTGAGGTCAAGTGAACGGTTGCCGGTTTTCGGTTTTCGGTGCTGGACGCGGCACGCGAGACCCGCGGGACCGCATCAAGAACCGACCACCGAGAACTGAAAACTGGCGGGGCCTACCCCAACTGCGTCAACGCCTGCGCAAAGTCTTCGGGGTGGTTGGCGCGCAGGAGGGCCTCGGCGCGATCGACGAGGCCCACCTTGACCAGCCTGGCGAGGCACTCCTCGAGGGAGAACGACCCCTGCTTCCGGGTGATCGTGATTTCCTGGTGCAGATGATGCAGCGCGTTGCGCCGGACGTGCTGGCGCGCGCCGTAGCCCACGACCAGTAACTCCGCCGCGGGAACGCGGCCGCCGTTCGTCCGGGGCAGAAGCGTCTGCACGAACACTGCCGACAGGGCCGCGGCGATTTCCTGCCGGATGGTCGGCTGGCGCTCCGCCGGAAACGAATCGGTCATCCGCGCGATCGTGGACGGGACGTCGGTCGTGTGCAGCGTGGACAGCACGAGGTGGCCCGTCTCTCCCGCCGCCAGCGCCATCCGCATCGTCTCCGGGTCGCGCATCTCACCGACGACGATCACATCCGGCGCCTGACGGAGCGCCGATCGCAGCGCGGCCGGGAAGTCCGGCGCATCGCCGCCGATCTCGATCTGCTGCACCACGCTCTTGTGGTTCGCGTGCTCGTACTCGATCGGGTCTTCGATGGTGATGATGTGCTTGGCCTCGCGGCGGTTGATCTCGTCCACGAGCGCGGCCGCCGTCGTGGTCTTGCCCGAGCCCGTCGCTCCGCCGATGATGACCAGGCCGCGCGCCAGCCGCGACAGGGCCTCGGTTCCAGGCGGCAGGTCCAGACTGGCCAGGGACGGCACCGCCGTGGGCAGCATGCGAACCACGGCCGCGGCGCGGCCGCGCTCGCGGTGCAGATGGATGCGGAACCGGCCGAGGCCCGCCAGCCGCCGCGCGGCGTCGACCCGGCCCGCGTCCCGGTAGAGGCGCTGGGCGTGCGCCGGCAGCACCGGCAGCACCATGTCCTCGACGTCCTGCCCGTCGAGCACGACGCCCTCGGCCCGGACCACCCGGCCGTTGAGCCGCAGGGCGGGGGGCTCACCCGCGAGCAGCAGCAGGTCGCTCGCGCCGCGCTCGGCCATGACACCCAACCAGAGATCCAGCTTCGTCCCACCATCGGCAGGGCCCAGGCGCCCCGTGTCGAGTTCGGCTACCAGCCGGTCGAGGTCGAGGTCGTCGGAGGACATGGTCGGGCGTTCAGAGCCAGCGGCCCACACGCCGGCAGTAGGCGTCGTAGGTCTCGCCAAACCGCCCACGCAGGTAGGTTTCCTCGCGAAGAATGACCGCGAGGACCACGGCAATCAGGACGATCGGTAGGAGGAACAGCGGCCAGGCGATGTTGGCGATCAGGGCCACGCCGACGTAGATCGCCGTGAAGCCGACGTACTGCGGGTTGCGGGACCACTGATAGGGTCCGGTCGTCACGAGGGTGTCGGCGGGGCGCTGCAGCATGATCCCGGTCCGGCCGGCGAACGTCCTCATCCCCCACCAGAACACGGCGGTGCCGAGCACGATGAGCACGAGGCCGATGGCCGTCTGAACGATGCTCCGTCCGTCGCCGTCAATCGTGAACGGCAACCGCCGGTTGAGCCACCACCCCGCGGCGAACCCGGCCACGAACAAGAGCGTCGGCGGCAGCGGCGCACCCGGGCCCTTCTCCTCAGGACTCGCGGACATAGGGATGCGGCGCGCTCTGTCCTCGCGGCCGGCCACCGCCATTGTTTCCGTTCCGGTGACGAAGGACAAGCTCAGTTGCAGCCGCGGGCAGATCGTAGTGTCCGGCTTGAGCCGGGCTTTAGCCGGACCTGCGGCCCGGGTCCGCCTGAAGGCAGCCTGAAGGCGGACACTACGACACTCCTAAGACTCATCGCTCAGAGCTGGCCGTGAATCACCGTCAGCACCGCCTCGCCCAGATCCTCGGCCTTCTTCGCGCCAACGCCGTAGACCTCGCGAAGCGCTCCCGTCGTCGCCGGCTTGAGCCGGGCCAGTTCGCGCAGGGTGGCGTCATGAAAGATGACGTACGGCGGCACGCCCCGGTCGCGCGCCACGGACAGGCGCAGCTCGCGCAGCCGATCGAACAGCGCACGATCGACGCCCTCCCAGGACTCCTTTTCGGCACGCGACCGCGCCGGTGTCTGATGCTTCTCCGGCTTCCGCTGGCGCGACAACGCCACGTCGCGACCCGCGGAGGGATCCTTCATCAGCGCCACGCCATCGGCCGTCAACTGCACGACTGGATACGGATCGTCGGTCTGACGCAGGAACCCGAGCGCAATCAACTGATCGACATAGCCCCGCACCTCGTCGCTCGTGGCGTCGCGCAGCAGCCCGAAGACGGTCAGGCTGCCGTGCCCGCGAGCGGTCACGAGATCCGTGCCCCGCCCGCGCAGGACATTGCTCAGATGGCCGGCGCCGAATCGCTGACCGACGCGCGCAACCGCAGACAGGATCTTCCGCGCGAGGGTCACGGCGTCAGCCGCCGGCTCGAGCTCGCCGAGGCAATAATCGCAGGCCTCACAGGCGGGCTTCCCGTAGGTTTCCCCGAAGTAGGCGATGAGGCGGCGATGCCGGCAGCCCACACTCGCTGCGTAGCGCTCGATGTCCCGCAACAGCGCGACTCGGCCTTCCGAAGCGTCCGGCTGCGCCGTGAACACCGCCCGCCACCGCAGGAAGTCCCCGCCCGAGTAGATCAGCACGCAGTCGGCCTCGAGGCCGTCGCGGCCGGCCCGGCCGGCCTCCTGCTGATAGTGCTCGAGTGACTGCGGGGCGCCCGCATGGATCACGAATCGGACATCCGACCGGTCGATGCCCATCCCGAACGCCACCGTGGCGACCACGACATCCGCATTTTCGTTGAGGAACGCGTCCTGATGCCGGTGCCGTTCCTCGTCGGTCAGGCCGGCGTGGTACGGCACGGCTCGCAGACCGGTGCCGGCGAGCCAGGCCGCGAGCCGGTCGACCTCGCGCCTCGACTGGCAGTAGACGATGCCGGCCTGCCCGCGATGCCGGTCGAGCACGTCCTGAATCTGCCGCTTGATGTTCGCGCGCATCAGCACGCGATAGACGAGGTTGGGCCGATCGAACGATCCCACCAGCTCGACGGGCGACCGCAGGCCGAGCTGCTCCACGATGTCGCGGCGCACCCGCGACGTCGCGGTCGCGGTGAACGCATGAAAACTGACCTCGGGCCAGCGCGCGCGCAGCTCGGCGAGCTGCCGGTACTCCGGCCGGAAGTCGTGTCCCCACTGGCTGATGCAGTGCGCCTCGTCGACCGCGACGAAGCTGACCGGCCGGCGCCCGACCATCGACAGGAATCCGGCGCCACCGGCGCCGACGAGCCGCTCCGGCGCCACGTACAGCAGCCGATACCGGCCGGCGCCGATGCCCGCGACAATTTCCTGACGGGCCTCGGACGAGAGCGCGCTGTGAAAGCACGCGGCGGCCGCGCCGTTGCCGACGAGCGTGTCGACCTGATCCTTCATCAACGCGATCAGGGGCGAGACGACGATGGCCAGGCGGTCGGAGGCGAGGGCGGGAGCCTGGAAGCAGAGGGACTTGCCGCCGCCGGTGGGCAGCACGACCAGCGAGTCGCGTCGCGCGAGAATCGCCTCCATCGCTTCGCGCTGCAGCGGCCGGAACGAGTCGTAGCCCCAGTAGCGCCGGAGGACCGGGAGGAGTGCGTCAGCGGGCGGTTGGCTCACGGCGTGTCACCGCGAGCCAGCCGGCTGGGGGCCGGGACGGGGGCGGGCGCCGCTACGCGCAGCCGCTCGTGGTGCCGCAGTTCGTGCACTTGTAGCAGGCGCCGGAGCGCACCATGATCGACCCGCAGGTCGAGCAGGGAGGCGCGTCTTCCTGGTTCTGGATGGCCGCAAACGGCGAGGCGACCGGGGCGCTGCCCTTGGGCGCCGCGGCCGTCTCCGGTCCGCCGCCCGCGGTGGCGCGGACGTCGAGCACGAGCTGCTCGGGCGTGGCCGCCTCCTCGCGGTTGTTCACGCCGGCGCGGTACTGCGCTTCGGGCGACAGGAACTTCGCCGCGAGCCACCGGAAGATGTAGTCCACGATGGACTTGGCAAAGCGGATGTCGGCGTTGCGCGTCATGCCCGACGGCTCGAAGCGCACGTGGCTGAACTTGTCCACCAGATCCTGCAGCGGCACGCCGTACTGCAGGGCATAGCTGATGGCCTGCGCGAAGGCGTCGGCGAAGCCCGAAATCGTCGAGCCCTCCTTCGCCATCGTCAGGAACAGCTCGCCCGGCTGACCGTCCTCGTAGAGTCCGACGGTGATGTAGCCCTCGTGCCCGCCGATGTCGAACTTGTGCGTGATCGACCGGCGCTCGTCGGGCAGCCGGTGCCGGCGCGGCCCGGCCGCCTCGGCGGCCGCCGGCGCCTTGTCGCGCGACGTATTGAGGGGCTGCGTCCGTTTGCTGCCGTCGCGATAGATCGAGACGGCTTTCGCCCCGATGCGCCAGGCGTCGATGTAGGCCTGCTCGATTTCCTCGACCGTCGCGGCCTTCGGGACGTTCACGGTCTTCGAAATGGCGCCGGAGATGAACGGCTGCACGGCGCCCATCATCCGGATGTGGCCCATGTAGTGAATCGACCGGACCCCGCGGGCGGGCTTGAAGGCGCAGTCGAACACGGACAGGTCGCGATCCTTCAGATGCGGCGCGCCTTCGATCGTCTCGTGCTCGTCGATGTAGTCGACGATCTCCTTGACCTCCGTGGGCGAGTAGCCCAGCTTCGCCAGGGCCATCGGGACGGTGTTGTTGACGATCTTCATCAGCCCACCGCCGACGAGCTTCTTGTACTTCACGAGCGCGATGTCGGGCTCGACGCCGGTCGTGTCGCAGTCCATCATGAAGCCAATCGTGCCGGTCGGCGCGAGCACCGTGGCCTGCGCGTTGCGGTAGCCGTGCTGTTCGCCCAGCTCCACGCAGTCGTCCCAGACCTGGCGGGCGTGATCGAAGAGCGGCTTCGGCACGTGCGTGCGGTCGATATCCTTGAGGGCGGCGCGATGCTTCCGCATGACGCGCAGCATCGGCTCGCGGTTCTTCTCGTAGCCGGGAAACGGCCCGCCGTGATCGCGCGCCACACGGGCCGACTGCGCGTAGGCCGCGCCGTGCATGACGGCGGTGATCGCCGCCGCGTAGTCGCGGCCGGCGTCGCTGTCGTACGGCAGCCCGCGCGACATCAGCAGCGCCCCCAGGTTCGCGTAGCCCAGGCCGAGCGGCCGGTAG
>CAZFAT010000320.1:0-8196 GCA_964517075.1 uncultured Solibacteraceae bacterium
CCGCCGCCGAGCGCGCGGCGCGCGACGTGCCGGGCGTCACGTTCACCGGCGCGCTCCCGCACGCGGATCTTCCAGCGGCGCTCGCGGCGGCGGACATCGGCGTCGCGCCGTTCGATCCCGCCAAGCACGCGCCGCTGCGGCTGGGTTTCTACTGGTCGCCACTCAAGATCTTCGAGTACATGGCCGTGGGCCTGCCGGTCGTGGCCCCGGCCCTCCCGCGACTGCGCCGTCTGGTCGAGCACGAGCGCGAAGGCCTGCTCTACGACCCTGCGGATCCTCGCGGTCTCGACCGCGCCCTCGTGGCCCTCGCGAACCCCGCCATGCGGCGGCGCATGGGCACGGCCGCGCGGCAGCGGGTGGTGCACGACTTCAGCTGGGCGGCGCACTGCGCCACCCTCGACCGGAGCCTCACGCGGCTGGTGCGGCGATGAGCACGACGCTGCGTGTGCTCGTCGCCACGGACGCCTTCCCGCCTATCTGCGGCGGCAGCGGCTGGAGCACGTGGGAGCTCGTCCGCGGCCTCGCGGCGCGCGGCCACGACGTGGACGTCGTCAAGGTCGAGATCGCGCCTGAAGGCGGCGTCGTGGAAGAGCGCTACGAGACGATCCCGGTCACGACCTTCCGCGCGCAGGCGTCCACGCTGCCGGTCGTGCGCAACGTCGCCAAGAACGAACGGCTGTGGAAGACCTTCGCGGAGTTCCTGACCGATCGTCTCGCGAGTCAGCCGGTCGACATCATCCACGCGCAGCACGTGATGACGACGGTGCCCGCCATTCGGGCCGGCGCCTCGGCCGCCACGCCGGTTGTCGCCACCGTACGCGACTACTGGCCTGTGTGCTACTGGTCCACGCTCATCTACGATCCGTCGCAGCCGGCACTCTGTCCGGCCTGCTCGGTCGGCATGATGCAGAAGTGCGTGCGGCCGCGCGCCGGCGCGTTCTCGGTGGCGGCTTGGCCGCTGATTCCGTACATGCGGTCCAACCTGGCCACCAAGCGCGCCACCCTCGCGCGGGCCAGCGCCATCATTGCCGTCAGCTCGACGTTGGCCCGCGATCTCCGTGCGCGCGCCCCCGAACTGGCGACGACGCCGATCTATACGATCCCGAATCCGGTCGACATGGCGCCGCTCGACACGATCCGCGGATCGGCCGGCCGGCCCACGGCCGGGCCGTACGTGCTCTACGCGGGCAAGCTCGCCACGAACAAGGGGGTGCAGTTCCTGCTCCCGGCGCTGGCACAGGCCGGCGTGGACTGGCCGCTGGTGATTGCCGGCGACGGGCCGCTGCGCAGCGACCTCGAAGCCCAGGCCCGGGCGAGCGGCCGCGACGTGCGCGTGCTGGGCTGGCTGGACCGCGGCCAGGTCTGGACCTGGATGCGCCACGCCACCATGCTGGCCTTTCCGTCCTACGGTCCGGAGTCGCTCAGTCGTGTGCTCATCGAGGCGGCCGCGCTCGGCGTGCCCATTGCCGCCATGAACACCGGCGGCACGACCGACATCCTCCAGCATCGCGTCAGCGGGCTGCTGTCGGACGACACGGCCGGCTTCGCGCGAGATCTCGGCGCGCTGGCCGGCGACGAGCGGCTGCGATCGGCGCTGGGCGCCGCGGCACGCGCCGCGGCGCACACACGGTTCGCCGCCGCGTCGGTCGTGGAGCGGGTCGAGCAGGTCTATCGCCACGTCCTCAGGCCCGAGGCCGCCTGATGCGCCGGCCGCTCCGCGTGGCCGTCGTCGCGCGCGCCGTCATGCCGCTGCACGGTCTGGGCGGCCTGGAGCGTTCCGTCCATGACCTCGTCCGCCACCTCGCCCAGCGCGGCGTGGCCGTGACGCTGGTCGTGCCGCCGGCGACGGTCCAGCGGCAGCAGCCGGTCGATCCGTTTGCCTCCCCGCTCATCAGCGTCCGGCATGTTCGCTACGTCACGTTCCCGCTGGCCAACCGCCGCGGGACGACGATTCTCGACCGCAGCACGTCGTACCTGCTCTACGGCTGGCGGGCGGGGCGTTTCGCCGTGTCCCTCGCGCGGGCGGGCGAGATCGACGTCATTCATGGCTATGGCGCGAGCGTGCTGGGCGCGGCCCGGCGCGACCGGCCGGCGCCGCTCGTGCTCAACCCCCAGGGCCTCGAGGAGTTCGGTGCCACGACGACCGAGGCGCCTCGCCTCCGGCGCATCGGCTATGCGCCGCTCCGCTGGGCGGTGCGGCGAGTGGCGCGCCACGCGGATCGCATCATCGCCACCGACGTCGCGCTCGAAGCCACGGTCGAGCGGCATCTCCATCCGCACCCTGGCCAGATGTGCACCATTCCCAACGGCATCGACCTGGTCGCCGCCAGCGCACTCGCGGGACCCGCCGACGGGCTGATGCTGCGGCAGCGCCAGGGCCTGTCGGCCGGTGACACGGTCCTGCTCAGCGTGGGCCGGCTGGAATTCAACAAGGGGTTCGATTTGCTGGCGGCCGCCCTGGCACGGGCGACGGCGGCTGGATCCGCGCTCTCGGCCACCGGATGGACCTGGGTCCTCGTCGGCACGGGTCCGTACCGCCGCGAACTCGAGCACGTCGTCAGCGCCCACGGCATCGCGTCCCACGTCCGCTTCGTCGGCCGCGCGAACGAGAGCGAGCTTCACGCGTGGTACGAAGCCGCCTCGATCTTCGTGCACCCGACGCGCTACGAGGGCAGCTCGCTCGTGACGCTGGAGGCCATGGCACACCGGCGGCCCGTGATTGCGACCGCCGCGGGCGGGCTGCCCGACAAGGTGCAGACCGGCGTCAATGGCTGGCTGGTCACGCCCAACGACGTCGTGGGTCTCGCCGCAGCGCTCACGGAAGCCGTGGCCGATCCGCGCCGCCTCACGGACATGGGCGCCCGCAGCCGGGAGATCGTCGAGCGGGAGTTTGCGTGGTCGGTCCTGGTGGACCGGCAAATTGCTGTCTATGAGGAGTTACTGGACAGAAGCATTGATGATCGTCGATCGCGTCATTGCTGATTACCTGACTTTGGACCGTTGTCTGAGCCGGTTCAACCAGTCGGTACTGGCCTTCGGGCGATCGGCGGCGGGCACCGTGGCGAATTGCCTGGCCAGATAGGCCTCGATGCGGAGGTCGTCACGCAGCCAGATCAGGAGCGCGGCCTCACTCATCGAGGCTTTCTCGAGCAGGGCCGCGGCCGCGGCTTTGCCCCCGACCTTGCGCTCCCAGTCCGCGCGACGCGCCGTCAGATCGTTCTCGCTGCCCGGCGACAACGGGGCGCCCCGCCGCACCTCCTCCAGCACCAGCCAGCGTTCCTCGAGGCACCGCTGCACCGCGGCCTCCGAGCTCAGATCCTCCACCAGTCTCAGCTGCTGCGCCTGCTGCACGTCAGACTTGGTGATGACCCGCGCCCCCACCCGCGCGAGGATCCGGTCGAGTTCCACCTGGGCCCGGACGACGCCGACGCACACGCCGATCGCCAGCGCCGCTGCCAGAACGAGGCGCCACGCTTTTCTCATCAGAAGGCCTCCCCGATACTCAGATGGTACTCCCACCTGGACTCCCGCCGGTCGTTGACGGTCAGGCGGTTCAGTTTGAAGCCGAAATCCAGGCGAATCGGCCCGAGGGGAGAATCGAACCGGAACCCGAAGCCGGCGGCGCCGCGGATGCGCGTCAGGCGGACATCGGTGATGGCGGGAAAGACGTTACCCCCATCCAGGAACCCGACGACCGCGACGTTGCGGCCGATGAAAGTCCCGACAATGTGGCGAAGTTCGATGTTCCCGACGAGCAGGCCGTTGCCGCCCCGCGACAGGCCGTCGGGATTGAGCATCTCGGGCACGCCGAGCCGATCGAGCTGGAAACCGCGCACCGACGTGCCGCCGCCGGCAAAGAAACGCTGGCTGACCGGCAGGTCCTGTACCCGATCGGTAATCGGCTGGCCGTCCGGGTCGAGCACCGGCTGGCCATTTTCGTCGAGCCGCGGGACCGTGCGCAGGAAGCCGTGCGCGAGTCCAACCTGCCCGCGCAGCGCGAGGACGCTCCGGGCCGAGCTGTTCAGCGCGCGGTACCAGGACGCCTGGAAGAAGCTCTTGAGGTAGCCCACCTCGGACCCGAGTTGCCTGAGCGCCATCTCGTATTCGGCCGCGACGAACGTGCCGCGTGATGGGCTCAGCGGATCGTTGCGCCGATCGATCAGGAGACCGGCCGACAGGATCGACAAGCGGACCTGCGGGAAGATGCGGTCGATGAGCAACTGATCTTCGGGCAGGATGCGTTCGTTGGAGAGTTCCGCGAAGTCCAGGCTGTAGCGGCCGATGATCGCCACACGCGGCGTCAGCCGGTGCAGCGCCTCCGCATTGGCCGCGCGGCGCGAGACGTTGAACGTCGTGCGCTCCGAGCGCTCGGATGTGAGGCCGAGCAGGAGGTCCGTCTCCGTGCGGAAGGCATACAGTTCCCGGAACGTCCCGCTGACGCGGTAGTCGCCCAGGCGGAGCCCGCGGCCGTCCCGCACCGGATCGCCCGGCGCGCTGGTGGGCTTGAGGGTGACGCGCGTGAAGAGGTTGGCCGCCGTGTTCCGGTTGAACAGGTATCGTCGGCCGATGTCGAACGACATCCGCGGCGACAGCTCGATCCGATCCTCGACGCCGCCGCCCTCGACGCTGCGCGGTGTGCTGCCGCCTTCCAGACCGCCGCCGAAGGCGAGCGTCGTCCGCGGCGCTTCCACGACGGACACAATCACGCGCCGGCTGGTCTCCCCGGGGATGCCCGGCCCGGCGGTGACGAACACCCGACGAAACGCGCCCATGCGGTAGACCCGGTCCTGGGCCTCCCGGATGGCCCTGGGGCTGAGCGGCGTGCCCGCCGGTAGCGCCAGGCGTTCGAGAATCAGGGGCGTCGGCACGAAGTCGTTGTTGACGACCACGACGTCGCCGACGAGGATCTGCGGGCCCTCGTTGACGGTCACGACGAGCGCGACCTGACGGCCCTCGTCGCCGAATTCCGGCTCGATGCTGACTTGGGCCTCGAGGAATCCGCGATCCTCGTACAGGGCGTGCAGCGCCGCCCGATCGCGGAGTCGATCGAAATCGACGTATGGCTGCCCTTCCCGCGAGAGCATGCGCTCTCGCAGCTCGGTCTCCGTAACGACGTGGTCCCCCTGGAAGCTGAACGTCACACGGGCGATGCGTCCCTCAGGTCCCTCCGTGATCTCGGGATGGAGCCCCACGCGTGCCTCACCTCGCTGCCCCTCGGTAGGGAAGTTCAACACCTCGACCTCCGGCATGGAGGACGCCGCGTAGTACCCGCGGCGACGGTACTCGTCAAGCACCCGCGCAATGCCGGCCTCGAACCTGGCCTGACTGAACACATCGCCGGCCTTGATTTCCAGTCGGTCCGCGATCAACGTGGCCGGCAGGGCGAGCTTGGGCGGAAGATCGATGCGGTCGACGACAAACCGCGGCCCCCTCGTAACGCGAAACGTGATGATCAGCAGGTCCGGGTTCGGCCGCTGCTCGATGACCTCCGCGCTCGCGTTGGCGTACCCCTCGTCGCGCAGCGCGGCCTCGATGCGCCTGGTGGAGTCCTCGAGGAGATCCCGGTCGGCCGAGCCCACCAGCTGAATCGGAATGAACGTCGCGACACTGCCCGGCAACGCGCCAGGCGGATCGACGCTCAACTCGACAACAGGACCCGCCTCGATGGTGATCGTCACCATCACCCCCGCGGGACCTTCCTCGACCCGATGGGTCGCCATGGCCTCGTAGTACTTCTGCTGGCTGAGCTCGTCGTGCAACGCCGCGAGCGCAATGTCAATGGCACGGCGGCGATAGGGTGTGCCGGGACGAGCGCCCGTCCGGGCAATCACGACGTCGTCGCTCAGCGGGGAGCGCCCCTCCACGTCCGTGCTGGCAATGATGGCGCGTGGACCGGCCGAGGCGGTGAGCACGAGCGTGGCGCCTTCCGGATCGTGCCTGGGCACGGTGGTGGCTTCCACGGTGGCGCCCAGGTACCCCTCATCGCGAAGAATCTCGACGGCCTGGGTTTCGATCAGTTCGGAGCGAACGGTCGCCGGCACGCCGCCATAGCGCTGCAGCAACAGCCGGCGCAGCTCCTCCTGGGGCAGCCCGGTGACGCCCTGCACCTCGAGCCGGTCAATCGTGTGACGAGGCGTCAGGTGAAAGGTCACGACGACGCCGTCAGGGCTGGTCGTGGCCACCGGGCGGACGTCCTCGTACGGGCCCAGGGTCGCCAGTCGCTCGAGGCTCGTGCGCACGCCCGCCGGCGTGAGCGGCTCGCCCACCTTGACATCCACGAGCGTGACGAGGGCCGGCGCCGTGACCTCGCGCCCTTCCACGACGAACAGCACGGCAGTGATGTTCAGCCCGTAGGGGCTCTGGTTCTGGTCCGGCGGCTGTTGCGCGCTGACCCCCGTGACGGTTGCCAGCACGCAGAGCATCGGCAGCGCGCGGATGGTGGACCGCGCGCACACGCCCATGGACCGTGCGCGCTCGAATCCGACGCGGGACGCCCTCATCATCAAAAGACGAAGCGAATCCGGAAATCGAGGGCGAGCGTGCGGTCCTCGTTGCGCGAGAGCACCCAGGAAATGCGGTCGTTCTGGTCGTACTCGAGCACCAGGACTTCGTCCTGGGTCGCGAGCGTCCGCGAGTAGGTCAGATACACGCGGTTCGAGATGCGTTTTCCAAGTGTGACCCGCGCCGAGGGATTGAGCTGGCGCAGCGCGTCGCTGTTCTGGAGAAACGGCGTGATCTGCACCGTGTCGAGGAATGGAAGCGTCCGCTGGGCCACGCTGCCTACGCGCGAGGAGACTGGGCTGGCGATGAGCTGCGCCGCCAGCGTCTGCATGAGCCGCGCCTGTGACTCTTGGGGGGACAGCAGTCCGCGCAACTCCGCGGTGTCCACATCGGGCGTGCCACCAACGAGCAGCGTCACGATGTCGACGACCGGCAGGCTCGGGTCGGACTCGAGCTGGTAACTGAGTCGGCCGAATGTACCGGTAACGCGCAGATCAATCCGGTACGTCTGGCCCGCGACACGAGGCCGAGTCGTTGCGGAGAGGTCAAAGAAGGGATCAAGGGACGTGGCGTTCACGAACTCGATCCTGCCGGTGTTCAGGAAGTAGCGGTTACCGCTGACGAGGACTTCCCCTCCGAGAATCTCGACGGCTCCGGTGATCGACGGCCGCTGCACGGTGCCCCCGACATGGAGATCAGCCGCCCCCCAGATCTCGGCCGTGCCGTCCGCCCGATCGATGAGGGTGGTCCGCGGCACGTTGACCTGAATGCTCAACGCCACCGGAAGGCCGCCCGGATCCGTGTCGATGGGCAGCGCCTCGACCGGCCCGATCGCACCGCCAGCCGTCAGCGCCGCGAGCGCCGACTCCGCGCCGGCCGAGCCCACATAGATCGTTCGCAGCACGTTCACGTTGCCGGTCAGCCGAGGCGCCGTCATCGGGCCCTCGAAGCGCAAATCCATGTCGACCGTCGAGCGGAAACCCTCCGGAAACCGCAGAATCATGGACCGCCCGGTGGCGGTCACGTCGTATTCCGACAGGCGGTAGCCATCCAGCAGGATCTGGCCGCCAAAGTCGACGTTGCCATTGCCAATGCGGCCGGAGAGATCGTCGAAGCTGATGTTGCCGCCCTCGAAGCGGATGTTGCCGTTCAAGGCCTCGAGGCTGTGGGGCGACGCCAGCGGCCGCAGCCGCGCGTCCGCCAGTGTCGCCGACCCGGTCAGCCGTGGACTGTCGAATGTGCCACTCAGACTGGCGTTCAACGTCGCGGCGCCCGACGCGTTGATGTCGCGGAAGAACAGCTGCAGGATCGCGAGGTTGGCCTGGCCGGACGTCGAGAAATCGAACTGGCGTTCGGTCAGGTCGGCCTGGCCGCGCAGCTCCAGACCCGTACCGGCGCCGCGCAGCCGGAACCGGCCCAGCCGGAACGTCTCGTCGGCCAGCGTCAGGTCGATCACGCCGTCGTTGCGCAGCTCGTAGTCGAAGAGGGTGAGGATGGCCTCCTCCAAGTCGACGTCCACCGTCAGCCGCCGTGTTTCCGCCAGTGGTCCGCGCACGACCAGGCCGCCGCTCACGATCGCTCGCG
This sequence comes from uncultured Solibacteraceae bacterium, assembly GCA_964517075.1. Taxonomy (GTDB): domain Bacteria; phylum Acidobacteriota; class Vicinamibacteria; order Vicinamibacterales; family SCN-69-37; genus CAZFAT01. Next base: position 8,086 of record CAZFAT010000320.1, read on the forward strand.
TGTAGGGCGACATCTCCGGCAGCACGAACTTGAGGTACGGATCGATGGACGTCTGCTGAAAGCGCAGCCTGAGATCCGCCGTCATCGGATCGTCGAGCGCGATCGTGCCGG
>CAZFAT010000321.1:0-8315 GCA_964517075.1 uncultured Solibacteraceae bacterium
CGCCGGCGCCGGTCGCCCCCGTGCCGCCGACCGCACCGGTGGCTCCTGAATCCTTCCCGGCCCCGATGCCCCAGGTCCCCGAAGGCTTTCCGGCGCCGATGCCCTTCGAGTGGCAGGCCCTCGAGCTCTCGCAATCCGCCATCGAACGTGCGCGCGCGGACGTCGAGCGCGCCAAGGCCGACATGGAGCGCGCGCAGTTCAATGTCGACCTCACTCTGCCCTCGCATCCCGAGATGGAGTTCGCGCTGGCCGACGCGGCCGATCAGATCAAGAACTACCAGGCGCTGGTGGTGCCCGGCGATATCAGAAACTCTTTCCGCACCGCAGGCGAATCCGGTCTCTACAGCAGCGGCCTGCAGGCGCTAGGCCGGCATCAGTACGAACGCGCGGTCACGATCTTCGATCAGGTGATCGCCCGCAAGGACACCCGCGCGGATGCCGCCCTCTACTGGAAGGCGTTCGCCCAGTTCAAGGCCGCCCGCGCGTCCGACGCGCAGGCCACACTGGCCGCGCTGCGCCGCGACCATTCCTCGAGCCGCTATCTCGCGGAGGCGAAGGTGCTCGAGGCGGAGATCCGGCGCCAGGCGGGCCAGTCCGTCAACGTCGAGGATCAGGCGGTCAACGACGACATCAAGATCCTGGCCATCCAGTCGATGCAGCGGACGGATCCGGCGCGGGCCCTGCCGCTCCTCGAAGGCGTGCTGAACTCGGCCAACTCGCTGGAGGTCAAGCGACGGGCCGTGTACGTGCTCGCGCTCAGCGACGATCCGCGCGGCCGCGAGATCCTGCTGCGTTACGCCAAAGGCGCCGGGAGCCCGGACCTGCAGCCCGAAGCGATTCGGTATCTGGCGTCGCGCCGCGATCGCGCGACGACGAGCGCCGACCTTCGGGAGATCTACGAGTCCACGCAGGATCCATCGCTGCGGCGGATTGTGATTGAGGCCTATCGCGCCTCCGGTGACAAGTCGGCGTTGCTGGCTGTCATCAACAACCCGGGGAACGCGATTCAGTTGCGGCAGAGCGCTATCACGGGACTCTCGAACCTGGCGGCGCCGCAGGAACTGATGGCCCTGTATCAGAAGGAAACGGACCCGGCCCTGCGCACCCAGATCGTCAGCGTGCTGGCCTCGATGGCCGCCGTCGACCAGCTCGCCGACATCGCCCGCACCGATCAGGACGCGGCCGTGCGGCAGCGCGCGATTCGCAGTCTGGGCGGCCAGCGGCCGGAGCGGACCGGCCAGCCCCTGATCACCCTGTACAGCGGCACGCAGGACGACGCCACACGCTCGGCCATCATTCAGGCGCTGGGCCAGCAGAACAACGCCGAGGGCCTGGTGACCATCGCACGGAAGGAAACCCGGCTGGAGCTGAAGAAGCAGATCGTCAGTCAGTTGTCCCGCCTGGCCGCGAAGTCGCCCGCGGCCGCCGACTACATGATGGAGATGCTCAAGCCGTGAGCCGCCTCACCTGCGCCGCCATCGTCGTCGGCACGGGCCTGACGCTCGCGGGGCGCGCCACCCCGCAGGCACAAGGGCAGATGCCGGTGCTCCAGAATGGACGGCTGGAGCCACGGCCGGCCACCTCGATCGACAGCGCGGTCGCGGCCGTGGGCACGGCCACCGATCCCGTCTGGGTCGGATGGGCCGTGCCGCTCGCGGAGCGTCGTCGGTCGCTCTGCACGCAGTGGGCGCCCGACTTCTCCGGTGTTCCTTTGGCCAGGATCGAGCCGGATACGCCGGCGGCGCCCGCCCCCTCTCCCCCGCCGGTGCGTCTCGAAGGTGGGGCGAACCTCGTGGTCCTGCTCAGGCTCGTCGCCGGACCAGTCGAACGGCTTCGCACACTCGACGACGAGTGCCCGATCGACGCCGGCGGCCGGACAGTCCACTGGCTGACCGGTATCAGCGCCGCCGAGAGTGTGCGCTATCTCGACACGCTGATCCGCACGAGTACCTCAACCCAGGCGAGCGCACCGCGCGTCGCGCTGGCGGCCGTTGCGGCGATCGCCCTTCACCGTGACGCCGCCGCGGACGCGCCGCTCGACCGGCTCCTTGCAGCAGAGGACGGCCCTGAGGCGGTGGTGCGACAGGCGGCGCTCTGGCTGGGATCGGCCCGCGGCGGGCACGGGTTCGAAACGCTGTCTACCGCGCTCGGTCGTGCGACCGATCCGGCGCGCCGCCGGATGCTGGTTACCGCGCTCGGCCAGTCACGGCAACCGAAGACCGCGGACGCGCTGCTCACGCTCGCCCGCACCGATCCGGACCCTGCGATCCGTGCCGAGGCCGTGCACTGGTACGCGCGGCAAGCGTCGCCCGGAGTCCTGGGGAACGTCATGGGGATTATCACGGGAGACCCAGAGGATGTGGTGAGGCGGCGGGCGGTGTCGAGCCTGGGCCTCATCGCCGCGGACAGCGGCGTGCCCGCGCTCATCCAGCTGGCGCGAACCGGACCAACACCGGTGATTCGCAAGGAGGCCGTGAGCACGCTCGCGCGGACGACCGATGCGCGGGCACGAGCCTTTCTGGAGGAACTGGTGGAGCGCTAGCCCGGCCGGCCTTCAGTGCACGCCGTGGCCCATCTGGAGCAGATGGGGATCGGCGCCCAGGCGGCGGATGGCCATCTCCCACACGGCGGCCGCCGGAATCTCGAAGATCAGATCCAGTTCGACCGGCATGATGAGCCAGGCCGACTCGGCCAGCTCGGTGTCGAGCTGCCCCGGTCCCCACCCGGCGTAGCCGGCGAGGACGTGCGTGCGCTTGGGCCACGGCCGCGTGGTCAGCACGCGGCGCAGCAGGACTGGCGATGCGGACAGATAGAGCCCGGCGCCCACGCCGCGCGCCTCGACCCCCTCCGGTGCTGACGCGGTGAGAATCCAGCCGCGCTGGGGCTCGACCGGGCCGCCCAGCAGCAGGGGCAGGTCGTTCGGCTGCTCGATGGGCGGCTCGAGATGTACGGCCGACGCGGCCGCCACATCCGACGGGCGATTCACGATCAGGCCGAACGCCCCTTCAGCCGCATGCTCGCAGAGGAGCACGACGCTCCGCGCGAAGTTACGGTCGATGAGCTGCGGCATCGACAGCAGCAAGGAAGGCGCGAGGGACATGGCTTCGATATTACCAGCCCTCCCGGCCTGTCGCCCCGGCGTCCCCGGACCCGGCGCGCTCCTCCTCGCCGCGCACACGTGCGGCACGAGCCCACTCGATGGCCTCGCGCACGATCGGCGCGCGGCCCGACGTGTGGGCTGCCAGCGCATCCAACGCGGTGCGAGCTTCGGCCCGCGGCAGCCAGGCGGCCGCGCAGGCGAGCGATCGGCGGATGCGGGAGAGTCCCGCACGACGGAGCGCGCTACCCCGCAGAAGCTGGCGCCACTCGTCGTCGGACAGGACGCAGAGCTCGACGAGCCTCGGAAACATCAGGCGCTCGCGCGGCTGCCACGCGGGGTCGGCGCTCGTGGCGGCCTGCCGGTTCCACGGGCACACGTCCTGGCAGAGATCGCAGCCGAAAATCTGCGGCCCTACGTCCCCACGCAGCGCGGCGTCGATGGCGTCGCGCACCTCGATGGTGAGGTACGAGAGACAGCGGGTCGCGTCAATCGTGTAGGGCTCGACGATGGCGCCGGTGGGACACGCGTCAAGGCAGCGGGTGCAGGTCCCGCAGCGATCCACGCCGGGCGTGTCCGGCTCGAGCGCCGCGTTGGTGAGTATTTCCGAGAGGAACAGCCACGACCCACGTTCGGGATTGATGAGGCAGGTGTTCTTGCCGATCCAGCCGAGGCCGGCCTGTTCGGCGAACACGCGCTCCTGGATGGGCCCGTTGTCCACGCACGAGAACGCCTCGAAGCCGGGGCCGGCCGTCTCGACCATCCACTGCACCAGCGTCCGCAGCCGGTGGCGCAGAACGTCGTGGTAGTCATCGCCCCAGGCATAGCGCGCGATCGCCGCCCGGTCGTCGCCCTGTGTGGCCGAGTACGGCGCGCCTGTGTTGTACACGCACGCCAGCGAAATGACCGACCGGGCGGACGGCAGGACTCGCGCCGGATCGAGACGCTCCTCGAGCGAATCCGCCAGGTAGCGCATGGTGCCGGCGCGGCCCGCCGCCAGCCAGTCGCGCAGCCGAGCGAGCCGGGGATGGCGGGCGGCCAGGGCGATGCCGCAGAGGTCGAACCCGGCCGCGACGGCCGCCGCATGCACGGAGAGCGACGTCAGCATGTCAGCACGTTCACTCGGTGTCGTGCGCCATCGCGCGCGCCGGTGGCGGCAGGGACCGTCAGCCCGCCAGTGCCGGTCGAGCGAGGCGGCGGAGGACGTACGGCAGGATGCCGCCGTGCCGGTATGCGGCCAGTTCTTCGGGTGTGTCGATGCGCACTGTCGCCGCAAACTCCGTCGACGTCCCGTCCTCCCCGCGCGCGATCACCCTCACGCGGCCGCGTGGCCGCAGGTCGGCGCCCGAGCCGGCCAGGCTGAAGACTTCCCGGCCGGTCAGCCCGAGCGACGCGGCCGATTCGCCGGCGGCGAATTCGAGCGGCAGCACGCCCATGTTCACGAGGTTGCTGCGATGAATACGTTCGAAACTCTCCGCGATGACCGCGCGGACGCCGAGCAGTAAGGTGCCCTTCGCCGCCCAGTCGCGCGATGATCCAGATCCGTACTCCTTGCCCGCCAGGACGACGAGCGGAACGCCGGCGGTCTGGTAGCGCATCGACGCGTCGTAGATGGTCATCACGTCACCGTCAGGCAGATACATCGTCCAGCCCCCCTCGGTGCCCGGTGCGAGCTGGTTGCGCAGGCGCACGTTCGCGAACGTGCCGCGCATCATCACCTCGTGATTCCCTCGCCGCGCGCCGTAGGAATTGAATGCCGAGGGCGCCACGCCCTGGGCGATCAGGTACTGGCCGGCGGGAGTGTCGGGACGGATGGCGCCGGCTGGCGAGATGTGGTCCGTCGTGATGCTGTCGCCCAGCAGTGCCAGCACGCGCGCGCCCGTGATTTCAACCGGCGGTGCCGGCTCGGCCGACAGCCGGTCCAGGAACGGCGGCTTGCGGATGTAGGTGGACGCGTCGTCCCACGCGAACCGATCACCCTCGGGCACCGGCAGCGCCCGCCACCGCGCGTCTCCCTCGAAGACGCTGGCGTACTGTGTGCGGAACATCTCCGCTGACACGGCTGACAGCATGGTGCTTTGAATCTCCTGGCCGGTCGGCCAGATGTCCGTGAGGTACACGGGCCGGCCATCCCGGCCGGTGCCCAGCGGTTCGGAGGTGAGATCCACGTTGAGCGATCCGACCAGCGCGTAGGCCACGACGAGCGGCGGCGAGGCGAGGTAGTTCGCGCGGACGTCCTGCTGGATGCGGCCTTCGAAGTTGCGGTTGCCGGACAGCACGGCGCAGACGACCAGCTGCCGCTCACGCACCTCGGCCGCAATCGCCTCGGGCAGCGGGCCGCTGTTGCCGATGCAGGTCGTGCACCCGTACCCGACGACCTGAAAGCCCAGGGCGTCGAGGTGCGTCTGCAGGCCCGCCTTGACGAGGTAGTCGGTGACGACCTTGGACCCCGGCGCGAGACTGGTCTTGACCCAGGGCCGGCTGGTCAGCCCGCGCTCGACGGCCTTCTTCGCGACGAGCCCCGCAGCGATCATCACGCTCGGGTTCGACGTGTTCGTGCAGCTCGTGATGGCCGCAATCACCACCGACCCGTGCTCGAGATCGGCCGCGACCGCATCGGCGACCGCCGCGCCGGCGGCAGCGGTGCCCCGGCTCGCCGAGGCGGCGGGTTTCTTCAGCCCCTTCTGGAGATCAGGCAGCGCAGCCGCGAACGATTTCCGGGCCGACGACAGCGCGACGCGATCCTGCGGCCGCCGGGGACCCGCCAGGCTGGGCACGACCGACGACAGATCGAGCTCGATCGAGTCCGAGTAGACCGCGTCCGGCGTCGTGTCGGTGCGGAAAAGGCCCTGCGCCTTCGCGTAGGCTTCGACGAGCGCCACGTCGGCCGGCTCCCGCCCGGTGAAGCGGAGGTAGTCGAGCGTCATGTCGTCGATCGGGAAGATGGCCACCGTGGCACCGTACTCGGGGCACATGTTGCCAAGCGTGGCGCGATCCGCAATCGTCAGGTGTTTCAGGCCGGGGCCGTGGAACTCGACGAAGCTCCCGACCACACCCTTCTTGCGGAGGGCCTCGGTAATCGTGAGCACGAGATCCGTGGCCGTCGTCCCCTCCGGCAACCGGCCGTTGAGGCGATAGCCCACCACGGGCGGAATCAGCATGGAGCTGGGCTGACCGAGCATCGCGGCCTCGGCCTCGATGCCACCGACGCCCCAGCCCACCACCCCCAGGCCATTCACCATCGTCGTATGCGAGTCGGTACCGAAGACCGTGTCGGGATAGGCGAGCGTGCGCCCGTGCTCACGCGCGAGTCAGACCACGCGGGCGAGATACTCGATATTGACCTGGTGCACGATCCCGGTTTCGGGCGGCACCACGCGGAAGTTGCGGAAGGCGGTCTGGCCCCATCGGAGGAATACGTAGCGCTCGCGGTTGCGCTGGTACTCGACCTCCGAGTTGAGTCGCAGCGCATCGGCCCGTCCGAAGTGATCGACCTGCACCGAATGATCGATGACGAGCTCGACCGGCTGGAGCGGATTCACCGTGTCGGGGTTGCCGCCGAGCTGGAGGATGCCATCGCGCATCGCCGCGAGATCCACGACACACGGCACCCCCGTGAAATCCTGCAACAGCACCCGCGCCGGCATGAACGAGATCTCGCGGTCGGACGACGTTCCCGGCCGCCAGCGCGCGAGGGCCTCGACGTCCTCGGGCTTCACCGCGCGCCCGTCCTCGCGGCGGAGCAGGTTCTCGAGCAGGATTTTCAGCGAAAACGGCAGGCGATCGACGCCGGAGTACGTCTTCTCGAGGGCCGGGAGACTGAACAGGTCGACGGTCTCGCTGCCGACGGTGAGGACCGTTCGCGTGCCGTGGGAGTTCGCACTCATGATCCCCAGAGTATTTCACGGCAGCCAATCTGATGTGCGTATGCCCGTCATCTCCTGGGTGGCTGGCTCAGCACTGGCCGAGCCAAATGGTTCCCAAAGTTGAACCGTGAAGTTCTGAAGGGCGTGAAGAAGTCTCTTGGGCTCGTCCTTCCGAAACCTTCATGGCCTTCATGATCTTCATCTTCACGTTTCGTGCGCTGGGTCGACTTAGGCCCTTCACGAGCTTCAGGTGCCGCGTTCGATCACATGACGCCCGCGCTCTTACCGTGGACGGCAGGTCGCCAACACGGCGGCCGCCGCGCGCGCCGAGGCGCCTGGACCGCCGAGGCGCGCGCGCACGTCCGCCAGATCGCGCCGCATCGTCTCGGCACGGCGCCCATCGGTCAGGAGCGACACCGTCTCGCGCGCGACCGCCTCGGGCGTGAGCTGATCCTGGATCAGCTCCGGCGCGATTTGCCGCCCCGCAATCAGGTTGACCATGCCGTAACTGCTGACGTGGACGAATCGCCGACCGATGGCGTAGGTCAGCGGCGAGACGCGATAGACGATGACCATGGGCCGGTCGTGCAGCGCGGTCTGGACCGTCGCGGTGCCGGAGGCCGTGACCGCGACATCCGCCGCGGCCAGCACCGCGTCCGCACCCTCGGCCACGACGACGGGAGGCCCACCCGCCGGCCGGCGCTCGATGGCCGCGAACAGCGACGTCTCGAGCGACGGCGCACGGGCGACCACGAACTGCACGCCCGCGACGGCCTGCGCGATCAGCGGCATGGCGCTCAGGAGCGGAGGAAGAATCCGGTGAATCTCGTTCGGACGGCTGCCGGGCAGGAGCGCCACGACCGGCCGATGGGGATCGAGCCCGCGTCCGGCCAGCCAGGAGCGTCCTTCCGTCGGCGTCCTCGTGTCGATCAGCGGATGCCCGACGAACTCGACCGGCACGCCGGCTTGTTCGTAAAGCTCGGCCTCGAAGGGAAAGATGACGAGCATGCGTGCCACGTCGCGGCGGATCGCCGCCAGCCGGCCCGCGCGCCAGGCCCAGAGCTGCGGGCTCACGTAGTAGACGACCGGCACACCGAGGCGCCGCATCACCGGCAGCAGCCTGAAATTGAAGTCCGGGAAATCCACGGCCACGAACACGTCGGGCCGCCGCGTCTCGGCCGCGCGCCCGAGCCGCCGCAGCATCGACCACGACCGCGGGAGGACCGACACCGCCTCGACCAGACCGGTGACGGCGAACCCGCGGTAGTCGCCGACGAGATCGGCCCCGGCCGCGGCGAGCCGGGGTCCCCCAAAACCAAAGGCCTCGACATCGGGGGCGGCCGCGCGCAGGG
>CAZFAT010000322.1:0-20861 GCA_964517075.1 uncultured Solibacteraceae bacterium
CCATGCGCAGCACCGATCCCAGCGCCGCGAGCTGCAGCCGGCCCGCGGCTATCTCCCGCCGGATCGCGCCACGTGCCGTGCGCCGGTAGCAGGCGAGCAGCGGTTCGACGCCGCGCCGTCCGTGCACCCACGCGCCATCGACGTCGCCCGCCGCGAGCGTCGCGAGCCGGCGAAGCAGGCCCTCGTCGAGAAAGGGCAGGTCGCACGCGACGACAATCACCCGATCGCCGCGCGCGACCTCGAGGGCCGTGCACACCCCGCCCATCGCGCCCAGGCCCGGCTGCTCGTCGGGATAGCTGGCCAGTCCGAGATCCGCAAAGCGGGTAGGATCGGCGCCGATGACCACCACCTCCGCGGCCACACGTTGCAGGACATCCACCTGACGGAAGATGATGGACCGGCCTTCGACGATGAGCCGACTCTTGTCCTGCCCGCCAAACCGCCTGGCCTGGCCGCCCGCCACAATGGCCGCCGTCGTTCCGGAATCGGTCACCCGCCGATCATGACAGAGGTGCGCGTGGGCCGACTCGTCGGGGCCTGCCTCCATCAGGCGATTGCCGACCGGCTGCCGCAGCGGCTCGAGTTCTACGAGCACTGGCTCCGATCCGAGAGCCTGCGTGATGGTTCGATCGGCCTCGCGCCGATAACGGCAGTGATGGGGTTCCTCCGGACCGAAGGCCAGGCGTATGACCCGGTCGTCGTACGGGCAGGCGAACTGGCCGCCGAGTGGACCATCCAGTCGATGCCGGCGTTCCGGCGGCGGGTCATCCACTGGCTGCCCAGGCGGCTCCGGACGCGGGCGGCGTTGCGGATCGCCGCCGGCGTCGTACGATTGGCCAGCAGCACGAGCCGCGCCTCCTCGCGGCTTCGGCGACATCAGGCCAGGCTCAATGTCGTCTCGTCCCTGTTCTGCACGGTGCGGGAAGCGGCCGAAACGCCCCTCTGCGGGTTTTACGTCGGAGTGGCGACGCGGGCGCTGGCCGAGTTCGGGATTGCCGCGCAGGGGCGGGTCGAGAAGTGCCGGGCCGTTGGAGGCGCGATGTGTGTCATTACGCTCGAGCTCGGGGCCGCCGTGCCGGCGGCCACTTCGGCGGTCGCGGCCTGATGCGCTGCGGCCCGCGGCTCATCGCTGGCGCGGTGCTCCTGACGCTGGCCCTGGCGTGGCCGGAGGCGGCCGGAGCCCAGGCCCCATCGAGCCGGCGCGTACTCGTGATGCCGTTTGCCGCCAGCGTCGATCCGCAGGCGTCGGCCGGCACCGGCGCCACGCTCTGGTTGGGCGAGGCGGCTGCGATCCTGCTCGGGGAAAGCCTCGCCTCAATTGATGTCGACGCTCTCACCCGCGACGAACGCGTGGCCGCCTTCGACCGGCTCCAGTTACCCATGTCGTCGTCGCTGACCCGCGCGACCACGATTCGCGTGGCCGAACTCATCGGGGCCACCGACGTGGTGTTTGGCGAGGTGAAGCTCGGCGAACGGCTGTCGGTGCGCGCGCGACTCGTGCACCTCGAGTCGGGACGCGAGTTGCCCGGCGTCGAGGACACGGGCGGCCTGCCCGACATCTTCGCGCTCTTCGGGCGTGTGGCGAGCCGGCTCGGCGGGAGCCTCGGCCGGATGGCGACGGCCGGCGCGGCGGCCCCGTCGCCCATGCCGCTCGAAGCCTTTGAGCACTACGTCAAGGGCCTCGTCGCGGCGGCCCCGTCCGTGCAGCAGCGCTTTCTCGAGACCGCGCTGGCGCGGGCGCCGGGTGACGCACGGATTCACATGGATCTGTGGAGCGTCTACAGCGCGCAGGGGAGGTACGACCAGGCGCTCGCCGCGGCCAACACCGTGCCGTCCACCTCGCCCCTCGCGCGGAAAGCGCGCTTCGCGGTCGCCCTCTCGTTGATCGAGCTGAAGCGGTTCGACGGCGCCTTCGTGGAGCTGACCGCGCTTCACGCCGCCGGCCGTGCGGCCGCCGTCTCCAACGCGCTCGGCATCGTCCAACTCCGCCGGACTCCGCCGGCGGGCACGAGCCCCCCCGCCACGTACTTCGCGCGCGCCGCGGCCGAAGATCCCGGCAACCCGAACTATCTGTTCAACCTGGGCTACGCCCAGGCCCGCGCGGGGAACGCCAAGGAGGCGCTCGCCACGCTTCGTGAAGCGGTGCGATTCGACGCGGCCCACGGTGACGCGCATCTGGTCATGAGCGCGGTGCTGGCTGGCACGGGCCGCGCCGTCGAGGCGGAGCGCGAGTTCGATTTCGCCCGGCTGCTCGGGACGAGGCTGGACCTCGCCGGCCTGTCACCCACGAGCCGGGTCCCGCCCGGGCTCGAATGGATCGGCACCGATCTCGATGTCTCGGCCCAGCCGAGGCGGAACGCCGCCATCGCCAACCCGGCACAGCACGACCAGGAGGCGACCGCCGCGTTTCACCTGGCGCAGGGGCGCCGGCTGGTGAAGGAGCAGCGCGATCGCGAGGCGGCCAACGAACTGCGCCGCGCGATCTATCTCGCGCCCTATGAGGACGAGCCGCATCTGCTTCTGGGACAGGTCTACCACCGCGCGGGACGACTGACTGAGGCGATTGACGAGTTCAAGGTGGCGATCTGGTGCCGGGAAAGCGCCGCCGCGCGCGTGGCGCTCGGCCTGGCGCTCTTCGCCGCCGGCGAAAAAGACGCCGCGCGGCGTGAGGCCGACCGCGCGCTGGTGCTCTCGCCCGGATTGGCCGATGCGCGCGATCTGTTGAAACGCCTCGGCGGCTGATCCGCGTGTTAACATGCGACGCACCTGATGTCCGACCAGGGATTTCGAGAGATCCAGCTGACCGGGAAGCAGCTCGTCTTCCTGTTCATGGCCTCGGTTGTCGTCGCGGTCGCGATCTTCCTGCTCGGCGTTTCGGTCGGCCGAGGGGTGCGCGGCACGACCGCCGCCGCGACCGAAGTCGTCCCCGACGCGACCGCGGCGGATCTGCCGCCCACGATGCCTCCCGCCACCGAGTTGACGCCGGCCGACCGTAGCTATCACGACCAGTTGCAGGGCCAGAGCACGCCGCCGGCCCAGACGCCGCCACCGGCACCCACGCAAAAGCCGGGCGGTCCGCCCGCGCAACCACCCGCGGCCACACCTGAATCGGGCGGATCCCGGCAGGCTGCCGCCGCGGCGCGGTCAACGCCACCGGCGAGCGCCGCCGCGGCACCCGCAGCGTCAGGCTGGTTCGTCCAGGTGGGCGCCTTCGGCACACGTGCCAACGCGCAGCGGCGCGTCGCCGAGCTCAAGGCCAAGGGGCACGCCGCGACCATCGCCACAGCATCGACTGCTCCCGCCTTCCGCGTCCGGCTTGGTCCCTTTGCCGAGCGCGCGGAGGCCGACCGTCTCGCGGCCCGCGTGAAGGCCGAAGGATTCGACTCGTCGGTTACGCCCTAGCGCTCCTCTCGGGCACGCTGTTCGCCCTCAGCTTCCCCAAGTTCGGGCATCCAGCCTTTGCGTGGATTGCTCTCGCGCCGCTGATCCTCGCGGCCGCGCTGCCGACGTCGCCGGAGCACGCGTCGCGCCGCGCGTTCCTGTTCGGCGTCCTGGCCGGTCTCGTGGGCTTCTGCGGGACGCTCTACTGGGTCGCCGACACCATGCAGACCTACGGCGGGTTGGCCATCTGGGTGGCCGTCCCCGTCATGGTCCTCCTCGCGGCGTATCTGGCCATCTATGTCGGGCTGTTCGCGCTGCTCGTGCGTGCCGCCACCGCCCGCTGGGGCGTAGCCGGTGTGTGGCTCGCGCCGCTCTTCTGGGTCGCCACCGAATGGACCCGGTCGTGGGTCGGGGGCGGCTTCCCCTGGGTGCTGCTCGGCACCTCGCAAGCCACGGTGCTCCCCATCGTCCAGGTCGCCAGCGTTGTCGGCGTCTATGGGCTGTCAGCGCTGATCGTACTGGTCGGCTCGGCCGCAGCGGTCGTGACCTTGACCCGGGCGCCGGTTCACCGCCGGTGGGCGGCGGCTGTGGCGGCGCTCCTGGTGCTCGTCGCCGCCGGCGGGGTGGTGCGCGTCACCGCCGGCGGGCTGCTCGGGTCGGGCACGGTCCTGCGTGTCGGCCTGGTGCAGGGATCGATCGACCAGGCACAGAAGTGGGACCCGCGGTTTCGCGACGCGATTCTGGCCCGCTACATCGATCTGAGCCGGCAGGTCATTGCCGACGGCGCGGGTCTGGTCGTCTGGCCCGAAGCCTCGACGCCGTTCTACTTCGACGCCGAGTCGAGTCTGGCCGCGCCGGTGCGGCGGCTCGCCGCGCAGACGCGCACGCCGTTCGTGATTGGCAGCGACGAGCTGACGCCGGGCACGGGCGGCCAGCCGGGGGCGATTTACAACGCGGCCGTACTGGTCGGGGCGGACGGGCGCAGTCTCGCCTCCTATCGGAAGATGACGCTCGTGCCGTTTGGCGAGTACGTGCCGCTGCACCGCCTGCTGTTCTTCGTGTCGCCGCTCGTCGAGACGGTCGGCGACTTCTCGGCCGGCACCGACGCCGTGGTCTTCGACGCGGACGGCCGCCGGATCAGCGTGGCCATCTGCTACGAGTCCGTGTACCCGGGCATCGCGCGGCAGTTCGTCGCCGGTGGCAGCCAACTCCTCGCCACGATCACCAACGACGCGTGGTTCGGCCGATCGTCGGCGGCTTACCAGCACTTTGAGCAGGGCATGGTCCGCGCCGTCGAGCAGGGCCGCTACGTCGTGCGTGCGGCCAACACCGGCATCAGCGGCGCCGTGGATCCCTACGGCCGCGTCCTCGCCAGGACGGCGCTCTTCGAATCGACGGCGACGGCGGTCGACGTGCGCCTCCTCGATCACCGGACGATCTACAGCCGGACCGGTGATCTGGTGGTGTGGCTGGGCCTCGCGGCCGGCGTCTGGACCGTGGTGCCGCGACGGTGGAGATGGGGATGAGAGCGGGCGCCGTAGTTTTGAGCTCTGAGTTGTGAGTTCTGAGTATGTGCGATACTCAGAACTCAGAACTCAAGACTAAACCTCCAAGTGTCCACTCACACCATGACCCTCGACGAACTCCTCCGAAGCTACACCGATCTTTCCTCCCGCGCGGCTGACCTGCGGAGGGGACTTTGACGAAGATCGCCTCGCGCGCGAACTGAGCGAGATCGAGGCGACGGCCTCGTCGCCGGATTTCTGGAAGGATCAGGCGGCGGCGCAGAAGGTGCTGCAGCGGCGGCGGCGCCTCGAGGACGATCGGGTGCTGGCCGAGACCGTGCGGCGCCACAGCGAGGACCTCGGCGTGCTCGTCGAGTGGGCGCGGCAGGGTGAGGACGTGCTGGCTGACCTCGCGCGGGGTGTCGAGACCTTCAGCCGCGACATCCAGGCCGGCGAGATTCGGACGATGCTGTCCGGTCCGCTCGATCGGAAGAACGCGATCATCACCATCCATCCCGGCGCGGGAGGCACCGAGTCGCAGGACTGGGCCGAGATGCTTCTCCGCATGTATCTGCGGTGGACGGAGCGGCGCGAATTCGGCCGCGACGTCATCGACATGCAGCCAGGTGACGAGGCCGGCATCAAGAGCGCGACGGTGACCGTCACGGGAGACTACGCGTACGGCCTGTTGTTGGCCGAGGCCGGCGTTCACCGCCTGGTCCGGATTTCCCCCTTCGACCAAGCCGCGCGGCGCCACACCTCGTTCGCCTCGCTGTATGTCTGGCCCGAGTTGCCCGACGACATCGACGTCGTCATCGAGGACAAGGACATCCGCATCGACACGTTTCGGTCGAGCGGCGCCGGCGGCCAGCACGTGAACGTCACGGACTCGGCCGTCCGCATCACGCATCTGCCCACCGGCATCGTCGTGTCGTGTCAGAACGAGCGGTCGCAGCACAAGAACCGCGCGTCAGGCATGAAGGTGCTGAAGTCGCGGCTGTACGACCTGAAGCTGAAGGAACAGCAGGCGAAACTCGATCAGCTCGGCGGCGAGAAGAAGGGAATTGCCTTCGGCAGTCAGATCCGCAGCTACGTCCTGCACCCGTACCAGATGGTGAAGGATCATCGGACGAAGTACCAGGTGGGCGACGTCAATCGCGTGCTGGACGGTGACATCGACGAGTTCATCAAGGCCTATCTGATGGCGAGGGCGCTCGGCCGCCTCGACGCGGACGCCGCCGAGGAAGAGTAGGCACATCTGCCTATTTGTTATTGGCTATCTGCTATCGCGATTGAGCTATCTGGCTATTGAATTGGGCTATTGGATTGAGCTATCGGCTATCGGCGGACAGCGATAACCCGATCAACCAAATAGCCCAACAAAAATAGCCCAACAAAAAATAGCCCAACAAAAAATAGCCCGATCAGAAATAGCCCAATAAGAGATAGCTCGATCGATCGCCCAATAACCCAATCGCGATAGCCAATAGCCAATAACAAATAGGCAGATGTGCCGGCTTCGACGCGCCCGCGTCTCAGCGCGCCGCGGGCTCTGTCCCGACAATAAAGGCTTCTGGGCCCTGTGGGGTTTCGGCGATCACGACGTTGCCGGGGCGGACGAACTCGGGGGGCTCGGGGAGTTCGAGGCGGCGGCGCGCGATCCAGGTGCGCATGATGTCTTCCCAGATGGGGAGCGCCACCAGCGTGCCGGTCCGGTTGCCGCCAATCGGCCGCTTCTGATCGAAGCCCACCCAGACCCCGACCGTGATGTCCGGATCGAAGCCCACGAACCACGCGTCCGTGTAGTCGTCAGTCGTCCCGGTCTTGCCGGCGAGCGGCCAGTCGAGCGCGCGGGCGGACGCGGCCGTGCCGTGCTGGACGACGCCTTCGAGCAGGTGCGTCACGATGTACGCCGTGTCGGCTCGGATGGCTTCCAGCGGCTGTGATCGGTGCTGCTCCAGTGTGTTGCCCTCGCGGTCCGTCACCTGCAGGGTGTCGAGCGGCGTCATGCGGACGCCCTGGTTCGGATACGCCGAATAGGCGGACGTGATTTCGAGCAAGGTGGCCTCGCCCGAGCCAATCGCCACCGAGAGGACTTCGGGAAGCGGTGAGCGGATGCCCAGTTGCCGCGCGTAGTTGATGACGGCCCGCGGTCCGAGCGCGTCCATGAGCCGGATTGTCGGCACGTTGCGCGAATCGGCGAGCGCGTCGCGCAGCGTCACGGGCCCGAGGAACTCACGGTCGTAATTCTGCGGTTCGTACGGCGGCTGGTTGGGCCCGGGATTGAAGCTGACGGGGGAGTCGTCGAGCACGCTGTCCGCCGTATAGCCCCGATCGATGGCCGCCGTGTAGACGAAGGGCTTGAAGAGGGATCCGACCTGACGCTGCGCCTGGGTCGCGCGATTGAACTGGCTGCGCTCGAAGCTGGCTCCGCCGACCATCGCGAGGATCTGGCCCGTCCGGTTGTCGACGGCCACGACCGCGCCCTCGAGCTCGGGAAGCTGGTCCAGGGTCGCCGTGAACGTCCGCCCGGTCTGCGAGACCTCCTCGACGAGCACCTCGATGATGTCGCCGCGCTGGACGAGCTCCGCGGCCCGCCGCCGTGTCCATCCGTAACCCGCGCGCGGAATCGTTCCGGACCAGTCGTCGACCCGCACGAGGATCTCGGTCCCTTCGACCGCCATCACGACGGCCGGAAGAATCTCCGCGGGAACGGGATCGCCCGCCCAGCGCGGGTGGCGGTAGGTCTCGATCGATCGCTTGTCGGCGAGGAGATTCCGCGCCGGCTTGCGGAACTGCGCGCGCTCCTTGTCGATCTTGCGCAGGCCTGCGTCGAGTGCCTGGTTGGCGGCGCGTTGAAGGTCGGGATCGAGCCCCGTCCGTACGGTCAGACCGTGCTCGTAGACCGCCTGCGCACCGTAGCGATCCTCGAGCTGAATGCGGATCGCTTCGCGGAAGTACGGTGCGATGGACCGCGGATGCGCGGACTGGCCGCTCGTGACCACGGCCTCGGCCTTGGCCGCGGCCGCCGCGTCCCGCGTGATATAGCCTTCATCCACCATCCGGTCCAGCGTGTAGTCGCGTCGGGTGGTGGCGGCCTTGATGTTCGTGTACGGGTTGTAGCGCTGCGGCGCCGGCAGGATGCCGGCAATCGTCGCGGCTTCGTTGAGCGTCAGCGTTTTCGCGGACTTGCCGAAGTACAGCTGCGAGGCCGCTTCCACGCCGTACGTGCCGTTCCCCCACGCCACCTTGTTGCAGTACATCGTCAGGATTTCTTCCTTCCGGTACCGCTTCTCGATCTGCATCGCCACGAGCGCTTCCTTGATCTTCCGCTCCGGCGTGCGATCGAAACCGACGCTCTCGGGGAAGAGCTGGCGCGCGAGCTGCTGGGTGATGGTGCTGCGGCCGGGCGTGCGCCGCCGCGTCAGTTTGTCCTGGACGTACGCCAGGAGCATGCGGTCGACCTTCAGGCCGCCGTGCGTCCAGAAGTCGCCGTCCTCGGCCGAGACGATCGCCTGGCGCAGCACCTCGGGAATGTCGTCGTAGGCCACAATCTGGCGCCGCTCGGTCGCGAATTCCCCGACCACGGAGCCGTCGCGGCCGAGGACCCGGGTGATTGTGCCAGGCGTGTAGTCGTCGAGCGCGGAGATCTGCGGAAGATCGCCGGCGTAGGCAAAGAGGACGCCGCCTGCCGTGCCCGACAGGGCGGCGCCCAGGAAGAGAGCAGCAATGCCGAAATAGCGGGCCAGGCCTGGCAGTCGCGGCATGTCTGCCGATGAGTGTACCAGCTTCGCCTAACGGCGCGGCGCGGCGCGCCGGCCGCCGCCTGACGACTCGCGCGGCGCGCTTTCGGGCGCCGCGCGCTGGGGCGCCCGCGACCGTGCCGCGCTTTCGCCCGAGGGGGCGCCGGGTCGTGCGGCGCGCTCCGGCGCTGCGGGCGGCGGAGCCGAGGCGGCCGGCGCGCGTTCGGCAGACCGGCTGCGCGCGCGCCAGACCGGGGCTGGCGGTGCGCTGCTGCGCTCGACCGGCGGCGGTGCCGAGCTGGCTGACGGAGCCCGACGCCAGGTTCCACGCGATTCGGGAGCGGACCACGCGGCGGGCGGCGCCCCGGCGCGGGACTCACTGGCCGGCGACGCGGGCTCGATCATGCGCCCCTCGGCAGGTTCCGGGACCGCGCGCCGGCCGGGTGCGGCCCGTCGGGGAGCGACCGCGGACTCCGCGGGCATCACGCGAGGGCCTTCCCCAGGAGCGGCGCGATCGGGATTTGCGCGGCTGATGGGGCGAGTCGCCCGGCCGGGCGCGACGCCGACCGATCGATCGACGGGGCCGACTCGATCGGCCGGTCTGACGTCCGCGCGTTCGACCGGCGAGGCGAGTGCGCCCGCGGCCGGCGCGCGGCGAGGCGCGGCCGAGCGAACCGCGTCACCGCGGGTGACAGGGGCGGATGTCGCCGGCCGCGTCGCAGGCACGGCCGGTGCGCGAGCCGGCGCACGGCTCGATTCCAGGGCCGGCCGGCTTGTGGTGGCCCCGGCCGCCGAGCGCGACGTGGCGGCACGGCTCGCGGCCGGCGCCGAACTCACCGCCGACGGGCTCCGGCCCACGGTACCCGCCGAGCGCGGTGTCACGGCCTGACTCGCCGTCGGCGCGCCGAGCGGCCTCCGCGCCGCGGCGAAGCGCACGGCCGCCGGCGGGGCCGGCGCGCGCAGCGCCGTGAACCGCTGCTGCGGCAGGATGAGCGCTGGCACCACGACATGGTTGCGGACGTGGACGTTGCGGACGAAGTGATGCGACGGAATGAACGTCCAGCTGCGCCGGATATGCGGGTCGATGATCGTGACGTTAGTGATCGAGATGAGCGGCCGGTTATTGAAGCCGAGGGGTGACCAGCCGATGTAACTCGGAGCGCTGACCCAGGACACCCACGCCGGTCCCCAGTGCCGGTTCGGAATCCAGAACCACCGGTTCCTCGCGTGGCCCCAGCGGCCGTAGTGGTGGGTCGGCCAGGACCAGCGACTGCCGCCCACCCAGATCCAGCCGAACGAGGCCGAGAACGACCATCGGCCGTCGTGGTAGGGCCGCCAGCTCGTGTCGACCCGCGGGTACCAGACGTAACCGTACGGGCGTTCGTAGTTCCAGGATCCATAGCGATCGAGGACACCGCCGTAGGCGTAGATGGGTTCAGGCAGATACTGCGCCGAGGTGACGCCTATCCGTTCGCTGCGGCGGTCGTACGCCCAGCGATCGAACGCGTCGTTCATCGCCACGCTCACCATGTAGGGGAGCGAGGGCATCGTCTCGGCCGTGGTCACCGCTTCGTAGCCGGTGCGGACCGCGGTGCGACCGTGCGGCGAAGCGAGCTCGGCGAGCCCGCGAATGACGGTGAGCCGCAGTTCCGCTCCGGGCGTTCCGGCGGCCGCGATCGCCACGCGGTACTCGCCCGCGCCGCGAATCCACGCGGTCGAGCCGGCGCCGTCAATGCGATACTCGACGCCTGTCGTGGCCCGGGCGAGCGTCAGCCGAACCTGGCCGCGTTCGAGACCGAGCAGCGAATCGGAGAGCAGCGCCACGGTGGTCCCCCGATCGACATCGAGGACGCTGCCGTCGGCGAACAGCACTTCGACGCGGCCGTCCGCCGTGCGGATCCGATCGCCCGCGAGTAGTGCGAGGTTCTCCTCGGCGCGTTCGACGTCACCGTCACGCTCCAGCCACGCCGCGCCATCGACGATGGCGAGATGACCGGGAATGGTGTCGGACCAGGGTTGCGCGGTCGGCGCGGGGACGTCGTACGCCACCGGATCGTAGGTCGGCGGCTGCTGCGCCGACGTCAGCGCAGGCAGCAGCAGCGCCATCAGCGCGACGAGCCGCGCGGGGCGCGCGAGGAACAACGGCCTGACTCGATTGATCCGAGGCATGAACACCCTCGCAAGCCAGGCAGGGCTTGGCACCTTCATCGTAACAGAACTGACGCGTAGTTCAGGGGTCTCGCTTTTCCGTGAAACATCTTGACAGTAGTGTGCTCAACTTTCTATCATAGCTGAGACTAAAGATTGACCTCAGACTGAGGCAGAGGAGCGCGAACATGAGCAAGATCATCGGGATTGACTTGGGTACCACCAACTCCGTCGTGGCCGTCATGGAAGGCGGCGAGCCGGTGGTCATTACCAACTCCGAGGGTGGGCGGCTGACGCCGTCGGTGGTCGGCTTCACGAAGTCGGGCGAGCGACTGGTGGGGCAGGTCGCCAAGCGGCAGGCGGTCACGAATCCCGAAAACACGGTGTTCTCGATCAAGCGGTTCGTGGGACGGCGCCTGAACGAGGTGTCGGAGGAAATGAAGATGGTGCCCTACCGCGTGGTGGCCGACGGCGATCGCGTCGCCGTGGCCATCTCCGCCGACGGCGACAAGAAGTACTCGCCACCCGAGATCTCGGCGATGGTGCTGCAGAAGCTCAAGCAGGCCGCGGAAGATTACTTGGGCCAGCCCGTCACGCAGGCTGTCATTACCGTCCCCGCCTACTTCAACGATGCGCAGCGGCAGGCCACGAAGGACGCCGGCAAGATCGCCGGCCTCGAGGTGCTGCGGATCGTGAACGAGCCCACCGCGGCCGCGTTGGCCTACGGGCTCGACAAGAAGAAGGAGGAGACCATTGCCGTCTACGACTTCGGTGGCGGCACGTTCGACATCTCCATCCTCGAGGTCGGCGAGGGGGTCGTCGAGGTCAAGGCGACCAACGGCGACACGCACCTCGGCGGCGACAATCTCGACCAGCGCGTCATCGACTGGATCGTCGGCGAATTCCGCAAGCAGGAAGGCATCGATCTGTCGAAGGACCGGATGGCGCTCCAGCGGCTGAAGGAAGCGGCGGAGAAGGCCAAGATGGAGCTCTCCACCGTCCGCGAGACCGACATCAGCCTGCCCTTCATCACCGCGGACCAGACCGGGCCGAAGCACCTGTCGCTGAAGCTGACACAGGAGAAGTTCGTCGCGCTCGTCGAGGATCTCCTCCAGCGGACGGTGGGGCCCACGAAGCAGGCGCTGGCGGACGCCGGCCTCACGCCGCAGAAGATCGACGAGGTGGTGCTCGTCGGCGGGTCCACGCGCATCCCGCGCGTCCAGCAGATCGTCAAGGAACTGTTCGGCAAGGAGCCGCATCGCGGCGTGAACCCGGACGAGGTCGTGGCGGTGGGCGCGGCCGTGCAGGCCGGCGTGCTCTCAGGCGAGGTCAAGGATCTGCTCCTCCTCGACGTGACGCCGCTCTCGCTCGGCATCGAAACGCTGGGCGGCGTCCTGACGACGCTGATTCCGCGCAACACGACGATTCCGAGCAAGAAGAGCGAGGTGTTCTCGACGGCGGCGGATGGACAGACGAGCGTCGAGGTGCACGTCCTGCAGGGCGAGCGGCCGATGGCGCGCGACAATCGCACGCTCGGCAAGTTCCACCTCGACGGCCTGCCGCCGGCGCCGCGCGGCGTGCCGCAGATTGAAGTCACCTTCGACATCGACGCCAACGGGATCGTGAACGTCAACGCCCGCGACAAGGGCACGGGCAAGGAACAGAAGATCACGATCACCGCGTCGAGCGGGCTGTCCAAGGATGAAGTCGACCGGATGATGCGCGATGCCGAGTCGCACGCGGCCGAGGACAAGCAGCGGCGCGAGGAGGTGGAAACGCGCAATCGCGCGGACCAGGCGGTCTACGCGGCCGACACGTTCGTCAAGGACTCGGGCGAGAAGCTCGACCCGGCCGACCGGATGGCCATCGAGTCGGCGACGAACGACGTGAAGAAGGCCCTCGAGGCCAGTGACGCGACGGCCATCAACCGTACGCTCGAGGCGCTCATGCAGGCGCAGCAGCGCGCCGCGGAGAACCTCTACAAGACCGCGGGCGCGGCCGGCGAACCGGCCGAACCGTCGGGCGGTCAGGGCCAGACCGAGGACGTGATCGACGCGGAGATTGTCGACGACAAGAAGTAGCGCTATGGACCTCTACACGCGGCTCGGCGTGACGCGGGCGGCCTCGGCGGCCGACATCGACCGGGCGTATCGCCGGCTGGCCCGGCGGTACCACCCGGGCGTGAATCCCGGGGATCGCGCGGCCGCCGAACGGTACCGGCAGTTGCAGGAGGCCTATGCCGTGCTGGCCGACGCCGAGCGGCGCCGCGAGTACGACCGCGGCGTCGCGCCGGACGTCGCGGCCGGGACGGTCACGGCGACCGTGGCGTTCGAAGGGTTCGACTTCTCGCGGGCGGCCGAAGGGCCGGTCGCCGCGACGTTCGCCGAGCTCTTCGCGGACGTCTTTCGCGACGCGGCCCGTGAGGCCACCACCCCCAGCCGCGGCCTCGACATCGAGCAGACTGCGCGGGTGTCGTTTCTCGAGGCGGCGCGCGGCGTCGAGGCGCGGCTGTCGGTGACACGCCAGGAACGGTGCCCGCCGTGCGCGGGCCACGGTCGCGTGTCGCGCGCCGCGGTCGTGTGTCCGGCCTGTCGCGGCGTGGGCGCGGGACGCTGGGCGCGCGGGCACATGGTGTTCACACGCCCGTGCGACAGCTGCGGGGGACAGGGCCAGGTCACGAGCGATCCCTGCCGGGCCTGCGGCGGGGCCGGCGTCGCGCCGCGCACCGAGGTCGTCACACTCGCGCTGCCGCCCGGCATTGAATCGGGCGCGCGCGTGGCGGTGCCGGGTCGGGGGCATGCGGGCGCCCGGGGCAGGCCCGCCGGCGACCTCTATCTCACCGTCGACGTTGATCCGCATCCGTATTTCCGGCGCGACGGCCGCGACGTCACCCTCACGCTGCCCGTGGCCGTGCACGAAGCCATCCTCGGCGCGCGCGTCGAGGTGCCCACGCCGACCGGCCGCGCGCGGCTGAAGGTGCCGCCGGGCACCGCCGCGGGGCGGCGCTTCCGCCTGGGCGGCCAGGGGATCCCCGGGCCCGACGGCCCCGGCGATCTCGTGGTCACGATTGAAATCGTGGTGCCCGCGGCGCTTGACGACCGGTCGCGCGCCCTGGTCCGCGAGTTCGGCGAACGGAACGGCGGCGACGTGCGGCGGTCGCTCTTCGAGTGACCGGGGATCAGGAGGCGACACTCATGCCCACGAAGCGCGCCGGCAGCGGCCGCGGCTATTACATGATCAGCGCGGTGGCCCTGAAGTACAACATCCACCCGCAGACGCTGCGCCTCTATGAGCGCGAGGGGCTGCTGAAGCCGTCGCGCACGGAAGGCAACACCCGTTTGTATTCGGACGAGGATCTGCAGGAGCTCGAGCGCATCCTGGCGCTCACGCGCGACCTCGGCGTGAACCTCGCAGGCATCGAAATCATCCTCAACATGCGCCGCAAGATGGAGACCATGCAGCGCGAGGTCAACGAGTTCATGCAGTACGTGAAGGGCGAGCTGGCGCGTGGGCTCGGCGACTGGGAGCAGCGCCTGAACACGGCGCTCGTCCCGACCAGCGCGCTCGATCGGCCCGCGCCGTCCGAGCCGTCGACGGAGGGGACGGCTGACGCGACCGAGATCGCGGCGTCCCGACGATCGCGCTAGCACCGACGGTACGACGGTACGAAGTCCGACAGCGTGCTGCGGGCGCCACCCTCGTACGTTCGTACCTGAATCTGAACTGCCGCGGAGTGGTATCCTGTGACCGCGATGTCCTGCGCGCGCTGCGACGGCACGGGCTGGCGGCCGATCGACAGCGACGGCGTCCGACGGGTGGTGCGATGTGACTGCTGGCAGGGCACGCATGCCGGCCGGCGTCTGGCCGACGCCCGTATCCCGCCGCGCTACGGCCGTTGCGACCTCGACAACTTCCTCCTCTATCCCAACGAAAAGCTGGGCATGGCGGTGGATCGCGCGCGGCGCTTCGCCCACGAGTTTCCCGCGGTCACGAAGGGCCTCTGCCTCATCGGACCGCCGGGCATTGGCAAGACGCACATCGCCGTCTCGGTGCTGCGGCAGGTCGTCGAGCAGAAGGGCGCGCGCGGGCTCTTCTACGACGTCCGCGATCTGCTGCGGATGATCCGCTCGACCTACAACCCGGTGGTGCGTACGGCCGAGATGGACATCCTCCGGCCCGTGATTGACGCCGAGCTCCTCGTGCTCGACGACCTCGGTGCCGAGAAGCCCTCCGAATGGGTCGAAGAGACGATGAACCTCATCGTCAACACCCGGTACAACGAGCGGCGGCCGACGATCTTCACGACGAACTACGAAGATCTGCCCGACGAGGCCGAGCTCGAGTCGCTCAAGGTCCGCGTCGGCTTCCGGCTGCACTCGCGCCTGCACGAGATGTGCGAGTTCCTCGAGTACGACGGCGGCGACTACCGCATGTTGCCCGCGAATGGCGGCGCCGACGACCTGACCGCCCTCTGGAAGAAGCACCGGGGGCGCCGGTCCCTGCCTCCGCGCGCCCACGGCGCGGCCCGGGCCCAGTTGCGCGACACTCCCGCGCCGCGCGAGCCCCGCGAGCTGAAATGGCCCGGCGGCAAGGCGGGAAGGTAGGCACATCTGCCTATCGGCTATTGGTTATTGGCTATCGCGATTGGGTTATTGGGTTATTGATCGGTCAATCGGTTATCGTGATTGATCGGGTGATCGGGCTATTGGTGATCGGGCGCAGCTATCAGCTATCAGCTGTCGCGGCAGCTGGCGCCGGCGACCCCGATAGCCCGATAGCCCGATCGGCCGATGACCCGATAGCCCGATGACCCCAAAATAACTAAATAGCCAAATCGCGATAGCCAATAGCCAATAGAAAATAGCCAGATGCTGGGCCTGTACGTCCACATTCCTTTCTGCGCGTCCATCTGCGCGTACTGCAACTTCAATCGCGGCCTGCACGACGAGGGGTTGCGGCGCCGCTATGTGGCCGCGCTCGAGCGTGAGATCGGTGAGGCCGCTGACGGGACACCGGCCGACACCGTGTTCTTCGGCGGCGGCACGCCGTCGCTCCTGGAGCCGGACGAGGTCGCGCGTCTGCTGACCGCCTGCCGCGAGAGCTTTGCGGTGGACGCGGACGCCGAGGTGACGCTCGAGGTCAATCCCGAGACCAGCAGCGAGGCGCGGCTCGCCGGGTTTCGGGAGGCGGGCGTCAATCGGCTGAGTTTCGGTGTCCAATCCTTTGATGACGCTGAACTGGCGCGGCTCGGGCGGGTGCACACCGCCGGGCGCGCGGCGGCGGCCGTCGCGGAGGCGAGAGCGGCCGGGATGACCAATGTCTCGCTCGACTTGATGTTGTGGCTGCCCGGACAGTCGCCGGCCTCCTGGCAGGCCACCGTGGATCGGGCGATTCACCTCGATCCGGACCATGTCTCGCTGTATCTGCTCGAGCTGTATCCGAACGCTCCGCTCAGGGAAACCATGGCGCGCGAAGTCCCCGGCGACGCCGGCGCCTGGCGTCAGGCGCCGGACGACGAGGCGGCGGACATGTATCTGGCGGGCCTGGATCAGCTCGATCGCGCGGGCTTCGAGCAGTACGAGATCTCGAACGTCGCGCGGCCCGGCCTGGAGAGTCGGCACAACCTGAAGTACTGGCGGGCCGGGGACTGGCGCGGCTTCGGCTGCGGCGCGCATTCCACCGTGGGCGGCGTCCGGTGGCAGAACGTGTCCGCGACGACCGAGTATGTGGGGATCATCGACCGGGCCGACGACGTCACCCGGGGGCGTCAGGTTCTGTCACCGGAGGCGCGCATCGAAGAGGCGTTGTTCACGGGGCTGCGGCTGACCGTCGGGATCGATCGGCCGTCCTTCGCGCGCCGATTTGGGCTTGACCCGTGGGACCGGTACGGCGACACTCTTGCACCCTGTATCGGCGATGGCCTAGTCTGGGCGCGCGGCCGGCAGTTCGGGCTGACGCGTCGAGGCATGCTGGTCGCGAACGAAATCCTGGTGACGTTCGTTTAGGCCCCCGACATCATCAGCGCGTCCGGCCCCGGAGGGGTACGGTAGAGTATGGGACCTTTGGCACCAATGCCCTGTGGGGCAGGGAGGCTGTTCATGTTTCTGGTGGGTTCGCTGTCGGCCGCCGGCCGGCGCACAATGTTCACTCTCAGCCTGGCGGCGCTGCTCATGGCCCCATCAGGTGCCGCGGCTCAGGCCGCCGCTGCGGCGCCTGCTCCGGCGCAGGCCGACGCGTTCAACTTTTCCTCGTCCGATGCGGGGTTGATCGTCTGGACGGTACCGGAAGCACAGATGGCGGACTTTGAATCGGTCTGGGGCACGATCCTCGGCAAGCTGAACGCCAGCACCAAGCCGGAGCTCAAGGAGCTTGGGTCGACGTTGAGCGTCCTCCGCCCGAGTACGCCGGCCCCAGGTCAGCCGGTTCAATACTTCATCGTCGCGAATCCTTCGTCCAAGACGACGACGTACGATCCGACCTTCCTCCTGTATAAGGCTGACTTGTTCACGCGCGAGGAAGCGGACGCGCTGTTCAAGAAGCTGCCGACGGCGGGTAGCCCGTCGCCAATCGCCGCACTGCCGATGAAGAAGGTGCAGGCCTCGGCTGTCGCGCCGGCCGCGCCACAGGCCCCGGCCGCGCCCCCGACCACGCCCTAGGGTGGTTCGAAGTTCCTTCGAGGGTTCGAAGGTTCACAGGACGCTTGCGCAGTCGCGCAGGCGTCCTTTTTTTCTTGGGGCGAAGCCCTCGAACCCTCGGACCTTGGACCCCTCGACCCTCGAACCGGATCCGTCTTGCGTCAGAAGGACAGATTGGCCCCCGCGTAGAGCCGCTGCGGGTTCGCGTGGAGCGGATTGCCGCGCAGCGCGAAGATCCGGTAGTCCAGCCGCAGGCGCAGCGGACCGACCAGTCCCACCTTGACGCCTCCGCCGATGTTCGTGCCGAAGTGCGTCTCGGTCTCGGTTCCCAGGCGCTCGCGGTAGAAGCCGGCGCCGGCGGTCAGGTACAGCTGCGTGCGGGTGGGCGTCTGCAGCAGGCCGTTAATCATGCCCGTGTGCAGGCCCGGCGCCTCCACGCTCAGCCGCTCGCTCGTGTGCGCGTACTCCAGCTCGAAGCCGACGACGAGCAGGTTCAGTCCGAGCGCGAACCCTTTGGTGGTGTGTGTGGACGGCGTGGGTGAGAAGCCCCAGAACGCCGTGACGTCCGCGTCGGCTCGCCCGGCGTGCCCGAGCAGCAGACCGAGGACCAGCGCCGCGCCCGCGAATGCGCGGGGCAGGGCCGTCGGCCGTGCCGGGCGTTGAACGTGCGGTGAGGACTCCCGTGGTATTTTGCGCGTCATGAATCTCCAGTTTACCGCCGAGCAGGATCTGCTGCGGCGGACCATTCGCGAATTCGCGGAGGCGGCGATTCGGCCCCACGTCGCGGCGTGGGACGAGGCGCAGGCGTTCCCGGCGAGTCTGGTCGACGCGTTGGCCGCGCTGGGCCTCATGGGCATCGAGGTCCCCGAGACGGACGGCGGCGCCGGACTGTCGGCGGTGGACTACTGCATCTGCATCGAGGAACTGGCGCGTGTCGATCCGTCGATCGCGTTGTCGGTTGCCGCCCACAACGGCCTCGCGGTGGCGCATCTCGCGCGGTTCGCCAGTCCGGCGCAACGCGCGGCCTATCTGAAGCCACTGGCCGAGGGGCGGCTGCTGGGCGCCTGGGCGCTCACCGAGGCCGGGTCGGGCAGCGATGCCGCCGCGATGCGGACCACGGCGCGCCTGGACGGCGATCACTGGGTGCTCTCGGGCACCAAGCAGTTCATCACCCATGGCCGCATCGCCGGCCTCATCGTCGTCATTGCCGTCACCGACGCGTCGAAGCGCACCCATGGCATGTCCGCCTTCGTGGTCGAGCGCGACGCGCCGGGGCTGCGGGCCGGCCGCAAAGAGAACAAACTCGGGATGCGCGCGAGCGACACGAGCGAAGTCATCCTGGACGATTGCCGGGTGCCTGCCGACGCGCTGATCGGCCGCGAGGGCGACGGCTTCATGCAGACGATGCAGGTCCTCGATGGCGGCCGCGTGGGTATTGCGGCTCTGGCGGTCGGCCTTGCCCAGGGGGCGCATGAAGCGGCCGTCGCGCACGCGCGCGCCCGGCAACAGTTCGGCCGGCCGATTGCCGAGTTCCAGGCCATTCGCTGGAAGCTGGCGGACATGGCCACCCGCCTCGAGGCCGGCCGCTGGCTGACCTACCGGGCGGCATGGCTGCGCGACCATCCCGAGCTCGGGCCCCTTACGTCGTCATCCATCGCGAAGCTGTACGCGACCGAGATGGCCGTACGCGCGGCCGAGGAGTGCGTGCAGATCCACGGCGGCTATGGCTTCGTGAAGGACTACCCGGCGGAGAAGTTCTTCCGCGACGTCAAGCTCTGCACCATCGGTGAAGGGACGAGCGAAATCCAACGGCTCGTGATTGCCAGGCACGTGCTTGGGAAGCAGACATTTCAGGTTCCAGGGTCCGCAGGGTCGAAGGTTCCAACTGACGAATGACCAGTGAGCCGCTGTGGAGTCGAGTGCTGGCCGGAGAGCCGCGTGCGATCGCGCGTGCGATCTCTCTCGTCGAGAACGGTTCCTCGTCCTCGGCCGAGCTGTTGGCGCGCATCGCGGAGCGGACAGGACGGGCGTACGTCGTCGGCGTGACGGGGCCGCCCGGGGCGGGGAAGAGCACCCTGGTTGATCGGTTGACCGCCCGCTGGCGGCAGGCCGGACAGCGGGTCGGCATTCTCGCCGTGGATCCCAGCAGTCCCTACAGCGGCGGCGCCATCCTGGGGGACCGCGTGCGGATGCAGGCGCACGCGGGCGATGCCGGCGTCTTCATCCGCAGCATGGCCACGCGCGGCCACGCCGGTGGACTGGCCCGGGCGACCTCGGACGCCGTGGGCGTGCTCGACGCCGCCGGCTTCGATCCCGTCGTCGTCGAGACCGTGGGCGTCGGTCAGGCGGAAGTGGAAATCGTGCGCGTGGCGGACGTGACCGTCGTCGTGCTCGCGCCCGGGAGCGGCGACGACATCCAGGCGCTGAAGGCCGGCCTCATGGAAGTGGGTGATCTGTTCGTGGTGAACAAGGCGGATCGCGACGGCGCCGACCGAGCCGTCGCGTCCATCGAGGCCATGCTGGCCCTGGACGAACGGCTGGATCGCCCGTGGCGCCCGCGCGTCCTGACGTCGGTGGCGACTGCGGGACAGGGTGTGGATGACCTGGCCGAGGCGCTGGCCGTGTTCCGGCGGGAGGCGTCCTCACTGATCGACTCGCGACGACAGGCGCGGCGCGCACGGCCATCGTTGGCCCGCGAGACCGTGGCGATCGATCACGTGGGGATTGCCGTGGACACGCCGGACGACGTCGTGGGCTTTCTGGAAGGAGTGCTCGGCTTTCGCGCCGGCGTGGCGGAGGAGATCCCGTCGTCCGGGGTTCGCGTGCGTTTCCTCGGCACGGCCGATCCCCACGTCGAGATCATTGAGCCGACGGCGACCGACTCGCCCGTCCGCCGCTTTCTGGCCCGCCGCGGCCCGGGACTTCACCACGTCGCGGTGCGCGTCGGCCATCTCACCGACGTCCTAGCGATGCTCAGGACGCGCGGCATCCGGCTCATCGACGAGGCCCCGCGCGCCGGTGCGCACGGGGCCCGCATCGCGTTCGTCCATCCCTCCAGCACCGGCGGCGTGCTCGTGGAGCTGGTCGAGCGTCCCGGCACGTAGGACGGTCCCCGTGCAGTTTGGTCAGTTCGAGATCACGCCGCTCCTGGATGCCCGCTGTCGGCTCGACGGCGGCGCGATGTTCGGCGTGGTGCCGAAGCCCCTCTGGGAGAAGCGCGCACCCGCCGACGAACGGAACCGGATCCAGCTCGCGACGCGTCCGCTGCTCGTCAAAGGAGCGCAGCTGATGCTGATCGACGCCGGCATCGGCAACAAGATGGACGCGAAGAGCGTCGACATCTACGCCATCGACCGCACGCGGAATCTGGTGGACTCGCTGGCGCACCTCGGTCTCGGCGTCGACGCCATCGAGATCGCGCTCGCCTCTCATTTGCACTTCGACCATTG
>CAZFAT010000323.1:0-15471 GCA_964517075.1 uncultured Solibacteraceae bacterium
TTCGAGGGCGACAGCCACGTCGAGTGGTTCGCCGGCAACTTCCAGGACTACGAGGCGGACAAGAAGCGCCGCCTCGGCG
The DNA here is from genome assembly GCA_964517075.1 of uncultured Solibacteraceae bacterium. Lineage (GTDB taxonomy): Bacteria > Acidobacteriota > Vicinamibacteria > Vicinamibacterales > SCN-69-37 > CAZFAT01. Next base: position 80 of record CAZFAT010000323.1, read on the forward strand.
CCGAGGCCGATCAGCCGCACCGGATCAAATACAGGAAGCTGACGCGGTAGACGAGGATACGAAGGCACAACGGCAGGAGAATCCGTCATGATCTGGACGAACCGTCTGCGAAGACTCGCGTGGGCCCTGGCCCTGATGGTGGTCGCCGTTGCGGCCGGCCGGCCCGCGGCCCAGGCTCCGGCCACAGCACCCGCGCCGGCGCCGGCGACCGCGGCCGCGCGCGGGGGCGTGACGTCGCCCGTCCAGCAGTGGCAGCACCAGATTGGCGACGACTACTTCCTGGTGAACTACCAGCAGATGGCGGCCTACTGGCGCACGCTCGAGCGCCAATCCCCGCGCGTGCGCGTCGTCGAGATCGGTCGAACCTCCCAGGATCGCCCGCACCTGATGGCGGTCATCACCTCGCCGGCCAACCACAAGCGCCTCGATCGCTATCGCGAGATCTCGGCGCGGCTCTCGCGGGCCGACGGGCTGACCGACGCCCAGGCGCGAGCGTTGGCGCGTGAGGGGAAGGCGGTCGTCTGGATCGACGGCGGTCTCCACGCCACTGAGACGCTCGGCGCCCAGCAGCTCATCGAGCTGGTCTACCAGATGACGAGCGGGACGGACGAGGAGACGCTCCGGATCCTCGACGACGTGATTCTGCTGGCGGTGGCGGCGAACCCGGACGGCATGGACCTGGTGTCCGACTGGTACATGGCGCGCGGCAACATGAGCATTCCGGTCCTCTACAACCACTACGCCGGGCACGACGACAACCGCGACTTCTACATGTCGGCGCTCGCCGAGTCCACCAACATGAACCGCGTGATGTACCGCGAGTGGTACCCGCAAGTCATGTACAACCACCACCAGAGTGGTCCGCAGGGCACGGTGATGTTCGCGCCGCCGTTCCGGGATCCGTTCAACTACAACTTCCACCCCTACATTCCGGCCGCGATCGATCTCGTGGGCGCCGCCATGGCGACCCGGTTCATCGCGGAGGGCAAGCCCGGCGTGACGCAGCGGGCGGGCGCGAACTACTCGACCTGGTGGAATGGCGGCCTGCGCACGACCGCGTACTTCCACAACCAGATCGGCATCCTCACCGAGACCATCGGCAACCCGACACCGATGAGCATTCCCTTCGTGCGCAGCCGGCAGATCGGTGACTCAAACCTCTTCTGGCCGATTCCCCCGCAGCCGGTGTGGCGCATGCGCCAGTCGATCGAGTACTCGATGACGGCCAATCGCGCCATTCTCGACTTCGCCTCGCGCTACCGCGAGACGGTGCTCTTCAACATCTACCAGATGGGTCGGGACGCCATCCGCTGGGGCAACGAGGATCACTGGACCTTCACGCCGCACGAGACCGCCGCCGTCGAGGCGTCGGCGCGGGGCGCGGGCGCGGCGGCCGGTCGCGGGGCCGGGGGCGGCGGCGGAGGACGGGGCGCCGTCGATCCTCTCTATGCCGCGATGCGGGCGCCCGCGCGTCGCGATCCCCGCGGCTTCATCCTGCCGGCCAGCCAGCCGGACTTCGGCACCGCCACCCGCTTCGTCAATGCGCTGATCAAGACCGGCGTCGACGTGCACCGCGCGTCCGCCGCCTTTACCGTGGCGGGGAAGAGCTATCCCGCCGGCTCGTACGTGGTGAAAGCGGCGCAGGCCTTCCGCCCGCACGTGATGGACATGTTCGAGCCGCAGGATCATCCCGACGACATCCCGTACCCGGGCGCATCGCCGACGCCGCCGTACGACAACGCCGGCTACACGCTGGCGTTTCAGATGGGCGTGCAGTTCGATCGAATCCTTGACGCATTCGACGGACCCTTCGTCAAGCTCACCGACGTCGCGCGCGTGCCGCCAGGCACGATTGCGGCGGCGCAGGGCCCGGCCGGCTACTACTTCAGCCACCAGGCCAACAACAGCTTCATCGTCATCAATCGTCTGCTCAAGGCGAAGGAGGATGTGTACTGGTTGCGCACCGGCCCGTTCGGCGACGGAACGTTCTATGTCGCCGCCAGGCCGGCGACCCGCGCGGTGATCGAGAAAGCCGCGGTCGATCTCGGTGTCAGTTTTCAGGGAACGGCGACCGTGCCTGACGGCGTCGCCGCGGCCACGCCGGCCGCGGGTCAGGGCGTGGCGGCCGCCTCCAGGCTGCGGTTGCCCCGCATCGGGCTGTACGACCAGTACGGCGGCACCATGCCGTCGGGCTGGACGCGGCTGGTCCTCGAACAGTTCGAGTTCCCGTATGAGGTCGTCTTTCCTCCGATGCTCGATGCCGGCGGCCTGCGCGACAAATTCGACGTGCTGGTGTTCAATGGCGGCGGGTTGCCCGGTGTCGCCGCCGGCGGCAGGGGCGGGCGGGCCGGTGGTGCCCCGGCGCCCCAAGCCGCTCCGGCGAACGCGGCGCCCGCGGGAGGACGCGGCGATGGCGCCCGCGGTGGTCAGGCGGGCGGACGCGCGGCAGGCGCCGGGCAGGCCGGCAGGGGCGGCGCCGCCTCGGGACGCGCGAACTTCACGCCGCAGCCGATTCCCGAGGAATACCGGCGGCGCCAGGGCCAGGTCACCGCGACGACGATGGAACAGCTTCGCGCGTTCGTGGAGGCGGGTGGCGCGCTCGTGGGCATTGGCAGCGCCGCGATGAACGCCGCGCTGCAGTTCGGTCTGCCCGTCAGCAACCAGCTCGCCGGCATCGGCCGTCAGGACTACTACGTGCCGGCGTCGGTGCTCCGTGTCGCCGTCGATCCGACGCAGCCTCTGGCGCACGGCATGGCGTCAGAAGTGGACGTGCTCTTCAATAACAACCCGGTGTTCAAGCTCGGGGAGGGCGCCGCCGCGCGCGGCGTGCAGCGCGTCGCGTGGTTCGCCGACGGCGCGCCGCTCCGGAGCGGCTGGGCCTGGGGCGCGAAGCACCTCGATCAGGGGACACAGATTATTGACGCGACGGTCGGTGCGGGCCGCCTCTATCTGTTCGCGCCGGAGATCCTGTTTCGATCGCAGCCTCACGGCACGTTCAAGTTCTTTTTCAACGCGCTGTTGCTGTCGGCGGCGGACCGTTGAACAGGCAAGCACAGCATCTGGCTATTGGTTATTGGCTATTTGCTATCGCGATTGGGTTATTGGGTTATCGATCGGCTATCGGCTATCGGGCTATCGGGCTATCGGGCTATCGAGTTATCGGGCGATCGGCAATTGGCTATTGGTTATCCATCATCGGCTATCGGCTATCGGCTGATCGGTTACGCGTGATCGGGTGATCGGTGATTCGAGGCAATGGGATGATTCTCCCGAGTTGCGGATGGAGCCCGATAGCCCGATAACTCGATAGCCCGATAGCCCGATAGCCCGATAGCCCGATAGCCCGATAGCCCGATAGCCCGATAAGAAATAGCCGATCGATAATCCGATAACCCAATCGCGATAGCCAATAACCAATAGCCGATAGGCAGATGCTATGGTTGCCTCGCCAGTCTGTCGTCCGCCATGGCGAGGTGATAGACGGTCGAGGCAACGATGACTGCGGCCTGCTTGACGTCGTGCTCCACCACGCGCTCGTAGGTGTCCAGGTTCGTGTGCCAGGTGTGCGTCTGGTACTCGATCGGATCCTGGCTGAAGTTGATGCCGGGGAGACCCGCGGCGTTGAACGATCCGCTGTCGGTGCCGCCGCCGCCGCGCGATGAGGTGGCCCTCGCGCCGAAGACGCCGAAGTCCTCGAACGGCTTGAAGATCTGCGCGAGGAACGCCGCGGCCGCGGGCGGGCCGTAGACGGTGGCGCCGCGCACGCGGCCGGTCCCCGAGTCGAGATTCACGTAGCCGGTGAGCGTCTCGAAGGCCGGCGTGGGCGTTTCGACCGTGCCGAAGTGTTCGGCGACGTACGCGCGCGATCCGAGCAGTCCCTGCTCTTCGCCGCTCCACAGCGCGATCCGGATCGTCCGCCGGGGCGTGACGGCAATCGCCTTGAGGATGCGGACCGCTTCCATCATCACCGCGCAGCCCACCGCGTTGTCCGTGGCGCCCGTCGCCGCGTGCCACGAGTCGAGGTGCGCGCCCAGCATCACGACCTCGGCGGCCTTGTCCGTACCTGGAATCTCCGCCAGGGCATTGTGCGACGTCCGGCCCGGGGGATAGCTCTCGTTCACGATGGTGAACTTCAGCGTCACGTCACGGCCCGCCGCCAGCAGCCGGTGGACGCGGCCGTAGTCCTCATTGCGCAGCACCGCCGTCGGCACCGTCTTCGTCACGTCGTACCCGCTGTAGTTGAAGGCGCGAATCTGTCCGTGGCCGAGGCCGGCGTCCAGGAGCCGGACGGCCGCGCCAGCCTCGATGAGGAACGCGTTGAGGCGGTTGCTGACCTCGACCGACGTCAGCCGGACGGGGCTGGCCGGCGCCGCCGCGCCGCCTCGTCGGCCGCTCCCTCGTCCGGCGCCGCCGCGCCCGCCGCGACCTGCAGGCGCCGCGTCGGGCGGTGGGTCGAACTGCGCCCTCACCTGCGCATCGTCACGCCGCCGGGCCGGTGGCGTCTCCTGGAAGGCCACGCGCGTCGGCGGCCCCACCATCACGATCGCACCTTTGACCTTCGGCGCCATCTCGGCGAAGTAGGTCGAGAGTTCCTCGGCCGTCGGCCAGGGGCTGGCGCCGCGGCCGGCCGGCGCGGGCCCGGTGGGCAGCACCAGCGACACGGCGGGCGCGGTCACCACGCCGCGGGTTGATGGCGTCCACGCCAGGACTTCGAAGACCAGATTGTCGCGGATGGGTGAGACGATGTGACCGGAAGCCTCGACGTTGAACCAGCCGTCGCGATTGAAGTTCCACGGCTCGAGCCGGCCGTTGACGAGACCCCAGGCGGTGAGCTGGTCGACCGCCCAGCGGGCCGCCTGTTCGTGATTCGGCGAGCCGGTGAGTCGCGGGCCGAAGCGATCGGTGAGCACCTGCAGCGTCTGGAGCAGTTGCGATCGGTCCATCCCCTCGCCGCGGATGCGGGCGTTGACGGCCGCGTCGATGACCGGCGCCTGGGTCGAGGCCCAGGCGCTGGCGGCGAGGCCAATTCCCATGGCGAGGCCGAGCAGTCTTCGGGCCATCACGGGCAACTCCCTGCCACATGGCGTGTCCGCACGCATTCGCGTGATCATATCGAAATGACTGCCCATTGGACGTATCCACCCGAGTTGCGCGCCGCGCTGGCCGATCTCGGTCTCGCGCCGCGCGCCGACACGCCCCCCCTGCTCGTGCGCGACGCGGTGGACGACCTGTACAAGTTCGAGCTGAAGCGCCTGCGCCTGCGTCACCTCCGCGGCGAGGTCGCGAAGGCCGACTTCGCCGATCGCGTCATTCAGCTCAGGAAGAAGTATTGGGTACTGACACTGTCGGCGACTGCGTGGGAAAGAATCTGTGGAGAATGAAGCCGGCACATCTGGCTATTGGTTATTGGCTATTGGCTATCGCGAACGGGCTATCGCCTATTGAACGGGCTATCGCGAACGGGCTATCGCCTATTGAACGGGCTATCGCGAATGGGCTATCGGGCTATTGAACGGGCTATTGGGTTATTGATCGCGCTATTGAGTTATTGATCGCGCGATTGGGTTATCTGGCATGCAGCATCTCATCTGGCAGTACCTATCGACCGCAATGGCCACCGCCCATGTCGCGAGTGGACGCAGGCGTCGGGCCCAATAACCCAATAACCCAATAGCCCGATCACCCAATAACCCAATAGCCCAATCACCGACCGATAACGCATTAACCCAATCGCGATAGCCAATAGCCAATAACCAATAGCCAGATGCGGAGCCCTTCATCCCCTTAGCTCCGGTTCCCAGCGGAGCCCGATCGTGAGGATGCGCTGCAGGAGTGTCGGGTAGGAGAGGCCCGCGCGCTTGGCGGACTCGGCGAAGTCCTCCACGCGGGCGATTTGCGGGTTCGGGTTGGCTTCGAGCACGTGCACCTGGCCCGTGGCGTCGAGGCGGAGGTCGATGCGCGCGTAGCCGCTGAGCTCGAGCACCTTGTACACGCGTCGCGAGATGTGCTGAATCCTGTCGGCCACGCCCGCCGGCAGATCACTCGCTTCGTCCGTGTCGATGCCCATCTTCGCCTGATACTTCGGGCTCCACTTCACGCGTTCGGTCGCGATGCGGTGCTGGTCGTCCGGCATCTTGGCGAACGTCATCTCCCACACCGGCAACACCTGCACGCGCTGGTTGCCGATCACGCCGCAATACAGCTCCCGACCCTCCACATACTCCTCGACGATGGCGTCGGTGGTGATGGAGTCGTGGATGAACTGCACCCGCTCCCGCAGGCGCGTCTCGTCCTCGACGACCGACGCCTGGGAGATGCCGATGGACGCTTCCTGCGTGAGCGACTTGACGATGAGCGGGAAGGTGAGCCGCTTCGTCAAGCGCGGCTTGCGGCCGCGCGCGACCATCACGAACTCCGGCACCTGGATGCGGTGATACTGCAGCAGCTTCTTGGAGAGCGCCTTGTCACGCGCGAGCAGCATCCCCCGCGGGTTGCAGCCCGTGTAGGGCAGCCGCAGCAGCTCGAGGTAGCTGACGACGTTCTGATCGAACGTGCCGACCTCGTGGAAGGCCTCGAGCAGATTGAACGCGATATGCGGCTGGAACTCGTCCTTCGCCTGCCGGATTCCGGCCAGGTCGTCCTTCACGCCGAGGACGCGCACGTCGTGCTCGAGTTCGTCGCGCACCGTTCGGAGAACGTCGAACTCTGTCTTCCATGGGGCCTGCTCGGCCTCCTCGGTGGTGGCGGCCTCGGGCGGCACCTGATAGTCGTGCATCAGCACGAGCACGCGAAGCTTCTTCATGAACGCGGCATGATACCGCCCGGACGCGGCGCGCCGCTAATCGACGCGTGCGACCGGCGGCCGAGCCCGAAGAAACGGATCGCGCGTCGGCACGCGGCGATCGGCCGCAGGGCCCGGCAGGACATCGCGCAGATACCCGGCGATGCCGCGGTCGCGCCGCCAGTCGCGCGGATACCCGAGCGACACTTCCTCGAACCGCACGCCCTCGCGCCACAGCGTCGTCCGCAGGTGGAGGTGGCCCGAGACCACCGCGCGCGCGCGATAGCGCCGCGCCCAGTCCTCCGTCCGCGACGTGCCGCACCAGATCGAGAACCGCGGGATCCGCGGCGGCACCGCGAGGTCATAGCGCAGCGGCCAGTGGTTGACGAGGACGGTGTGCACATCGCCCCGGAGCGCGGCGAGGCGCGCCCGCGTGGCGTCGCAGCGCGCGTGACACCAGTCGGGCACCGACGACCACGGGTCGGGCCGCAGCAACCGCTCATCGGCGGACAGGACGCCCGCCGCCCGCGCCCACGCCCGCGCGCGCGCGCCCGACACCTCGTCGGGCCGGAAACTGTAGTCGTACAGCAGGAACATCGGGACGATGACGGTGGACGGGTCGTCGGGCCAGGGGAGGTACGGGTCCTCGGGCGTCGCCACCGCGTAGGCGCGGCAAATCGCGAGCAGTTCCTCGTAGCGCGCCTGCCCCCGCGTGCGGTCCGCGTCGGGCGGGCACCAGAGATCGTGATTGCCCGGCGTCCAGATCACCCGCGCGAAACGCGCGGTGAGCACGTCGAGCGCCGTCACGAGGTGCTCGGGGCGCTCGCCGACGTCGCCGGCGACGATCAGCCAGTCATCGGGATGATCTGGCAGCCGCTCGAGCGCGTCGCGATTCTCGCGGTGGCCGACGTGCAGGTCGCTGATGGCGAGGAGTCTCATGGAAATCATGACCTACGGCCAGAGTTCCGGTGGAAAGGGCTCGACGACGAAGCGCGGCGCCGTGGCGCCGGCGAGCGGGGCGGCGACGGCCAGGAACAGTCGTCCAGGCAGTTCGTCGAGGGCGAAGGCCCAGTCGGTGGATTCGCCGGCGAGCGAGTGGAGGCCCGTGAGGCGGACCGGCTCCGGTGCGAGCCGGAAGCAGAGGTCCGCCAGGGGGACGGCAATGCCGAGTCCGCGGGCCTTGAGATAGGCCTCCTTGAGCGTCCAGTACCTGAGGAACTGATCGCACCAGCCGTCGGGGCCGTGACGTCGGATGTCCGCGATCTCGTCGGGTGCGCAGTAGCGATCGACGAGTTGGGGGTCGAGGACGCGCCGATCGCGGTGCTCGACATCCACGCCGACCTCGCCGTCCCGGCGCAGCGCGCAGGCGACCAGGCCGCCGCTGTGCGCGAGATTGAAGCCGAGCGTCGAAGCGAGATCGTCGACCTCCGGACGCCCGCGCGGGCCTTCGCGCCAGGGCCAGGCGGTGGGCGCGACGCCCAGCGCGCGGCCGACCAGCGCGCGCGCCATCACGCGGCCGAGCAGGAACATCGCGCGGTCCGCGTCGGCTCGGTAGCGGTCCATCCGCGCCCGCTCGTCGGCGCCGAGCCACGCGCGCGCGCGAACCGCGCGCGCCGGATCGGTGGCGAGATCGGCCGTGCGCGCGTGCCAGACGCACACCGCGCCTGGCGCCGGCGGGGACGTCCCCGGGATCATTGGGATAGTATGGCGCGGCTCGCCGGACCGATCGATCGCGCATGGCCAGTGTCTGCATGTTTCCGGGTCAGGGATCCCAGTCGAAGGGGATGGGCGGCGACCTGTTCGATCGGTTCGTCGAGTGGACGGACGTCGCCGATCGCACGCTCGGTTATTCCATCCGCGAGCTGTGCCTCGAGGATCCGCGCGGCGAGCTCGGCCAGACGCGGTTCACGCAGCCGGCGCTGTTCGTCGTGAACGCGATGGCGTATCGCGCACGTGAAGAGGCGGGACGCCCCGCGCCGGCGTTTCTCGCGGGGCACAGTCTCGGCGAATACAACGCGCTCGTGGCGGCCGGTGTCTTCGACTTCGCCACGGGCCTCGGGCTGGTGGCGCGGCGCGGCGCCTTGATGGGCGGGGTCGGCGGCGGGGGCATGGCCGCCGTCATCGGCCTCGACCCGGACCGCCTCGCCGACCTCCTCGCGGCCAGCGAGGCGGGCCGGCGTCTGGACGTCGCCAACTTCAATTCGTTCGACCAGACCGTCATCGCGGGGGCCAAAGAGGATCTGGCGGCGGTGAAGGCCGCCGTTCAGGAGGCCGGCGCCCGGTTCATTCCGCTCAAGGTGAGCGCCCCCTTCCACTCGCGCTACATGCGGGCCCCCATGCAGGAGTTCGGAACGCATCTCGAGGGCATTGCGTTTGCCGAACCCAGGGTGCCGGTGGTCTCGAACGTCACAGGCCGGCCCTACGAGGCCGCGCGGCTCCGCGACACGCTGGCGCGCCAGATTGGCCAGTCTGTCCGCTGGCTCGACTCCGTCCTCTACATGCTCGATCAGGGCGCCACCGACTTCGAGGAGGTCGGGCCCGGCGCCGTGCTGACGGGACTCGTGGGGAAGATCCGCGAGGCCCGTGAGCGCTCGGGGCGCTGATTTCCGGCGCGCTTCGCACAGATTCACCAGCGACCGATCAGCCCTGTAATTGAGCGGCGGCCTCGGAGTGTGTAAGAAGGAAACAGGCCGCGTGTAGAGGCGCGGAGTGTGCCCGGCTGGGCTGTGGCGAGCGTCACAGTTCTGACGCAGACAATTCTTGGCATGCGCCGTGCTTTTATTATGTGGACAGATGTCCGTGGTCCGTCCGGACCCCCGACATCGAGTGCTCGGCGTCCTGGACCGTCTGCGGTAACACCAACGACGCTCAGGTCCGAGGCGGCAAGAGCGCGAAGGGGTCGACGCCCGGGAGGGGGCGGCGGCTCCCCGCCTCTTGTCGCGCCTTGAGCGCCCCGCGGGCGTCCGGAACGCACTTTGGAAGCAACGACGTCGGGCGGAGTTTCACAACGAAACCACGCCCCACGTCGTTTTCTTTGACCTGGCCCCGCGCTTTGCGCCATGCTGGCGGCCGTGGCGGACCTCTTCAATCTCACAGGAAAAGTGGCGGTCGTGGTCGGGGGCACGTCGGGCCTGGGCAAGGCGATTGCCTGCGGTCTGGCGGATGCGGGCGCGGACGTGGTCGCCTCGTCCCGCCGGCAGGACCAGGTCGACCTGGCGGCTGCCGACATCGAAGCGCGCGGCCGGCGCACCATCCGGCAGACGTCCGATGTCGTCGACCGCGCGTCGCTGGCGGCGTTGCTCGAGGCCACCGTGGGCGCGCTGGGCCAGGTGGATATCCTCGTCAACTCGGCCGGGCGCATTAAGAAGGCCCCCACGCTCGATTTTTCCGAGGAGGACTGGCTCGCCATCCTCGACACCAACCTCACCGGGACCCTCCGGGCCTGTCAGATCTTCGGCCGGCACATGATCGCGCGCCGGCAGGGGAGCATCATCAACATCGCCTCGCTCGCGGCGCTGCGGGCGCTCTACGAGGTGGCCGCCTACGGCGCGAGCAAGGCGGGTGTCGCCGCGCTCACCCAGTCGCTCGCCATCGAGTGGGCGCAGTATGGCCTGCGCGTGAACGCCATCGTGCCGGGCGTCATCCCCACGCCGCTGAACGCGTCGCTGCTCGACGGCACGCCGCGCGGCCGCGAATTCCTCATGCGCACGCCGATGCGTCGGTTCGGCCGCGCCGACGAGATGGTCGGCGCCGCCGTGTTTCTTGCGTCCGAGGCGTCGAGCTTCGTCACTGGCGAGCTGCTGTGCGTGGACGGCGGGCTGCTGGCGAGTGGCGTCACGCAGTAGCCGGGTCGCGATGGCATTCATTCACGACCGCTTCCTGCTCGACACGCCGGCCGCCGAGCGGCTATACCGCCAGTTCGCGGCCGGCCGTCCGATTGTCGACTACCACTGCCATCTTCCGCCGGCCGACATCGCGGCCAACCGGCGCTTCGCGAACCTGTTCGAAATCTGGCTGGAAGGGGACCACTACAAGTGGCGTGCGATGCGGACGACCGGCACGCCGGAGCGCTACTGCACCGGTGACGCGCCTCCCTACGAGAAGTTTCTGGCCTGGGCGGCCACCGTACCCGCCTGCCTGCGCAATCCGCTCTATCACTGGACCCATCTCGAGCTCTCGCGCTACTTCGGCATCGACGAACTGCTGGACGAGACGACGGCGCCCGCGATCTGGGCGCGCGCGAACGAGGCGCTGCAGTCGGACGACCTCAGCGTGCACGGCATCCTCGCGCGCTTCGACGTCAAGGTCGTCGGCACCACCGACGATCCGGCCGACGATCTGGCCGCACACCAGGCGATTCGCGCGTCGAGCCTTCCGACGCGCGTCCTGCCGACCTTCCGGCCCGACCGGGCGCTCGACGTCGATCAGCCGGCCATTTTCAACCCCTGGTGCGATCGGCTCGCGGCCGTCTCCAACGTGGACATCGTCCGCTTCCAGGACCTGCTGGACGCGTTGAGCCGCCGGCACCAGGACTTCCACGATCTGGGCGGCCGGCTGTCCGACCACGGGCTGGCATTCTGCCCAGGGCCGCCCTCGACGGACGACGAGGCCGCCGCGACCTTCGACCAGGCGCGGGCCGGTCGAGCGGTCGGTCCGATGGCGCAGGAAGGCTATGCGGCCTACATGATGCACGTCTTCGGGCGGCTGGATGCGGAGAAGGGGTGGACGAAGCAGTTGCACCTCGGGGCGCGCCGCAACGTGCGCACGCGTGCCCTCACGGCGCGCGGCCGCGACATCGGCCACGACTCGATCGGTGACTGGTCGCAGGTGGACGCGCTCGCCGCCTACCTCGATCGCCTCGACCGTGAGGAGGCGCTGCCGAAGGTCATCCTGTACAACAACAATCCGGCGGACAACTACGCGATGGCCACCATGGCCGCCAACTTCCAGGACGAGGGCGTGGCCGGGAAGGTCCAGTTCGGCAGCGGCTGGTGGCACCTGGACCAGAAGGAAGGCATGGAGTGGCAGATGAACGCCGTCTCCAATACGGGCCTCCTCTCGACGTTCATCGGCATGACGACCGACTCACGGTCGTTCATGTCCTATCCGCGGCACGAATACTTCCGGCGCGTGCTCTGCAACCTGCTCGGCCGCGATCTCGAGCGCGGCGAACTGCCCGACCAGAACGACCTGGTCGGGCGGCTCGTCGAGAACATCTGCTACCGCAACGCGGCGCGATACTTCGGGTGGGACTTCTCGTGATACATCCACCTACGACATCAACACCTTCCGGCAATACTCCACCGCCAACCCGATCTCTGCCAACCGCGTCGAGCCAGGCGGGGTGGCGTATTCAACCTCGAGCGTGGCCTGGATGGGCCACTTGCGGTCGCGAATGAGCCGCAGCACCTCGGTCACGGGCGTGTCGGCCTCGCCGAGCCTCGTGTCGGTGCCGTCCACTTTCCGGTCCTTCACGTGGATGTGGGTGACGCGGGCGTGATGCTTCTCGAGGAACGGGACGGGTGAACTCTTGTTGCCGACGAAGAAGTGGCCGATGTCCAGGTTGGCGCCGTTGAACTTGGCGTACGAGAACGCCTCCTCCCAGTGCGCGGGCGTGGTGGTGGCGTGGCCGTGGTAGCCGACCATCAACTGGTGCTTGTCGGCGAACTGGCCCAGCCGCTTGGTGCTTTCGACCGCGATCTCGCATGAGATCGCGCGCGCCCCGAGCGTTTTGGCCAGCGTGAAGGCGTAGTCGGTCACGTCGTCGGCGAAGTTGAAGATGCCGTCGTACTTGACGATGTCGATCGTGACGCCGGCCTCGTCGTACTTCCGGCGGAATGCGCGCACCGGATCCAGCGAGGCCGAGGTGCGCCACTTGCGGAGCGCCTCGGCTCTGGCCTGGGCGGCGGCTTTCTGTTCGGGCGTCGCATTGCGGCCGCCGCCGCCCCGCGCGCCGGCGAGGTCCGCGGGCAGCCCCATGAAGGCCTCGACCGGCTGCGAGCGAAGCTCGACCGCGCTGAGGCCCAGGGCGACGCAGTGCCTGAGGATGTCGTCGCCCGTCATGCTCGACTGCTTCATCTCGGTGCCGAAGCTGTAGGGCACGTTGAGGCCGATCTGGACGCCGGCGAACCTCGAATTCGGCCTGGAGGCCTGCGCTTCGGCAGCCCGGCCGGTTCGGGGCCACAAACCCACCACGGGCAGTGCACCCAGCGCCAGCTTCCCGATGTCGCGTCGTGAATACGCCATGAGCCCCTCCCCGGGCGCGCCAGCGCGCCGCGCCTACGCTAGCACTAAAATTACGTCGGGCGCAGTTTCAAAAGGAACCGACGCCCGACGTCATTTTGCCCCGCCCGTCGCGCAGTACAATGCGTCTGTTCTAGTACGTCAGGGAGTCATCGCATGAAGAAGTGGTTCAAAGTTGGTGCGGCGGCGTTCGCGCTGGCGGTCACGTCGGCCGCGCCCCACGCGCTCCAGAAGCCCGAGCCCTGGGCGCCGGGGCTTCAGCCGGTGTTCGCCGATTCGCCCGTCCTCGCACCGGCCGCCGCCATGAAGTCGTTCCGACTGCCGCCGGGCTACCGCGTCGAGCTCGTGGCGAGCGAGCCGCTCATCCAGGATCCCATCCTCATCGACTGGGACGCGGCCGGCCGCCTGTGGGCGGTCGAGATGCCCGGCTACATGCCGAACATGCGCGCCACCGGTGAGTACGAGCCGACCGGCCGCATCGTCGTGCTCGAAGACACGGACGGCAACGGCGCCATGGATCGCCGGACGGTCTTTCTCGACGGGCTGGTGCTGCCGCGCACGCTCAAGGTGCTGGCGACGGGGGTCATCGTCGGTGCGCCGCCGGACTTGTGGCTCGTGAAGGACACGAACGGCGACCTCAAGGCTGACACCCGCGACGTGATCAGCAGCGCCTACGGCAACCGCCAGACCGGCCCCGAGCACGCCCCGAACGGCATGCTGTGGGGACTGGACAACTGGCTCCACACCTCGCAGTACGACCAGAGTTTCCGCCTGCAGGACGGCAAGGTCGTGGGCGAGCGCACGCTGTCGCGCGGCCAGTGGGGCCTGTCGATGGACGATGCGGGGCGGATCTACCGGAACACCAACGAGGCGGCGCTGTTCGTCGACCTGGTGCCGGCGCGCTATTACGCGCGCAATCCGGGCCAGTCGCGCACGCGCGGTCTCTACGAGTCGCTGCAGAACGACGAGGTCAACGCGGTCTGGCCGATTCGTCCCACGCCGGGCGTGAACCGCGGCTATCAGGCCGGCGTCCTTCGTCCCGATGGCCGGCTGGCGAAGTTCACGGCCGTGAGCGCGCCGACGGTGTATCGCGGCGACCGGCTGCCCGCCGAACTCCGCGGCAACGTCTTCGTCGTCGAGCCAGCGGGCAACCTCGTGGGCCGGATCGTCGTGAGCGACAACGGTTCGACGCTCGAGGCGCGCAAGGGCTACTACGGCGCTGAGTTTCTCGCGTCCACGGACGAGCGCTTCCGGCCCGTCTACCTGTCGTCGGCCCCCGACGGGACGCTGCACGTCGTGGACATGTATCGCGGCATCATTCAGCACCGCATCTACGTCACGGAATACCTGCGCGACTACTTCGTGACGCACAAGCTCGAGCTGCCGACCGGCCTGGGCCGCATCTACCGCGTCGTGCACGAGAGCACGACGCGCGACGCGCGGCCGGCGCTGGCCACCGAAGCGCCGGCGCGGCTCGTCGAGCGGCTCTCGCATCCCAACGGCTGGTGGCGCGACACCGCGCAGCGTCTGCTCGTCGAGCGCGGCGATCGGTCGGTGGCGCCGGCGCTCAGGAAGCTGGCCGAGAGCGCGCCGGACGCGCGGACGCGCCTCCATGCGCTCTGGACGCTCGATGGCCTGAACAGCCTCGAGCCGGCCACGGTGGAAGGCGCCCTGAAGGATGCCTCGCGCGACGTGCGCGCGTCCGCCCTCCGCCTCGCGGAGCGGTGGATTGGCGCCGCGGATCATCCGCTGCAGGCCGCGGTCGCCGCACGCGTGCAGGATCAGGACTGGTCCGTGCGCCATCAGCTGGCCGCCACGCTGGGATACCTGCCCGACGCGAAGCGCGCGGTCGCCATGGCTGCGCTCCTCGGCGCGCACGGCGACAATCCGGTGACGATGGACGCGGCGCTGAGCGGCCTCGCAGGCGGCGAACACCGCGTCCTGGCCGAGCTGCTGCAGGCCGCGACCACGTCGCCCGCGCGCGAGGCCGCCCTCACCATGCTCGCCGCCGCTGTCGTCCGCCGGGGCGACGAAGGACCGATCCAGGAGGTGTTCGGCTGGATCGCCGAGGCCAGCCGGCCGCTCTGGCAGCGCTCGGCGCTGCTCGCGGGCGCGGAGGTGGTGCTGACCAACGGTCCCGTGCCCGGCACACCGGCTGGACGAGGCCGCGGACGGGCCACCGCGGCCGCGCAGCCGGCCACGCCGGCACCCTGCCCGACTTGTCCGGGCGCCCGCGGCGGTCCAGGCGGCGCGCGCGCATTCCCAGATGAGCCTGACGCGCCGGCGAGAGGCGCGGCTGCTGCGCCCGCGCCGGCCGCCGCTGCTGCGCCCCGTGGCGGCGGTGGTCGTCGAGGCGGCGGCGGACGCT
>CAZFAT010000324.1:0-7394 GCA_964517075.1 uncultured Solibacteraceae bacterium
GTGGCGATCATCTCGGGCGTGATGCCGGCCGGGCGCTGAGCGTGGCTCACGCCGGCGAGCGCAAGGACGACGGTCGTTGCGAGGACGATGGATGTGTTTCGCACGCTGCTCTTCTCCTTCCAGGTGTCGGCGCGCCCCGTCTCCGATCGTAACAGAGCGAGTCTACTCCGGAAATCGGGTGATGGACTGCGTCTCGACGGATTGCGGTATCTGCCCACCGACGAGGACGAGGGCGCGCTGTTGCGGATCGAACCCGCTTCGTAATCCTCGCGGCCGCAGTCCCTTTCGGACGTCACTGGAAGCGCCAGAACGGCCGCAGCCGCCACAGACCCGGCGCCCAATCGGCCAACATGATGCGTCCGTTCTCCTCGGCGGTGATCATCATCATCCGCGTTCGCCCCTCGTCGTCGAACAGCGGGAAGAGCGACGCGCGATCGAGCGGCCGATCCTCGAGCTCGACACGGCACGATATCAGCGATCGCTGGCTGACGGTGCGGAGCAGGGACCGGAAGAGGCCCATCCGGCGTCGGCCCCCTCGAGCATGCTGGGCCGGCCGACGCCGCATAACGCCGATTCGGTTGACTTTCGACCCCGCTCATGTTTCCTATCCCCCATGGGTGGCATCGCTCAAAGTCCTCATCTTCACCGTGCCACTGGCCTTCCTGTTCCTGGCATCCCTGGCGGCGGTGCGGCTCGCGCGCCCGGCGGGCGGTCGAGGGCGCCCGGCCATGCCACGCTGAGTCGATCGTCCAGGCAGATCGGGTCCGCCAGGCACTCCGGTCGCGCCCGACTGTTGCGCAAGCGCGCGATCCTGGCGTACGCTGCCTCCTGGCGTGCACAGGACGCCTCCAGTCCGCGGGAAGGGCCGCGCCCACCTGTCCAGATTGACTCTCGCTTCGCAGCGACCTTTCTTCAGCCCTGATGCGGACATGGGCGCGTTCATGAAGGAGGTCGTCCGTGTCGAATCCGTTTCCCGATCATCTCAACCTCGAACAGCAGCACACGCGCGCCAAGGATCTGCTGCGCGCGGCGCGCGACGGTGATGCCGCGGCACTGGCGCGCATGACGGCGGTCCGGCCCGACGTCTCGGGCCGTGCCAGATCGCTGCAGCTCGCCGACGCACAGTTCGCGGTGGCGCGCGAGGCCGGGTTCGATTCCTGGCCGAAGCTCGTGGCAGCCATCGAGACCCGCGACGCGGAGGCGTTCCGTGATGCGGTGCAGCACGGCGACGCGGCACGCGCACAACGGCTGCTCGGGTTGACGCACGTCCGCGGACGCATCAACGACCCGCTGTTCGCCTTCGGACAGCGAGCCGCGCACGTCGCCGCCAAGAACGGCGCGCTGCTCGCTGTCCTCATCGCGGCGGGCGCCGACGTGAACCTGAAGAGCGAGTGGGAGAACGGCCCGTACACTGTGCTCGACAACGCCGACGAGTCGACAGCGCGATTCCTGCTGACGCACGGCGCCACGCTGACGCCGAATGCGGCGGCGCGGCTCGGCTGGTTCGACGAGCTGCGCGCCCTCGTCGCTGCCGACGCCTCGCTCGTGCACGCGCGGGGCGGCGACGGACAGCAGCCGCTCCACGAAGCGAAGACCGTCGCCATCGCCGACTTCCTGCTGGACCACGGCGCAGGTGTCGATGTGCGGTGCATCGACCACCACTCGACTGCCGCGCAATACGCGCTCGTCGAGCGCCCGGACGTCTGCCGCCGGCTCCTCGAACGCGGGGCGACGCCCGACATCTTCATGGCCGCCCGCCTCGGCGATGTGGCGCTGGCCACACGACTGCTCGACGCCGATCCGGCGTGTGTCGCCGCCCGGATCAACGAACCGGGCTACGACATGGTTCCGCCGCTGCACATCTACTGCTGGACGCTCGGCTTCGCCTTGTCGCCGCACGCCGTGGCGAAGAAGTTCGGGCACTCCGACGTCCGCGACCTCCTCTCCGTTCGCAGCCCGGAGCGGATCCGCCTGCTGCAGGCGCTGCTGGAGAGCGACGCGGCCACGACGCGAGCCATCGTCGCCGAACACCCGTCACTCCTCGCGTCGCTGACGCCGCAGGACCATGCGCACCTCGCACAGGCCATCTTCCACGAGCACTTCGATGCGGCCGACCTGATGATTCGTCTCGGATTCGACCCGTCGGCGCCTGGCGTCGACGGCGGATCGGCGCTCCACGCCGCCTGCTGGGTGGGAAACGTCAAGATGGTCGAGCGGCTGCTCGCGCGCGGCGGCGTCCCGATCGACGCACGGGACCCGACGCATGGCAGCACGCCGCTCGGGTGGGCTGCTTTCGGATCGGTGCACCGCCGCGCGCGCGGGGCAGACTACCCGGCAGTCGTGGATCTTCTCGTCAGCGCGGGCGCGGACATGACCGCCAACGGCAATCGCAACGGGCGCACGCTGATTGAAATGGCCCAGGGGAATGCTGCCGTGCAGGAGGCGCTGCGGCGAAGGGGGCTTTAGCAAACATCGCAGTTCGCGGTTGCCGGTTCGCGGTTCTGGTTCCAGGTTCAGGTTCCGGGTTCTCAGTTCTCGGTTCGCAGTCGGAGCTCCGGGTTCGGTGCGATAAGTCGGCACATTGCGGCCGACGAAGCAAGCCAACGAGGACGCCTGGAGGAACGCGGGGGCGCCAGGAGGGAAAGCCGTCAATCGTGAGGCAGGCGTTTCACCATCAGGACAGAACGGCCATATCGCGCTGGTTGCCCGGATACACGTGCCGCCACGCCGCGTACCTCTCGCCGGGGCCGGGCACGAGCGCCGTCTTGCAGCAGTAGCAGACGCCACGGGTGACCGTGGTGGCTGGGACGAACGCGACCGGCAATCGCGGGTGGCACGCGGTCGCAGTGGGTACGGATGGGCGCGATCGTCTCCGTCATGGCGGTAGCGCAGCAGTTCCTGACGGCGCCATCGGGAGCGCCGGCGGCTTGTGTCCTCGACCACCCGATTCTACTGTTCCTGTTGACACCCGATAAGTCTGTGTGTTTTCTTGACGTCATACGATAGGAGTCGCCACATGGCGTATCGCAAGGACGTGGTCCAGGGAACGCTCGATCTCTTGGTGCTGAGAATCATCGCGGCCCAGCCGATGCACGGATGGGGCGTCATCCAGCGTCTGCGGTACCTGACCGAGGACGTCTTTCAGGTCACGCCCGGATCGCTGTTTCCAGCGCTCCGGCGGATCGAGGAAAGCGGTTGGGCCTCCGGTTATTGGGATCTCTCCGAGAACAACCGGAAGGCGCGCTATTACGCGATCACGAAGGCGGGACAGAGGCAGCTGGCCCGCGAGAGGCAAGACTGGAAGTCCATCACCACCGCCGTCGAGAAGGTCCTGGAGGGCGCATGAGACGCGCGTGGTGTCGCCTGCAGGCCATGCTGCGCCGGTTGGTGGACGGCGGTGCGAGAGACGAAGAGCTCAGTGAGGAGATCCGCGCGTTCGTCGAGCACGACACCGAATCGAAGATCCGGTCGGGCATGACCCCGGAGGACGCACGGCGCGCAGCATTCATCGACTTGGGGGGCGCCGAACAAGTCAAGGAGCGTGTTCGGGAAGCCAGCGCGGGAGCCCGTTGGGAAAGCATCTTCCGGGACATCCGCTACGCGATGCGCAGTCTCGGTCAGGCGCGCGGGTTCTCGTTCTCGGTGATCGTGAATCTCAGCCTGGGCCTGGCGGCGACGACCGTGGCATTCGCGTTCATCAACGGCGCGCTGCTTCGTCCGTTTCCGGGTGTCCGGGATCAGGATCGCGTCGTGACGCTCCGGATTCTGGAAAACACGCCCCTCGGACCGAGACTCCCCCAAACTGCATTGGCGGACTACCCGGGTGTCTTTCGCGCTCTCGGTGAGGGGATGACCAGTCTCGAAGATCTGGCCAGCTTCACCGAATCCGACGTGGCGGTGACCCTGCCTCAGCCTCGCTCCCTCCCGGCCGCCTTCGTGTCGCCGAACTACTTCGACGTGCTCGGAGTCCAGCCAGCGATCGGACGAACCTTCGCGTCTGAAGAGGGCCGGGCCGAGTCTGCGGTCGCGATCATCGGCCACGCCCTGTGGACCCGAGAGTTCGGACGCGATCCGTCAGTGGCGGGCCGGCCCATCCAGGTGGGAGGGCAGATTTTCCAGATCATCGGCGTCGCGCCGCAGGGATTTCGGGGCACGACCCAGAACCCGGTTCAGACGGGCGTCGAGCTCTGGCTGCCGATCGCTCTCGCGGATCGTGTTGGCGATCCGCTTTCGTTTGGCCGGGGCGGTTTTGTCTTCCTCGACGAGCAGCCCGGCGAGCGCGTCATTCGATACGTGGGCCGAATGCGGGACGGTGTCCGCGCCGACCGCGTCGAGACCGAGCTCGCCGTCATTGCCGGGCGGGTTGTCACGCCCGCGGACGACCCGGCGGCGCCGGTCATGGCCGAGGTGTCCAGTCTGTCGAGACTCAACGACAGGACCGATGCCGGACAGATCGTCGCCATCATCCTGTCCATTCCTCTTCTCGTTCTCGTGATCGCCTGTGTCAACGCCGCGAACCTCTTCCTGGTGCGGGCCTCACGGCGCCGCCGGGAGGTGGCGGTCCGTCTGGCGCTGGGCGCGTCCCGGCTCCGGCTCGTCCGGCAACTGGTCATCGAGAGCCTCGTCCTGGCCATCGGCGCTGCGGTCCTCGCGCTGCCGCTGGCGTGGTCGGGCCTGCAGTGGGTCGCGGCGTTCATGACGATTCCCATGCCGTTGGACGGCACGGTCGCGGCGGGCGCACTCGTGACCGCGTTCCTGACGGCTCTGGGATTCGGACTCGTTCCGGCACTTCAGGCCGCCGGTCAGCATCCGTCCGCTGCGCTCGGCACCTCTCCCGCGGGGAGCGGCGGCACGCGTTCCGAGTCCCGCGGCCGCCGGATCCTCGTCGCCGGTCAGGTCGCGCTCTCACTGGGTCTGCTGGCCACAGGGTTCCAGTTGACGTCCGCACTGGAATCTCTGGCGGAGCCGCCCGGCACGGACCCGGACCGTCTGCTGCTGGCGTCGTTCAACCTGGCGCAACTCCGCTTTTCATCCGGCGAGAGCGACGCGTTCTATGCGGCGCTTCTTGACGGTGCTTCGAGGCTTCCCGGAGTCGAGGCCGCAGGGCTGTCGAGCCGCAACCTCGGGGGTAGTTGGACCTTCGATCCCGCCAACGCCGTCGTGCTGGATCCGGGCGATGGGCCGGTTGGAGGCATTTCAGTGAGTGGCTCTGCCGGTGGTGACTATTTCAATGTGCTGGGACTCGACCTCATTCAAGGCCGCGAGTTTGTCGCGGCTGACCGGCGCGACATCCCCGAGGTGGCGATCGTCACCAAACGCCTGGCGTCTCAGATCTTCGACGATGCTGCACTCGGCCGGAGCCTGCGCGTGTCGACACCCTTCCGTGGCGCAGTGAAGGCCGACCTCCGGATCGTGGGTATCGTGGAGTCGCCCGTGGGACTTTCCGGCGAGGAAGTCCCGGCTATTTTCTTCCCCTCGCCCTTCCCCTCGCCGATCCAGCTTGGCACCGCGCGCACGCTTCACGTCCGTTCCGAAGGTCCGGCGGCCGCCCTCGCGCCGGCGATCCGCGATCTCGTGGCTCAGCTCGACCCTCGAGTGCCGATCCTGGAGCTGGGCACTCTGGACCAGAAGATTCGCGCGGACACCCTGCAACAACGCATGCTGGCGAGGGTGGCGGCACTCCTGGGCCTCGTGGCGCTCCTGCTCGCCAGTGTCGGCCTTTACGGAGTGACCTCCTATGGCGTCGCGATGCGCTGGCGGGAGATCGCCGTTCGGATGGCTCTTGGTGCGCGACCCGACCGCATCCTGGCAATGGTCTTTCGGCAGGCCCTGGCCGTCGCGACGATCGGTGCCGTTCTCGGAGGCCTTGCGGCGATCGCGGCCGGGATCGTCATTCGGGCGGAGGTCTTCGGTGTCGCCGGAGTCGATATCCCGACGCTGGGCGGATCGGCGGCGGTGCTTGCGGGGGCAATGCTCCTGGCCAGCATCCTGCCGGCTTGGCGGGCCGCCCGGTTGGACCCGAATGCGGTGCTGCGAGAAGAGTAGGAACGGAACGGCGAATTTCCACCTTGTGCCGTGGTCGAACTCGGCGTTCAGGTCGAGACGTAGGAAGAGTTGGAAAGGCGGAAAGTTGAAGGCAGTTGTCTACCGCCGCTACGGGCCGCCCGACGTGCTGAGCGTCGAGGACGTCGAGAAGCCGACAGCTCGAGACGACGAGGTCCTGCTGCGAGTGCACGCGGCCTCGATCAACGCCGCCGACCGCGTACTGCTTTTCAGGCCAGGTGACGAAGCTTGGCCGTCGCTGTAATGCGTAGTCGATGACGTAGTCTGCGCCGGCCGAGCTTGCCCAGCTTCCTGCCGGAGATCGCCGACAGCCAGGCCCCTTGAAAGACGGCTTGCAGGATCTGCCTCCGAAGGTGCTTCGGGCGGAGTGGGGACCTTCGCGGTGCAGCTGGCGAAGGCGTTCGGCGCCGAGGTGACGGCTGTTTGCGCGCAGCGATCGACGTTGCGACCTGATTATCGGCGCGAACGCGTAAAACCCCCCCGTCGGGGGCCTCGGGTTGAACAGCAGTCTGGCCGTGGCGCAGCCGACCCTTGTCGCGAATCGCCTGCTGCCCGATGCACTCTGCCAACGATGCCACCGCTCTCCCGCTCCTAGCGAACCGCACTTCACCGACCTGACGCGGAGCAGCCGTAATAACGGTCTTTCCTCGGGAGTGGGTGGGCATCAGTGCGTTCGCCATGGTAGTAAGATGCCTTGGCCCATGAAGTTGGAACCCGGCGCAACGCTCGGGCCCTATCGGGTGGGCAGGTTGCTCGCGCGCGGCGGAATCGGCGAGGTCTACCGTGCCGAGGACACGCGGCTGAGCCGCGCTGTGGCGATCAAGGTCCTCTCGGACGAGATCGCCGACGAGTCGGACCGCCGTCGCTTCCAGCAGGAAGCACGGATGGCATCGGCGCTCAATCACCCGCACATCCTGACCGTTCATGACGTCGGCGATGTCGGCGGCCGGCAGTACCTCGTCACGGAGTTCGTGGATGGCGGCACGCTGAGGGACTGGGCGCCGAGCGGCACCCGGAACTGGCGGCAAATCGTCGAGCTGCTGATCGGCGTGGCGGACGCCTTGGCTACCGCCCATGGCGCCGGGATTCTGCACAGGGACGTCAAGCCTGAGAACATCCTCATCGCGAAGACCGGGCACGCCAAGCTGGCCGATTTCGGACTCGCCAAGCTCGACCAGCGCGCCGCAGGGGAAGCCGTCACCGGCGCGATGCCCGCCCACACGCGTCCGGGCATCGTCGTCGGAACCGTCGCGTACATGTCGCCGGAGCAGGCGGCCGGACAGCCGCTGGATGCGCGAAGCGACGTGTTCTCGTTCGGCATCGTGCTCTAC
>CAZFAT010000325.1:0-7829 GCA_964517075.1 uncultured Solibacteraceae bacterium
GCCGATGGTGATGATGCGATCGTGGATCTCACGATCGTGACCGCGCGGGTTGATCGCGAGATCCCACGACAGGTAGTCGTCCAGGCTCGCCGTGCCGATGTGGTTGGGCACGCCGTAGTGGTAGAGCTTGCCGACGCGGGCGGCGAACCAGCCGTTGTTCTTGAAGATCTGCGGGAGCGTGACCGTGGCGGGCAGCCGCTCGCGAAAGTGCGGCGACATCGGCGTCTTCGCCAGCGGATTGGTGATGACGCCCGTGGCGTTGGGCCGCCGGCCCGTGAGGAGCGACGACCGGCTCGGGCTGCAGAGCGGAAACTGCGTGTAGGCCCGGTCGAACCGGACGCCGGCCGCGGCGAGACGGTCGATGTGCGGCGTCAGCACCGGCGCGCCGTACACCCCAAGGTCCGCGTTGAGGTCGTCGGCAATGAGGAACAGCACGTTCAGCCGGTCGCTCTGGGCCGCACCCTGCGGCGCGTCCGAAGCGCCCAGCGAAAGCGTGCCGCCAACGGCCAGCGCGGCCATCATCACCAGCCTCAGTGCACGCCGCATGGCTTGTCCTCCTTCGTGTTCGAACGCCTTAGAGCGCGTATCCAACTGTCGTAGCCGCCGGGCTTCAGCCCGGCGGAACTGCAGGCCTGAAGGCCGGCGGCTACCCATCAGGTGGCTCTGCCAGGCTCCTATTGCTTGGCCGGCGCGCCGAAATAGGGATAGCCGTCCCATCGATCGTCGTCGGTCGTCGCGCGCGGATCGCCCGTTCGCTTCATCCACTCGTCGAGTGACTGGCGGAGGGCACGCTTCGCGTCGGCGTACCGTGGCTGGTCGGCGACGTTGACGACCTGGCCCGGATCCGCGCGAAGATCGTACAGCTCCTCCGCCGGTCGTCTGGCCATGGCCAGGTCGAAGAACCGCCGAATCGCCGGATCGTCGCGGCGCGACAGCAGCAGGTCCTTCGTCGGCCCGCCGTCGATGTCGCCGAAGGGGCCGACCGAGAACACCCTCTCGGGATCGCCGGCAGGCCAGCGGTCCGGACGCAGGTTGCGGATGAACAGGAAGTCGGCG
The DNA here is from genome assembly GCA_964517075.1 of uncultured Solibacteraceae bacterium. GTDB lineage: Bacteria > Acidobacteriota > Vicinamibacteria > Vicinamibacterales > SCN-69-37 > CAZFAT01. Next base: position 1,057 of record CAZFAT010000325.1, read on the forward strand.
GTGCGCACGGCCCGCACCGGGTAGCTCAGGTTGCCCTTCCGGACGTGGGCGTGACGCTCGCGCTCCAGAAAGACCCGATCGCGCGTCGGCTCGGACTCGCCGGCGAGGAGCCGGAGCCAGCTCCTGCCGTCCATGTCCGCCGGCACGGGGAGGCCGGCGGCCTCGAGGAACGTCGGCGCCAAGTCGGTCAGCACCACGAACTCGTCGACGACGCGTCCGGCTTTGACGCGCCCGGGCCAGCGCACGGCCAGTGGCTGCCGGGAACCCGCGTCGTACACGTTGGCCTTCGACCGTGGGAACGGCATGCCGTTGTCGCCGCTGATCACGATCAGCGTGGAGTCGAGCATCTGCCGGCTCTCGAGCGTGCCGAGGATCTCCCCCACCTCGCGATCGAAGCGCTCGACCTCGGCGTAGTAATCGAGCAGGTCGCTCCGCACCTCCGGCGTGTCGGGCAGATGCGGCGGCACGACGACGTCGGCCGCCCGGAGTCCCGCCTTGGCGCCCGATCCCAGCGTATAAGGACGGTGGGGATCCTGCGAGCCGAACCAGAAAGCAAACGGCTGGCCGGCGGGCACCTTCGCCAGGAACTCATTGAAGGTGGCGAACGGCGGACCGGCCGGATTGCGGCTTCGGCCCACGGTCTTGATGTCACCGGGCCCCCAGCCTTTCCGGGTGAGACCGATGGTGTAGCCGGCTTTCTCCAGCAGGTCCGGGTAGACCACGAATTTCGTGGGCAGCGCGCTGTGGAGGTTTCCCCCCTGCTCGAGCGCGTGCACCGCGCGGCCGGTGAGGATCGAGGCACGTGAGGGGGTGCACGACGGCGCCGCGCTGAAGGCGTGCCTGAACAACGCGCCTTCGCGAGCGATGCGATCGAACGACGGCGTGCGCACCACGCGATCGCCGTAGGCCCGAGCGGCGGGCCATCCCCAATCGTCGGCGAAGAGGAGAAGGATATTCGGCCGCGTGGCCTGGCGCTGCGGCTGGCCGCCGGCATCGGCCCGCAGCGTCAGCGCCGCCACACCCGCGACGAAGAGGACGGCGAGGCCGGCACGCGCACGAGTCATGGTTCGCCTCCGAAGCGGCAAGGATAAGACCAGCGGGCGGGAAAAGCCAGGTGCGAAAGTCTATCCACACTCCCCGAGGAGCTCCCCTACCGTCAGTCCCGAAATCGGGTCGCGCCACTCGGGTGCCAGGGTGGCGAGGGGTTCGAGGACGAATCGGCGTGTCCGAAACCGCGGGTGTGGGACCTCCAGCGCCACGGTCCGGATCACCTGGTCGCCGTAGAAGATCAGGTCGAGGTCCAGCGTGCGCGCGGCGCGGCACGACGGGCGGTCGCGCCCACGCTCGTCCTCGAGTCGTCGCAGCGTGTCGAGCAGGATCTCGGGCGCCACGTCGGTGTCGCCGACGACGACGGCGTTCAGGTAGCGGGGTTGGGCGTCGGGGACGTCCACCGGTTCGGTGTCGAAGAAGGGAGAGACGCGCAGGTTGGCGAGCGACGCGCGGAGCCGATCAATCGCCCAGTCGAGGTGCCCACGCCGGTCGCCCAGGTTCGAGCCCAAGGCGATGGCAGCTAAGGGCATCTCCAGCCCTAGTCCATCCACCGCACCGGCAGCACGCCGTCGCCGGTGCCGGGCGAGCCGGGACCGTTGGCGCGCCGGCCCAGCACGTCCTCGCGGCCGGCGACGATCTGGTCGAAGAAGCGCTTGTGCTCGAGCGTCTCACCGAGGATGACCTGAATCATCCCGCGATGCCGGGCGTGGCCGATATCGGGCAGCCGCTGGCGCCAGCGCGCGACGAACGCCTCGGCCTGCCGGGCATCGTCACGAACCAGGGGCAGGAAATCGGCCTTCTTGCCGGCCGGCGGCAGGTCAGCCTCGGGCCGATCCTCCGGCGTCCCGCCCAGCTCGGTGACCGCCGCCTCGAGCCACGCGAGGTGCACGTCCTCTCGAGCGATCACGTACTGGTAGGTGTTGTTGAAATCGTAGTCGGTGACGCGCCGCGCGACGGCCACGTGCCGCTGCCGGAGCGCCAGCTTCTCCACGTGGCACTCCTGGAGCATCGCGAGGAGGCCGGCCGATCTCATGCGGTCTGCTTCTGCTTGCAGCTGATGCAGACGCGCGTCCAGGGAATCGCCTCCAGCCGGGCCGGCGCGATGGGGTCGCCACAGTCGCGACAGATCCCGTAGACGCCGCGCTCCATGCGGTGCAGCGCCTCTTCGATGGCCTGAAGGATCTTGGCGTCGGTCTGCTTCAACTTGAGCTGGATGTGGACTTCGTTGTTGCCGCTGGCCTGATCGGCCAGGTCACCCTGGCGGCTGTTCACGTCCATCGACGCCGGCAGGGGCCGCGTCCCGGTGGACGCCGCCAGGATCTCACCCCGCTTGCGCAGCAAGTCGTCCTTGAGTTTCGCGAGCGTCTCCTCGCTGAGCACCTTGTCGGTCACCTTGTCACTCATCGTTCGGCGGTTGGCTCGCCCCGGCGGCCATGGTGGCGGATTTTGTCCTCGCCCTATCAAGGCATCTTATCAAATCAAAAAGAGTCCGGTCACTCGCTGCGCAGCGCGCCCAGCGGCTTGCGGACGAGGACGTCCAGACTGGCCAGCAGACCGACGACACTGACGGCCGCGGTCGTCGCGATCACGCCGGCGGCGACGAGCCCGGGCGCCGGATCCCAGGCAATGCTGAACAGATGCCGCGCCAGCGCCCACGACAGCGCGAGCGCGCCGGCCGCGCTCGCGACGCTCGCGAAGAGACCGAGCAGGCTGTACTCGACGAGCACCATCACGGCCAGCATCCGCGTGCTCGCGCCGAGCGTGCGATAGATGGACGCCTCATAGACCCGCTGAAACCGCGTCATCGCCACGGCGCCAATGAGGATCAACGCGCCGCCCACCAGCATGACGGCGCCGACGACGGTGACGCCGAGCGTCACGTTGTCGATGACCTCGGCCAGCGCCGCCAGGACGTCGCGCACGTCGATGACGGACACGTTCGGATGGCTCGCGACCAGCCCGCGCTGAAGCGCCGCACGCGCGGCCGGATCGTCGGCCACCTGCAGGAAGCCCACGTAGTTGTGCGCCGCCCGCTCCACGGCGGGCGCGGGGCGCAGCACGAACACGAATCCGCCGTTCTGGGAGTTCTCCCAGTCCACGGCGCGGACGCTCGTGACCCGCGCACGGAGCGGCTGCCCCGCCACGTCGAACCGGATGATGTCCCCCACGCCGATGTCGGCGTCGTCCCGCACGTCCTGCTCGATCGACACGTCGGTATCCACGCCGGCCGCCGGTGGACCCGCGAGCGGCTCGGACCAGAACCGCCCCGCGAGCAGCCGTTCGTTGGGCGTCAGGGCGCTGCGGAACGTGAGCCCGTACTCACGACCGATGCCGCCGTGGCGGCGCACCTCCTCGAGCGATCCGAGTTGGACGCGTTCGCCGTCGACGCCGGTGATGCGACCGCGCATGAGCGGCACGATGCGCGGCGGCTGGCGGACGTAGGGCGCGACGATGGCCTCGAGGCCGGCGACCTGGTCGGGCTGGATGTCAATGAGCACCAGGTCGGGCGAAGCCTGGCCGACCTCGGTGGAAAAGGCGTCGAGCAGGTTCGCCTGGAGCACGCGGACCGTCAGGATGAAGAAGCATCCGAGGCCCACGGTCATGAGGATGACGCGCGTCTGATTGCCGGGCCGGGCGAGGCTGATGACGGCGTGGCGCACGGCGAACCGCGTGGACCGGGTCAGCGGCCGTGTGAGCCGAAGAATCCAGTGACTCAGCCCCGCCAGGACGAGCGAGACCACGACGAGCCCCGCCGAGACGTAGCCGCCCACGCGCAGGGAGTCCGCCTGCCAGATCGCGACGAGCGAGACGCCGAGCAGGACCGCGAGGCCCGCCAGCAGGCTGGGCCAGTCGCGCACACGGGCCGTGCCCGCCGTGTCGGCCCGCAGGAGCCGTAGCGGCTTGACGTGGCGCACCTCGAGCAGCGGCACGAGCGCGAAGAGCAGCGACACGAGCACGCCCACGGCGGCGCCCTGCGCCGCGGCCGACGGCGTGACCGTGACCTGGACCACGCCCAGAGCCTCCAGGACGCCCGGCGGCACGGCCGCCAGCGCCAGGGCGGCGAGCGCCACGCCCAGTGCGCTGCCGCAGGCCGCCAGCGCCACCACCAGCAGGACGTAGATGCCCAGCACGCGCGCCGACGAAGCGCCCAGGCATTTCAAGACCGCGATGCTGCGGATCTTCTGCTGCACCAGCACCCGCGTGACGCTCCAGACGCCAATGCCACCGAGCACCACCATCGCGAAGCCGACCAGACTCAAGTAGTTCTCGGCCGCGGAGAGGTTCCGGCCAATGCGATCCTCCAGACCGCGCCAGGACCGCACGGACGCCACCTCCTCCCGGAGGGCCGTACGCAGGCGGCGTGTCAGGTCGTCGGTGACGGCGGGATCGGCGCGCAACAGCAGCCGGTAGGTCACGCGGCTGCCGAAGCCCAGAAGCGACGTGGCCTGCAAATCGGCGAGGTCGATGTAGACGCGCGGTCCAAAGGCGATGCCCCCGCCCTGCTGGAAGCGATCGCGTGCGATGACGCCGCGAATGGTGAACGGGCGGCCCGCGATGCGCAGAACCGCGCCGGCCTCGACGCCCAGCGCCAGCAGCAGCTCGCGCTGCACGATCACGCCGCCGCCGGAGACCAGCGTGTGCGAGAACGCGCGCCCGCCCTCGAGCTCGATCCGGCCGTAGAAGGGAAACGCCGGCTCGATGCCCCGAAGCTCGACGAGCTGGACGTGCCCGTTTCCCTCGCCAGGCGCGGGCGCCGCCATGGTCTGCGTCTCGACGACCTCGGTCGTGCCCAGGATCGCCGGCTCCCTCAGCAGGTCTTCGATCCGTCCCAGCACGCCCTCGGTGAGCGGCCGGCGCGTCTCAATCATGATGTCGGCGCCGAGCAGGCTGCGCGCTTCGGCCGTCAGCGTGGTCCGGACCTGCTGCACCACGCTGCGGAGCACGACAATGGCCGCCACGCCCAGGCCGGCGCAGAGAAAGAAGAGCAGCAGGCGCGCCCAGGACGCCCGCGTCTCGCGCCAGGCCATGCGAAGGATGAAGCCCACTACCCGCCGGGCCGATCGCCATCCTGGCGGCGGCGATCGATGACGCGCCCGTCACGCAGCGCGATGATCTCGTCGGCCAGCGCCGCCAGATCCGGGTCGTGCGTGACGAACAGCAGAGTGCAGCCGCGCGATCGGTTCACGGACATCAGCAGGTCGATGACCTGCCGTCCGGTCACACTGTCGAGATTGCCCGTGGGCTCGTCTGCCAGCAGGATCGGCGGGTCATTCGCCAGCGCGCGGGCGATGGCCACCCGCTGTTGTTCACCGCCGGACAACTGCGACGGAAAGTGATGGCCTCGTCCATCGAGGCCCACATCCGCCAGCAGCCGGCGAGCCCGCGCCGGCGCGTCGGCCGCGCCGGCAATCTCCAACGGCACCAGCACGTTCTCGTAGGCCGTCAGGGACGGCAGCAGGTAGAAGAACTGAAACACGATGCCGATCTTCTCGCCGCGGAGCCGCGCCAGCCGCTCCTCGCCGAGCGCGGTGACGTCAACGTCGTCGAGCCGAATCGTGCCCGAGGTGGGCGCGTCGAGCCCCGCGATGAGGCCCAGCAGCGTCGACTTGCCGCTCCCCGACGGCCCCGTCACCGCCACCGCCCGCCCGCGACCGACCTCGAACGAGGTGGGATGCAGAATGGTCAGCGGTCCCGCGCCGCTCGGCACGGTGCGCGAGACGTTCTGGAGGGCGATCATAGGACGCGGCATTGACGATTTGTCAATTGGAAGATCGACGATTGGATTGCGAGAATGACGAATCAATCCTCAATCGAGAGTCAACAGATCCTCAATGTCATTGCGGCAGCCCTGGCTGCGGCAGCTGATCGATGACCGTCCGCAGTTTCGGGTACAGCAGTTCAGCGATGACGCGGGCGCCCGTCTCGTTGGGATGGACGCCGTCGGCCTGATTCATCGCGGGCAGGCCGGCGACGCCCTCGAGCAGGAACGGCACCCAGATCACGATGTCGCGATAGTCACGCGCGAGCTGGACGTACACCTCACGAAAGGCGTCGCGGTAGTCTTCGCCCAGGTTCGGCGGGGCCTCCATGCCCGCAAGCAGCACGGGAATGCCATCGGCGCCGGCCGCCTCGATGATGCCGGCGATGTTGTCGTACGTGTCCGAGGGTTTCAGCCCGCGGAGCGCGTCATTGGCGCCCAGCGCCACCACGAGCGCAGCCACCGCGGGATCCAGCAGGCCTTCGACTCGCCGGACACCGCCCGCTGACGTATCGCCGCTCACCCCGGCATTCAACACGTCAACGTCGTAGCCCTCGGCGACGAGCATTTGTTCGAGCAGGTGCGGGTAGGCCTGCTCCGAGAGCAGGCCGAGCCCGGCCGTGAGGCTGTCACCCAGACAGACAATGACGGGCGTGGCCGGTTCGCCGGGCCGCCCGGCGGACTCCACGGCCTGGTCGATCGTCCGCTCCGGCTCCGTGCGGCCGCAGGCGACGATGACGATGGCCGACAGCGCGACGGCCAGCGCACGCAGAACCGATCCAGGTGACGATCCCATCGAGCCATTCTACGGGAAGAGCCCGGAACATGAAGCCCGTGAGGGTCTGAAGACTTCACGGCCTTCAGAACTTCACGGTTTGGTCTTGTTCACGATCTTCGACGTCGTGATGAACTGCCCGACATGGCGGGTCGTGTGTTCGGCGGCGTGAAAGAGGAGGCCCAGGAC
>CAZFAT010000326.1:0-6273 GCA_964517075.1 uncultured Solibacteraceae bacterium
GTCAGGCCGCCGGTCACCAGCGGTGTGAATGCCTTGGTCACCGACGCTTCCCACTCGCGCTGTGCCGGTTCGACTGCGCTGTCCGCGAGCGCGCGCTCGGTGGCCTTGATCGCGGCATCCAGTGCGTCGAGCTGCTGTTGCTGTTCCGGCGTGGGCAATTGCAGCAGCGGCGCGGCGTTGCCCGTGCGGCCGTCGAGCCCGCGCTCGGGGACGTTATTGAAGAACGCGAAGAACTGGTAGAACTCCTTGTGGCTGATCGGGTCGAACTTGTGCGTGTGGCACCGCGCACACCCCATCGTCAGTCCCATGAACACGGATGACGTGGCCTCGACGCGGTCCATCACATACTCGACCTGGTACTCGTCCGCGATCGCTCCGCCCTCGAAGTTGATCATGTGATTGCGGTTGAACCCGGACGCAATCTTCTGATCGCGCGTGGCGTTCGGCAGCAGATCGCCGGCGAGCTGCTGGATCGTGAACTGATCGAAGGGCAGATTCTGATTGAACGCCTTGATGACCCAGTCGCGCCAGGGCCACATCCCGCGCAGGTTGTCGATGTGGTACCCGTGCGTGTCGGCGTAGCGCGCAGCGTCGAGCCAGGGCATCGCCATGCGCTCGCCGTAGCGCGGCGACTGCAGCAGCGCGTCCACGCGCCGTTCGTAGGCGTCCGGCGAACTGTCCCGGAGGAACGCGTCCACTTCGGCGGGCGTCGGCGGCAGGCCCGTCAGGTCATACGTGAGGCGACGCAGCAGCGTGGTCTTGTCCGCTTCGCGCGACGGTCGCAGCCCTTCGCGGTCGAGCCGGGCGAGGACGAACTGGTCAATCGGATTCCGGACCCAGTTCTGGCGTGCCACCGCTGGCGGTTCCGGCCGCTTCGGCGCCGCATACGCCCAGTGCGTGCTCCACTTGGCGCCCTCGTCGATCCAGCGGCGCAGCAACTGGATCTGCTGGTCGGACAGCGTGTAGCCGGAGTCGGCCGGCGGCATCCGGTCCCGCAGATCCGTGGTCGTGATGCGCTGGTAGAGCTGGCTCGTCTCGGCGCTGCCGGGGACGATGATCCCGCCTTCGACGAAAGCGCCTTCTTCGGTGTCGAAGTGGAACGTGGTCTCGCGCGCCTGCTCGTCAGGGCCGTGGCACTTGAAGCAGTTGTTGGACAGGATCGGCCGGATGTCGCGATCGAACCTAATGGGTGGCTGGGCCGCGACGGTGGCTGGCTGCTGGGCGCCCGCCCGCACGCGTGCGGCACCCACCAGGGCCAGGCAGAGGCACGCCGCGACCGCGCCTACCCGCACGCCGCTCCTCCGCATGGGGACATGGTAGAGCAGTTTTCAGTTCCCGGTAATCGGTTCTCGGTGCAGGTCGAAGCCGCGCGGCTCTGCGCCCACGGATCGTGAGGAACGGGCAAGGAGGGGGTGTGGTGGGCTGAAGCCCGGCGGCAGTCGTGAACTACGGAATGACCCGAATCCTGATGTTGCGCCAGCGGTTCACAAGCGGCTGGTTGACGGTCAGACCGGCGCCGGCCGGGCCCGCCTGGGTGATCTCGCGCTCGCCAAGGCCATGGATCTGGAGGCCGATGAAGCCGCTGGGATTCGTCGCGTAGACGGCCTCGTTGACGAGATCCTCCACCAGGTTGCCGTTGACCCAGGTCTGGATGCGCGGCCCGCGCGCGACGATGCGGAGGTGGTTCCAGCCCTCGTCCACGAAGAAGCCGTGACCGGCCTTGATCTTCTCCTGCGAGGTGAGCCAGCCGGTGCCGAGTGCCTCACCGTAAAGGACGCCCGTCGGCGGCAGACCCGGATAGGTGCGGCGCACTTCGACCTGCGGGCCGTGAACGCGGCCGGCCGTGTTTTCGAAGCCTCGGCCCGTCGTGAGCGGTTTCGCGCGGCTCCGGATCTGAATGCCCTGGTTCGTCACGCGATCGACCATCGTCTCGAGCTCCAGCTCGAAGTCGGCGAACTCACGCGTGGTGCAGAGGAACGAGTTCAGGCTCGCGCTCGATGCGGCCGTGCGGCCGACGATGGCGCCGTCCTCGACCGTGAACTGGTGGCCTCCGTTGAGATGGACCCAGCCGTCGAGCGTCGTGCCGTCGAAGAGGTTGATCCAGCCGGACGCCGCGGCCTGTGCGAGCGCGGTGGGGGATGCGGGGGGCGTGGTCTCGTCCGGCAGTGCGAAGGCAATGACCGAATCGCCGGACCTCGTCGCGTTCTTTCCACCGCCGCCCGCGGCGACGACGACGTACTGGCGACCGTTCACCATGTAGACGCTCGGCGTGGCGTATCCGCCGGCGGGAAGCTGATGTTCCCAGAGCAGCCGCCCCGTGCGGCTCTCGAACGCGCGGAACTTCTCGTCCGCCGTGGCGGCGACGAAGACGAGACCGCCGGCCGTCGCCACGGTGCCGCCGTAATTCATCGTCCCCGTATTGCGGATGCCTTTCGCCACCAGCTGCGGATACTCGCCGAGCGGCACGCGCCAGAGAAGATCGCCCGTCGAGAGGTCGATGGCGTTGAGCGTGCCCCAGGGCGGGGCCGTCGCCGGGACGCCGTGCGGGTCCGTGAAGACGACATACTGATCGATCGTGTAGCGATCGGGTGTGCGTTCCGTGACGGGCGCGGCAGCGCTGGCGGCCGGTGTCGAAAGAAACGCCGCCAGCGCGTTCAGTTCCGGCTGTCGGAAGTGCGTGAACGCCGGCATGCTGTTGCGCCCTTCGACGACGACGGACTGGAGCGCCTGCCGGCTCACGTCCGCCGTGAGCAGCGAAGGGACGAGCGGCGGCGATCCCTGCCGGTTCGCGCCGTGACAGGACACGCAGGTGCGCTCGTAGATCTGCCGTCCTGTGTCAGCCGGCGTCGCACGCGCTCCCGCGTCGTACACCGGGCGCAACCGGTTAATCGTCGGCGCGTCGTTGACGTTCACATACAGGACGTTCAACAGCGGATCGAAGGACGCGCCATGCCACTGCGCGCCGCCCAGGTGCCCAGGCTGCGTCAAGGTGCCCTGCAGGCTCGGCGGCGTGTAGATCGACCCCGCCCGATATCGCCGGAACTCTTTCAACGCGAACGCGCGCGCCTCCGGCGTGATGTTCGTCAGGTCGGCCTCCGTCAGCGACTGTCGGACGAGCGGCGCGGGCTTCACCGGCATCGGCTGCGTGGGCCACGCGGCCTCGCCCGCCACGGTCGAGCCGGGCACCGGGACCTCATTCACGGGGAAGATCGGCTGGCCGGTCTCACGGTCCAGCACGAACGTGAAGCCCATCTTGGTGAGCTGGACGACGACGTCGCGCGGCTTGCCGCCGAGGGTGAGGGTGACGAGGATGGGCGCCGGCGGGTTGTCGTAGTCCCAGATGTCGTGATGCACGGTCTGGTAGTGCCATTTGCGTTCGCCAGTCATCGCGTCGAGGGCGAGCACGCTGTTGGCGAAGAGGTTCGCGCCTCTGCGGAACCCGCCGTAGAAATCCTCGGTCGCGGAGCCGGTGGCGGCGAACACCCAGCCGCGCTGCTCATCCACCGTTATCCCGCCCCAGGCGTTGGCGCCGCCGTAGCGCTCCCCCTCGACGAACGTCCAGGTGTCGTGCCCGACCTCGCCCGCGCGGGGAATCGTGTGGAAGATCCAGCGAAGCTGACCCGTGACCACGTCGAACGCGCGGATGTGGCCGGGCGATCCGTCGTAGCTCTCGTTGACGCGCGACCCAAGAATCAGCAGGTTGCGGAAGACGGCACCCGGTGACGTCATCTCGATGGCCACCGTGGCGGGATCGACGCCGAGGTGCTCGCGCAGGTCGATGAAGCCGCCCTTGCCGAAGGACGTGACGAGCGCGCCCGTGCGCGCGTCGATCGCGTAGACGCGCTCGCGGACGAAATGGAAGATGCGCTCGCCCTCGGCGCCCTTCCAGTACGCCACGCCGCGGTTGCGCAGGCGGATGACCGTGCCGTTGTTGTGGCGCGCCGGATCGAACGACCACAGCTCGCGTCCGGTGGCCGCATCGAGGGCGACCGCCTTCATCGCGGGCGTCGTGATGTACATCCGTCCGTCCACCACGATCGGGTTCACGTGCATCGTCGATCGCGCGGTGCCGTCGCCGGTGCGGTACTCCCAGGCGGGACGGAGCTTGTGGACGTTGGCCGCATGGATCTGTGCGACGGCGGCGTTCTGACTGCCGCCCGGATTGCCGCGGTACACGGGCCAGTCGACACCGGTGGCGGGCGGCGCGGGAGACTGCGCGAGCACGCCACCGCAGACGCTGACGAGCGCGGCGGCGCCAAGCAGGCCTGCAATCGGGTGCTTCATGGGCGAGGGGTCATGGTAGCACCGGCCGGCCGGACGACTGACAGTCGAGCGGCCGTGCTTCGGGTCGCCGCGGCTCACTTGACCGGCGATCGACGCGACACAACAATAGGTCCGCGTCCATGCGTCTCTTCCTCATCGCGGCGGTGCTGTCGATCGTGGCGCTGACGGGGCTGGTCCGGGCCGACCTACCGGCGTCCCACGCCAGCGACCCGGCGCCAGGCTGGATCGGCAGCCAGCCCACGCCCGAGTCCGAACCGCCAGCCATCGTCAGGGCAGCGGCGACGACGGCGGTCGACGTACCGGCGCCCTTCGCATTCGAGTCAGGACGCGTCCACCGCGCGGCGAGGCGCGAGGTCGATCTCGATTGTCGCCTGCCAGACCTTCCCGACCGACGCTCCGGACCTCGGCCGTTTCCGCTCCTGATCTGATCCATCCCTCCGACACGCCGTTCCTGGTCGTGGTGTGCCTTGTGTCAGCACTGGAGGGATCATGCGTCGCCAACTGCGCTGGAAGCTCGTCGTCATTCTCGCTCTCGTCGTGGGTGCGTCCGCCTTCGCGTGGGTTCCGCCGCTGGCCGACCGCCTCGGGCTGCCTCTGCCTCGGATCCTCGCGGAGCGGCGGCTGTCGCTGGGCCTGGATCTCAGCGGCGGCGTACAGTTCGTTCTCCGCGTCAACGCGCACGAGGCGCTCGCCGTGGATCCCACGGTCACGCGCGACGAGGTCGTCGCGCAGGCGCGTGAGGCGGTTGACCGCCGCGTCAACGCGCTCGGCGTCCTCGAGCCCGTCATCACCGTGCAGGGAGACGGGCGTGACGAGATCGCGGTCCAATTGCCGGGCTTCACGGACGTCGAGCGCGCCCGTGCGATTCTGGGCCAGACAGCCCGGCTCGAATTGCGGGTGGTGCAGGACGCACCGTCCGCCGCCACGACCGCGGTCGTCAGCGGCCGCGACCTCCGTCGCGCGTGGCTCACACGCGACGATTTCGGCCAGCCCGCGGTCGGCTTCTCCCTCACGCCCGACGGCGCGCGTCGCTTCGCCGAGCTGACCTCCCGGCATGTCGGCCAACCTCTGGCGATCGTCCTCGACGATCAGGTCCAGTCCGCGCCAATCATCGAGAGCGCGATCACCACCGGCGAAGGGATCATCCGCGGCGGATTCTCCCTGCTGGAGGCCGCGGATTTGGCCCTGCTGCTGCAGGCCGGGGCGCTGCCGGTCTCGATGACCTTCCTCGGCGGGACGTACGTCGGGCCGACGCTCGGCGCGAGCGCCGTCGAGGCCGGCCTCGCGGCGTCGGCGAGCGGGCTGCTGCTCGTCGCCGCGTTCATGGTCGTGTACTACCGCCGCGCGGGCGTGAACGCCGTCATCTCGGTCGCGGCGAACCTGGCCCTCCTCCTCGGGCTGATGGCCTCGCTCGGCGCGGCGCTGACGCTGCCCGGGATCGCAGGCCTCATCCTCACGATCGGCATGGGTGTGGACTCGAACGTCCTCATCTTCGAGCGCATCAGGGAAGAGCTGCGCGCCGGCCAGCCGGTGCGGCGCGCCGTCGCGGCAGGTTTCGACCGCGTGTTCCTGACGATTCTCGACACGCATGTCACGTCGCTCGTCGCGGCGGCCTTCTTGTTTCAGTTCGGGACCGGCGCCATCCGCGGCTTCGCGACCACGCTGAGCCTGGGATTACTGACCAACCTGTTCACCGCCGTCGTCGTGTCGCGAACGATGTTCGAGGTGACGCTCGCGCGCGGCCGACGCGTGACGATGGGATCCGGCGGGCTCAGCGGCCTGATCGCGCGCGGACCGGCCGACCTGATGGCGTACCGCGCTGCGGCGCTGTGGGCGTCTGCTGCCGTCATTGCCGCCGGCCTGACGGTCATCCTCGTCCGGGGCGTCCCGCTCGGCCTGGACTTCACCGGTGGCACCGCCGTCGTGGCCCAGTTCGACGCTCCCGTCCGCGAGGATGACGTCCGACGGGCGATTCCGGGACCCGTCAGG
>CAZFAT010000327.1:0-7773 GCA_964517075.1 uncultured Solibacteraceae bacterium
CGCACCACCAGTTCCCCGCGCGTGGGCGGCCGGCGCACGGCCGGCACTTCCACGCGTCGCAGCCCCGCCAGATACTGTCCCGTGAGCGACTCGCCCGGCGCGGCCAGCAGTTGCTGGGGACGTCCCTGGAACATGACCACGCCGCCGTGTTCTCCCGCGCCCGGACCCAGGTCGATGAGGTAGTCCGCCGTGCGAATCGTCTCCTCGTCGTGCTCGACGACGAGCACCGTGTTGCCGAGATTGCGCAGCTTGCTGAGGGTCGCCAGCAGACGCCGATTGTCGCGCTGGTGCAGGCCGATTGAAGGCTCGTCGAGCACGTAGAGCACGCCGGTGAGCTGCGACCCGATCTGGGTCGCCAGCCGGATGCGCTGGCCTTCGCCGCCCGACAACGACGTCGCACTCCGCGCGAGCGCGAGATAGCCCACGCCGACGTCGGACAGGAATTTCAGCCGGTCGCGAATCTCGCGGACCACGCGGCCCGCAATGAGCGTTTCGCGATCGGTCCACTCCAGCGCGTCGACGACCGCGAGCGCGTCGCTCACCGGCAGGTTGACGTACTCCGAGAGACGCCGGCCCTTCACGCGCACGGCCCGGCTCTCGGGTCTCAAGCGCTCCCCCTGGCAGGCCGGGCAGGGCTGCAACGCGCGATACGGCTCGAGGGCCTCCTGATCGGCCCATGCCGCGGCATCGAAGCGCCGGCGCAAGTTGGGAATCACGCCCTCGAAGTCGGCGCCGAACGGATCGGCGGACGCGCGGGCTTTCCGGGTCCGCCCGCCGGTCGCGGAGGCGGGGGGCGATCCCCGGCGCGGGCCCGCGCCAAAGAGCACGATGTCCCGCTGCTTCTTCGGCAGCGCATGGAAGGGGGCCGCGGGATCGATCCCGAAGGTCCGGGACAGCCCCTCGAGCATTTCCGTCACGAGCGCCGGATCGCCCGACGCCCAGGGCCGTACGGCGCCGTCCGCCAGCGACTTCCGATCGTCGGGCACCAGGCGCGCCGGATCGAAGTCATAAACGGCCCCGAGCCCCTGACACTCCGGGCAGGCGCCATGGGGCGAGTTGAACGAGAAGGCCCGCGGCGTCATCTCGGGAATGCTGATGTCACACACGGGACAGGCCAGCCGGCGCGAGAACAGCCGATCGCCGCTGCTCAGCGTGTTGATGACGACGATGTCGTCGGCGAGGCGCAGCGCGAGATCGATCGATTCCCCGAGCCGGCGCTCGATGCCAGCCTTGACGATCAGCCGGTCCACGAGCACCTCGATGGTGTGGTTCTTCCGGCGCTCGAGGGTGACGTCGTCCTCGAGCGCGACGAAGGTGCCGTCGATGCGCGCGCGGGTGAACCCCCGGGCCCTCAGCGCGGCCAGCTCCCGCTTGAACTCGCCCTTACGGCCCCGGACGACCGGCGCAAGGACGTTGATGCGCTCGTCGGCGGGATAGAGCATCACCATGTCCATGATCCGCTCGAGCGACTGCGAGGCGATCTCCCGATCGCAGACCGGACAGTGCGGCACGCCGATGTTGGCGAAGAGCAGCCGGAGGTAGTCGTAGATCTCGGTGACCGTGCCGACGGTTGACCTCGGGTTGGACGCCGTCGTCTTCTGTTCAATCGAGATGGCGGGCGACAGGCCGTCGATGAGATCGACATCCGGCTTGTCCATCTGCTCGAGAAACTGCCGCGCGTAGGCCGAGAGCGACTCGACATAGCGGCGCTGCCCCTCGGCGTAGATCGTGTCGAAGGCCAGCGACGACTTCCCGGATCCGGACAGACCCGTGATGACCACGAGGCGATCCCGGGGCAGCTCGACGTCGATGTTGCGCAGATTGTGGACCCGCGCGCCACGAACGGTCATCCAGCCCTGGGCCATCCTCTCTACTGTAGCAGTGGGATGCGCCCGGCCGTGGCGCGGACTTCAGGCGGGTCCGGGGACGATGAGGGGCCGGATATCGACGTCGAGGCGCCAGATCGTGTCGTTCGAGGCCAGTACCAACCCGCCGTCGGGATCGATGGCGACGCCGACGAGCATCGGCGCGCTGACGACCAGTTCCGGCGTGGGGTCCGCGGCGGAAACATCGACGCGAAACAGGCCCGATGAGCCGGCGAGGGCATCGGCCACATACAGCCGTCCCGCACGATCGAAGGCCAGGCCCTGCGGCCGCCCAAAACCGTCGCAGGCCACCTCCACCCGCCGGTCCGGCGTGACCCGATAGATCGGATCGTGTGAGGCGAGTGTCGGCGCGGCCACGTACAGCGAGCCATCGGGACCGAACGCGAGATGAAACGCGGCGACGCTCGCCGGCAGCGTGGCGAATGTCTCTACCTCCCGCTTCCCGGAGATCCGGAACAGCGTCCCGAGGCGATCGCCCACGAAGAGCGACCCGTCGGGCGCAAACGCGAGGCCCGTCGGCACGCCGAGTTCGCCGACGTAGCGCTCCACCCGATCGTCGGCCCCCATCCGATAGACCTGACCTTCGAACCGGCTCGATACGTACATCGCGCCATCGGGACCCAAGGCCAGCGAGGTGGGATTGGCGATCTCCACGGCGAGCGGCTCACGCACGCCCAGGCCGCTCACCCGGTACATTGGGACCGGAACTTTCGTCCCGCGTCCGCCGCTCTGGGTCACGTAGAGCCGACCCAGTCCATCGAAGGCGGGATTGTCCACCTGATGAAGTCCGGTCGCGAGCAGCCGCGCGACTTCCACCGAGGCCGTGCCGTCGGCGTCAGCGGCACCAACGTGAATCGGCATAGTCCCGCCCTCGGCCGCGGGCGGAATCACCAGCCGCAGCGACCGGCGCGAGGCCGCGGCGACGTGCGTGTCGTGCAGACCGATGCGAACGGGCGGAGGGCCATCCGAGAGGAGCTGGAACTGTCTGCCTTCCAGGAGGACGCGTCCGCCGGGGACGGCCCAGGCCGGACGGACCGATGACGAAGCCTGCTGTTCCGGCACGACGACCTGCTACTCGTCGTCGAGCTCGACGTTCCAGTAGATGTAGTCGCGCCAGCTTTCCGGCGCCTGGCGGATGCCGAAGGTCATGCGCAGGGCCGGCGTCTTGTTGGGACGCCGCGGCGATCGAATCAGCCGCATGCCGGCCTGATCCGGGGTGCGGCCGCCCTTGCGCCGGTTGCAGCTGATGCAGCACGTCACGATGTTCTCCCAGTCCTTGCGGCCACCTTGCGCGACCGGTGTGACGTGATCGAACGTGAGCTCGCTCGTCGAAAACGCCGTTCCGCAATACTGGCACGAGTGCTGGTCGCGCGCGTAGATGTTTGCGCGGGAGAAGGGCACGTATTCCACCCGCCGCCGCATGCGGATGCGCCGGAGGAGCCGGATGACGGAGGGCAGCTTGAGGCTGAACGACACGGATCGGATCTCGCGGTCGTACACTGCGACAATCTCGACCTTGCCCTGCGCCCACAGCGTGATGGCCTTCTGCCAGTGGACCACACGCAGCGGCTCGTACGTGGCGTTGAGAAGGAGGGTCTGCTCCATAAGAGGCGCGCCGACATTCTGGCTGCATCGCGCGAAAGTTGTCAAGAAATGCAGGGCGTAAGACTAATGATCACAGCAGGTTACGAGAGAGCTCGGTCTGCCGGCTGCTCAGGCGGCCGAGCCCAGGAACCGATAGTCAGGCTGATGGCCTCGCGTGCGACTCACCTGAGTGCCCTCCTGGGGGCTGCGGTCCTCGCCACGGCCTGTGCCTCGGGCGCGCCGGTGACTGCACGGCCCGCCCCGTTCCCCCGCTCACCCCTCCCGCCCGTCGAAAGGCCGGCCCCCGTCGAGAAGACGCCATTCGAACCGGCGGCCCCGATCGCAGCGGCGGTCCTGGACACCGCGCTGGGCCTGCGCGGTGTGCCCTATCAGTTCGGGGGAGTGGCGCCCGAGACGGGGTTCGATTGCAGCGGCTTCGTCCGCTACGTGTTCCAGCAGCATTCCGTCGTCCTGCCGCGGACGGTGACCGAACAGTTCCAGGTGGGTCGCGACGTCGACACCGCGGAGATCCAGCCCGGAGACCTCATCTTCTTTACGACCGTGACTCCCGGGGCGTCCCACGTCGGGATTGCCTTTGATGCGGGGACTTTCGTGCACGCCCCAGGCAGCGGGAGCGTCGTCCGTCTGGAGCGGCTGGACGCGCCTTACTGGCGGTCGCGGCTGGTGGGTGTCAAGCGGCTGCTCGCCCTGACCATCGCGAGTTGAGGTGACCTCGGCCTGGCTCTCCTGACCGACGGCCTCCGTCGGCTAGGCAGCCCCCGGCTGAGGGCTCGGCGCGCCTTTCATTCCTCCACTGACAAATGTGGTCGATTGCCCGCCCCAGGGGCTGAGTGAAACGACGCTTCTCGCCCTCGGTCTGGGGCCGTTTAGGCCCCCCTGCACGGTTCTTCACACAATCAATGACGCATTCGAAATTCGCTTTCAAAAACGGTCAGTTTGTGTACTACTGACGGCGCAATTCAGGGGGAGCAGGTAACAGAAGTGTCGAAAGAATACCAATTCTTGTTCGACACGCACGATTCCGTAATGGCGGGTTCAGACCTGTCGGTCAGGGTTGGGCCCGCAAGTGCCAGTCGCTCAAGGAGTAAGCGTTATTGCACGACGTCTTACTTTTTGGAGGCTGGCATTGGACGTGCCTAACGAAACTGACGACTGGATAACAAGTTTGACCGTGTCACTCCCCAGGGCACTACACATGACCGTTCCCGTTCGACCGTCGACGACCTGCCACCGGCTGTTAGTTCTTATCGGCCTGATCGCCATTTCCTCTATAGCTCCACGCGAGGCGTTCGCGCAGCACCGGGCGTTGCTGTCTCGCGGGCTCGACGCACGGATCGCGGCCGGTGGGTCGGACACGATCCCCGTGATCGTCGGCGGCCCGCAGGCGGAAGTGGATCGACTGGCTGGGCAGTACGGACTGCAGGTGATCACGCGCCTCGAGATGGGCGCGCTGGTGAGCGGGACCGCGGCGCAGTTGGATCTCGTCGCGAACGATCCAGCCGTGAGCGCGCTCGCGGCCGACGAAGTCGTCATCGGGACGATGGGTGTCAGCACGCAGTCGACCGGCGCAAACCTGCTGTGGCCCGGGGCTGACGGCAGCTTGTTTGGCGGCTTGGTCGGCAGCGGCGTCGGCGTGGCGATTCTCGATTCGGGTCTCTCACTGCACGCCGATCTCAGA
This sequence comes from uncultured Solibacteraceae bacterium, assembly GCA_964517075.1. GTDB lineage: Bacteria > Acidobacteriota > Vicinamibacteria > Vicinamibacterales > SCN-69-37 > CAZFAT01. Next base: position 5,170 of record CAZFAT010000327.1, read on the forward strand.
GGCCGCGTCAAGCTCCGGCTGAACTTCGCGAACGACACCGATCCAACCGATGCCTCGGACGAGTTCGGTCATGGCACCCACGTGGCGGGCATCGTCGCAGGCAGCGGCGCCGGCAGCTACAGCACGGACGGGAGCTCATACGTCGGGATGGCGCCGGGTGCGGAAATCATCAGTCTGCGCGTGCTGGGTGCTGATGGCACCGGGTACGTGTCGGACGTGGTGCAGGGCATTGAGTGGGCCATCAGGAATCAGAAGCAGTACGGCCTGCGTGTCCTGAATCTCTCACTGGGTCATCTGGCGACGACGCTGCCGCGGCATGATCCGCTGGCGCAGGCGGTGGAACGGGCCGTGAAGAGCGGCCTCGTGGTCGTGGCCTCCGCGGGCAACCTCGGCAAGGACGACGAAGGCAATCCAATCAATGGCGCCATCGTCTCGCCTGGCTACACGCCAGGCGCGTTAACCGTTGGGGCATTGAACACGCTCGGGACGGTCATCCGGTCCGACGACCAGGTCGCCTCGTATGCGTCGCGCGGACCGGTGGGCGATCCCGACCGCGAGAACACCTGGGAAATCAAGCCGGATCTGGTCGCGCCGGGCAACGCGATTGTCGCGGCGGGCGCGGTCGGCAGCTACATCTGGGACAACTACCCCGATCGGCGCGTGACCGGCAGCGCCAACGGCACCTACCTCGTGCTGTCGGGATCGAGCATGGCGACCGCCGTGGTCTCGGGAGCGGTCGCGCAATTGCTGCAGGCGGCGCCGGATCTCGCGCCCGCCCAAGTCAAAGCGGTCCTTCAGCTGACCGCGCAGCGGCTCGATGGCTTCGGACTGGTTGAGCAGGGCGCGGGCAGTCTGAATGTGCCACTGGCGGTGGAGCTGGCGAGGACCGGCAACTTCTTCGACGCTCCCACCGGAGTCGAGATTGGCGGCGAACTGGTGGAGGCGGGTGACTTCGCCTTCACATCGGTGTCGGCGTGGGGACGCACGGACTCGCTCGCCGGCGGCGTACGCATCGGCAGCACCGTGGTGTGGAGCAGCCAGAGCGTCAGGGGAAATACCATCATCTGGGGCAACCGCGGCACGGGCGCCAACGGCACCATCATCTGGGGCAACCGGGGGATTGGGGCTTCTGCCCTTCCTGAACTTCAGTGATGGCCAGGTCCGGAGATTGCCCTAACAGTCTTGTCCATAAGACAGAGGAGACCGTGATGTTTCAGATTATCGTTTGGACATAAGGGCCCAATTCGGGTTGGCACAGAACCAGCATTAGCCGGTGGTCATGATGCCGACTGTTGCGATCATCGCTTGGAGCTAAGCTAGCTCGGCCCTTCAGCCGATAGAATAGATCTGATTCCGGGCGTTCTGTGCCCCGGAGGTCCGATTTAATGGCTGATCCCCACGGCCAGAGCTTGTCAGGAAGAACGCAGGCCTACGTCTCTGTCGTCGTAGGACTGGGCTTCCTTACCGTTCTTTACAGCATCGCGGACGTTCTCAAGCAGCCCTTCGATTCCTATTCCGCCTGGTTTCCGCTGGCCGCTTTCACCTTTGTAAGTGGTTGGCTGTCCGTCAAGCTACCGTCGGTCAGCGCGAGCATCTCGATCTCGGAGACGTTCGTCTTTGCGGGAACGCTTCTATTCGGTCCGTCGGTAGGCGTCATCCTGGTAGTCCTCGATGCGACTGCTCTTTGTGCCAAACACGCATGGCTGAGAGGTCGGCTCAGGTGGCAGCAGGTTGTCTTCAACATGGCCGCTCCACCTCTGTCAATCTGGGGAGCGGCTCAACTTGCTGGAATTACGCAACCACTGACAAGCGCTGAGCTCGACGTAGAGTTCGTTCTGGTCCTTGGCCTATTTACGGCCCTGTACTTCTTGTTCAATAGTTGGCTCGTAACGCTGGCAGTGGCACTGGAACAGAAGGCAGCGCCTTTCCCGATCTGGTGGACTAGCTTCACTGAACTCTCGGTCAACTTCGCAGCAGGCGCATCGATCGCAGCCTTTCTCGTAGTCAACGCTCGTGGAATTGACCTCACATTTATTGGCGTCATCCTTCCACTCCTCCTGGTCATCTATTTCACCTACCGATGGTCGCTCAAACACGTCGAGGCTGAACGCGAGAAGGTTCACGAACTGAACCGAGTATTCCTTTCAACAGTCGAAGCACTCGCACTAGCGATTGACGCGAAGGATCAGGTTACGCACGGACACATTCGACGTGTTCAGCGATACACAATGGCATTAGCTGAAGCTCTCGGCGTCAAGGAGCAGCGGGACATTGATGCATTGCGGGCGGCGGCACTACTTCACGATACGGGCAAGCTTGCCGTTCCCGAGTACATCCTCAACAAACCAGGCCCACTCACCGCTTCTGAGTTCGAGCGCATGAAAGTTCACGCCGACGTCGGTGCCGACATTCTCAAGTCCATTGACTTCCCGTATCCGGTTGAACCGATTGTCCGTCACCACCACGAACAGTGGGACGGCTCTGGCTATCCAGCGGGACTGAGCGGGCAAGAGATTCCACTGGGCGCGCGTATTCTTTCGGTGGTTGACTGCTACGACGCCCTTACGTCGGATCGACCGTACCGTCCACGAATGACTAGGCAAC
>CAZFAT010000328.1:0-3335 GCA_964517075.1 uncultured Solibacteraceae bacterium
ACCATGTTTTCCTCCCGTCTTCCGCCCGTGCTCGCGGAGAACGCGCTGAGCCAGGCGGTAGCGGCCGCCGAGGCCCGCGGGACGCGGTTGCTCGATCTCACGGAGACGAATCCCACGGCGGTTGGTCTGAGCTACCCCGCCGATCTCGCGGCGCGGCTCGCCGTCCCGGGTGCGGAACGCTACACACCCACCGCGGTCGGGCTGCGGTCGGCCAGAGAAGCCGTGGCCGCCGGCTATGCGGCCCGCCATCGCCCCGCCGACCCCGATCGCATCGTGCTCACGGCCAGCACCAGCGAGGCGTACGCGCTGCTGTTCAAGCTGCTCGCCGACGCTGGCGATGACGTGCTCGTGCCGCAGCCCAGTTATCCCCTGTTCGATCTGCTGACGCGGCTGGAGGGCGTGCGGGCGGTACCTTACCAACTCGATCCCGAGGGCGCCTGGTCGATCGATCGGGCCAGCCTCTCCGCCGCGCTCACGCCGCGCACCCGGGCGATCCTCGTCGTCAGTCCCAACAATCCCACGGGATCGATGCTGAACGCCGCGGATCGCGACTGGTTGATCGAGGTGGCGGCCGCACACGGGGCGCCCCTCATTGCCGACGAAGTCTTCGCCGACTATCCCCTGCGGCCACGGCGCAACGCGACATCGCTCTTCGGCACCGATCGGGTGCCGACGTTCGTGCTGGGTGGCCTGTCCAAGTCGGCGGGTCTTCCGCAGATGAAGCTCGCCTGGATCGTCGCCAGTGGTCCGCCAGCGGTGGTGGGCGAGGCCGTGGCGCGGCTGGCGCTCATCGGCGACACCTACCTGTCGGCGTCCACGCCCGTGCAGCTCGCGGCGCCGGGCCTCTTCGAGGCGGGCCGGATCATTCGCGAGGCCATCCAGGCGCGGCTGCGGCAGAACCTGGACACGCTCGACCGCGCGCTCGAACCGTATGCGTCGATCCGCTTGCTGCCGCCCGAGGGCGGATGGTCCGCGGTGATTCAGGTGCCCGCGATCGCACCTGAGGAGGCGCTGGCGATCCGCCTGGTCGAGGAAGCCGCGGTGCGCGTGCACCCCGGATACTTCTTCGACTTTCCCCGCGAGGCCTTTTTCGTCGTGAGCCTGCTTCCCGCGCCCGACGTGTTCGCCGAGGCGCTGTCGCGTGCCTTGCCACTCCTCTCGGGAGACGGCCGGTGAGCCGACGGCATGCCGGCGTCAATGTGCCCTTGTTCTCGATCCGTTCCCGCGCGAGCTGGGGCATCGGCGAGCTGGCCGATGTCGCGCCGTTCGCCGACTGGATGGCGAGCGCCGGCTTCGAACGGCTGCTCGTGCTCCCGATCGGCACCCTCCCTTGCCGCGAGACGTCGCCCTACGCGCCGGCGTCGACGATGGCCATCGACCCTCGCTATATCGCGTTGTCGCGGGCGCGCGACTTCGAGCGCGCCGGCGGGATCGACGCGCTGTCGCCCGAGGCGCGCGACGCGCTCGAGGCCGCGCGCCGGGCGCCGGCCGTCCGTCACGACGACGTGCGGCGCGCGAAGGGCGAAGCGCTCGATCGCGCCTTCGACGCGTTCGTGAGCGAGGAGTGGTCGCGGGAGACGCCGCGCGCCGAATCATTCGCCGCCTACGTCGAACGCGAGCGGTGGTGGCTGGACGACTACGCGTTGTTCCAGGCGCTGACCACCGCGATGGCCGGCGCGTACTGGCTCCAGTGGCCGCCGGCGCTTCGCGATCGCGATCCCGGCGCGCTGGACGCCGCGCGCCGGCAGTGGTCGACCGAGCTGCGGCGTCATCAGTACTGGCAATGGCTCGCCGAGACGCAGTGGCAGGACGCCCGGGCTCACGCGGCCGCGCGTGGCGTAGCGATCGTCGGCGACCTGCCGTTCACCGCGGGCGCTGACAGCGCCGACGTCTGGGCGCACACGGACGAGTTCGCGCTCGACATCTCGGTGGGCGTGCCGCCCGACGCCTTCAGTCCGGAGGGACAGGACTGGGGACTGCCGGCCTACCGCTGGGACGTCATCGAGCGGTCGGGGTACGCGTGGATGCGCCAACGCGCCCGGCGGATGGCGGCGCTCTTCGACGCCATCCGCGTCGATCACGTGGTCGGGCTCTATCGGACCTACGGGCTTCCACCGGCGGGCCCGCCATTCTTCAGTCCGGCCGAGGAGCCGGCGCAGCGCCGGCAGGGCGAGGCCGTGCTCACAATCCTCAGCGACGCCGGCGCCCGACTGATTGCCGAGGATCTCGGCACGGTTCCGGACTTCGTGCGCGCCTCGCTGGCCGCGATCGGCGTGCCGGGCTGCCGCGTGATGCGCTGGGAGCGCCGGTGGCGAGAGCCGGGGCAGGCCTACATCGATCCGCAAGACTACCCGGTCGTCTCCGCCGCGATGACGGGCACGCACGACACCGAGCCTCTTCCGGCGTGGTGGGACACCTGTGGGGCCGACACGCGACGCGCCCTGCTGGCGCTGCCGTTCTTCGGCGAGCGCGCGCTGACCAATCCCGACATGCCCTGGACCGAGCCGTTGCGCGACGCGTATCTGACACACGCGTACAGCGCCGGGTCGTCGGAACTCTTTCTGCCGCTGCAGGACCTGTTCGGATGGCGCGGCCGCGTCAACACCCCGGGGACCGTCACGCCGGAGAACTGGACCTGGTGCGTGCCGTGGCCGGTGGACACCTGGGCCGGCCAGCCCGATGCCCGCGAGCGGGCCGGCTTCCTGCGGGCGCTGGCCCGGACGGCCGGCCGGCACGTGGCCGGGTAGACTGGCGGGACCGTCGCTCGTACGCTAGCCGCCGACGGGCGGGCGCCATGCCCGGGAAGGTCCACGGCCGATGAGTCGGATGCAGTACTTCATTCGTGAGTACCCCCTGCAGCAGGGCGCGCTCGAGATCGCCTATATCGAGGAGTACTTCCGTGAGTTCCCGACGCGGAAGACCGCGGCGGAGATCATGCAGCGGCTCGACGGCCGCGAGTCGCAGATCCTGATGGCCGAGGCGCCGCTGCCCGACGATCCGTCGACCGTCGTGCCCGTGTCCTACAAGGTGTCGCACGAACTGCGTGAGGAGGAAAACGATCCGAAGCTCGCCGATCTCGTGGTGCGGCTGCGGGGCGCGGTGGAGTTCGAGGGCCGGCGCGTCCTGTACAACTGGCTCGGGGCCACGCGGCTGGACTGGCGGGGCCAGGGACACTTCCGCGCGCTGACCGAAGAACAGGAAGCCTGGGCGGTGGCCCAGGGCTACGACGAGGTCGTCGTCAAGACCAAGAACCGGTACTACGGCATGCGCGGGACGCTCGACAGCCTCGAGTTCAACGTCGTTACGTTCGAGGCGGCCGCCGATCCGCTCGAGTC
>CAZFAT010000329.1:0-10808 GCA_964517075.1 uncultured Solibacteraceae bacterium
GCTCGACGCGCTCGGTGTCGCGCGCACGCCCGGGGCCGGGCGCCCGGCCCGACGGACATCCCCCCGAAGGACATCCCTATGATGCCAGTCAGGAACCGGTTCATACCCCGCGCCTGTCTCGTCGGCGCCGTCGTGGTCTGCACGCTGATGGCCGCGCCCGCCGCGGCGCAGGGGACGCGCCTGACGCTGGCGGAGGCCATTCGACTGGCCACCGAACATGGCGAAGCGCTGGAGATCGCCCGAGCGGGCGAGTCGCGCGCGGACGCGGACGTCACTCGCGCCCGAAGTCTGCGGCTGCCGCAAATCAACCTGCTGGGTGGTTACACCCGCACGCTCGCGTCGGAGTTCAACATCGCGCTCGATGACCTCGGCCCGCCCTGCCCGCCGCTCTCGGTCAATCCGTCGGCGGCCCTCACCGACCGTGTGGGTGAGCTCGAGCGCGCGGCCAACTGCGGCGCGATCGGACCGGGCTTCAATTTCGGAGACCTGCCCTTCGGCCAGCGCAACACGTACCAGCTGACGCTGTCGTTCTCGCAGGCGGTCTACGACGGCGGCCGCATTTCGGCCCAGCAGCGCCAGGCGGCGCTCTCGCAGCGACTCGCAGCGGTGAGCCTGACGTCCACCGAGGCGGCGATCACCCTGGACGTGACACGCGCGTTCTACAACGCGGCGCTCGCCGACCGGCTCCTGGCCATTGCCGAGTCGGTGGCGGCCCAGGCCACGGCCGCATTCGAGCAGACCCGGGTCTCGTTCGAGGCAGGCCGCCAGCCGGAATTCGAGCTGCTCCGCGCGCAGGTCGCGCGCGACAACGAACGGCCGGCCGTCATTCGCCGGCGCGCGGAACGCGATGTGGCCTATCTCCGGCTCCGCCAGCTCCTCGAGCTGCCTGCGGACGCCGTCATCGAACTCGACGTGGATCTCGACGCGGCCTCGCTCGCGGCGCCGGCGCCATTCGCCGCCCTGCTCGAGCGCGCCCCCGGCGCCGGTCCCGCGCCCGATCGGGCGTCCGTCCAGGAGGCCGTCACGCTCGTCGCGGTCCGCGATGCGGCCGTCACCGTCGCGCGCGCCGAGCGGCTGCCGTCGATCAACATCAGCTCCACGCTCGGCCGGGTGGGTTACCCGTCAGATGGGTTCTTCCCGGCGCCCGGCGACTTCCGGACGAACTGGTCGCTGGGCGCCACGGTCGCGATGCCGCTCTTCGAGGGCGGCCGACTCAAGGCGAATGAACTCAGCGCCCGGGCCGATCTGGCCGAGGCTGAAGCGCGGCTCCGCCAGGCGCGCGAACTGGCCGACCTCGACGCGGCCACGGCCCGCCAGGATCTGATCGCAGCCGAGGCCGTCTGGGCCGCGAGCGCCGGCACCGTGCAGCAGGCGGAACGGGCGTACCAGATTGCCGAGCTCAGGAACCGTGAGGGGCTGTCCACGCAGCTCGAGTTGTCCGATGCGCGGCTGGCGTTGCAGGTGGCGCAGACCACCCGCACCAGCGCAGCGCGGGACCTCCAGCTCGCCCGCGCACGCGTCGCCCTGCTGCCAAACCTGCCCGTGGGGCAGTGAGTGGACTCTTGCGGCTTTGAGTCTTGAGCTTTGAGCTCGTCGCTCATTGCTACGAATCGACCGAGTCATGAGGGGAGCCTTCGTCATGCGTCCAGTGCTCGTCGCGTTGATGTCATCTGCTGTCGCCCTGGCCGCCGGGGCCTGTGGCGGCCCGGACACCAGCGCAATGTCCTCGCCGGCGTCCGCGTTCGTCGTTCAGCTCGCCCGGGAGAACGTCGTCACGGCGGCGGTCGAGGAGATCTCGGCTGGTCCGCTCGTGTCCGGCGAGCTGACGCCCGCGCGGGAAGCCTCGGTGCGCGCCCAGGTGGGCGGGTCGATCGTCAGCCTCTCGGTGGATCGCGGCCAGCCGGTGCGGGCCGGGGCGGAAGTGGCGCGCATTGCGTCCCGCGATCTCGAGGCGGCGATGGCGTCGGCCGAGTCGGCCGTGACGTCGGCGGAGGCCGTGCTGGCCGTGGCGAAGTCCGAAGCGCAGCGGACGGGCGCGCTCGTCAAGGGTGGCGCGCTCGCCTCGCGCGATCTCGAGCACGCCGATAGCGCGGTGGCCAGCGCGGATGCGCAGCTCGCGGCCGCGCGCGCGCGCCAGCGCTCCGTCTGGCAGCAGCTCGACGACACCTCCGTGAAGGCGCCGATCAGCGGCGTGGTCAGCGCGCGCCCGGCCAGCGTGGGCGACGTGGTCGCGCCCGGCACCGAGCTCTTCACGGTCATCGACCCCTCGAGTCTCAGACTCGAAGCCCTCGTCCCCTCGGACCAGATCGCCGAGGTCCGTCCGGGCGCCAAGGTCCGCTTCACGATCCGCGGCGTGACCGGCGAATTCGTCGGATCGGTCGATCGCTTGAGCCCGGTGGCCGATCCCATCACGCGGCAGGTCTCCATCTTCGTGTCGATTCCCAACACGGGCGGCCGCGCCATTGCCGGGCTGTTTGCCGAAGGCCGGGTCGAGACCGCCACGCGCCGCGGCGTGGTCGTGCCGACCTCGGCCGTGGACGAGAGCGGAGTCACGCCGGTCGTCACCGTCGTGCGCGACGGCAAGGCCCACGTTCGCCCCGTGACGCTCGGGCTCCGGCAGGCCGAGACCGAACGGGTGGAAATCGGGGAGGGCGTCGCCGCCGGTGACGTGCTGATTGTCGGTTCCGCCCGCGGCGTGGCCGACGGGACTCCCGTCCATATCGCGCAGTAATCCGCGCCTTCCGGATCGATCCCATGTTCATTTCCGACTTCGCCATCCGTCGTCCGGTCATCACCGTCGTCAGCATGGTGGCGCTCGTGGTCTTCGGGCTGGTCTCGCTCGTGCTGCTGCAGACCGACGAGTTCCCCGACGTCGCCGTGCCCATCGTGGTCGTGGCCGTGCCCTATCCCGGCGCCTCGCCCGACAGCGTCGAGCGGGAGATCGTCGAGCCGCTCGAGGAAGCCATCGCCGGGCTCAGCGGCGTCCGCAAGGTGTCCTCCAATTCGCTCGACGGCTTCGCCACGGTGCTCGTGGAGTTCATCTACGAGAAGGACCTGCGGGAGGCCACGCAGGAAATCCGCGACGAGATCAACGCGATTCGCAACGACCTGCCGCCCGAAATGGAGGAGCCGGTCCTCACGCGCATCAACCCCACGGACTTCCCCATCGTGTCGGTCGCGCTCGCGTCGGACACGATGTCCGTCGCGCAGCTCACTCTGCTCGCCGATCCGGGCATCACGCGACGGCTCCGGGCGATTCCCGGCGTCGGCCAGGTGGACATCGCCGGGTCGAACACGCGCGAGATGACCGTGGACGTTCGGCCGGAGGCCCTGATGGCCGCGAACCTCGGCATCGGCGACGTGGTGGGGGCCTTGTCGGCGCAGAACCTGGCCGCACCGGTTGGCCGGCTGGTGGGCGTTCACGACGAGCGGACGATCCGACTGGGTGGCCGCGTCGAGACCGTGGAGGAGTTCCGCCGGATTGTCGTGGCCGACCGCGGCGGGCGTCTGATTCGTTTGGGCGACATCGCCACCGTGCACGTCGGCACCGAGGAGCCGCGCAGCGAGGCTCTGTTCTCCGGCCAGGAAGCGGTCGGCATCGACATCCGGAAGTCGAAGGGCTACAGCACCACGGCGATCGCTGACGCTGTTCGGGCCGAGATTGCGGCCATCAGGCCGACGCTCCCTCCCGGCGTCGACTTCCGCATCGTCCGCGACTCGGGCGTGCGGGTGGCCAACTCGGTCGGCAACGTCGCCACGGCCCTGGTCGAGGGCGCGGCGCTGACCGTGCTGACGGTGTTCCTCTTCCTCAACTCCTGGCGGTCCACAGTCATCACGGGCCTCGCCCTCCCCGTGTCGGTCATCGCGGCGTTCGTGGCGGTGCTGGCCTTCGGTTTCACGCTGAACACGATGTCCCTGCTCGGGCTCTCGCTGGCGATCGGCATCCTGATTGACGATGCGATCGTCGTGCGCGAGAACATCGTGCGGCACGTCGAACTGGGCAAGGACCACTACACGGCCGCGCGCGAAGGCACGGCCGAAATCGGCCTGGCCGTCGCGGCGACCACGTTCTCGATTGTCGTGGTCTTCGTGCCGATTGCGTTCATGGGCGGCATTGCCGAACAGTGGATGGCGCCGTTCGCCCTCACGATTGCCTGCTCGGTGCTCGTGTCGCTGTTCGTGTCGTTCTCGCTCGACCCGATGCTGTCGGCGTACTGGCCCGACCCGCACCTGCCGATCGAGCGCCGGATGTGGGTCTCGCGGGTGCTCGACCGGTTCAACCACTGGTTCAACCGGCAGGCCGACCGCTACAAGCGCGTGATTGGGTGGGCGCTGCGGCATCGCTTCGCCATGGTCGTGCTGGCCGTCGGGTCGTTCGTCGGCGCGCTGGCGATGCCGGCGCTCGGGCTCCTCGGGGGCGAGTTCTTCCCCGTGTCGGACAATTCCGAGTTCGTTATCTCCGTCGAAACGCCGCCGGGATCGAACCTCGCGTATACCAGCCGGAAGATTGAGGAGGTCTCCGCGCTGGCGCGGTCGATCCCCGGCGTGGCCCACACCTACGCCACGATTGGCGGGGTCACCGGCGCGGTCGACGAGGGCCGCATCTACGTGGCGCTCATTCCGAAAGCCGAGCGCGATCAGCATCAGGAAACCATCGCCCGCACGCTGCGTCAGCGCTTCAAGGAGATTGGCGGCGTGGTCGCGTCGATCCAGACGAGCGGGTTCGACAACCAGAAGCAGATGCAGTTCCAGGTGCGCGGACCCGACATCGACGTGCTGAGCCGTCTCGCCGATCAGGTCCTGGCCGCGGCCCGCACCGTCCCCGGCGCGGTCGATGTCGGCCTCTCCACCCGGGGGCAGAAGCCGGAACTCGACGTGCGCATCGATCGCGCCCTGGCCGGGTCCCTCGGCATCCGGGTCGCGGACGTCGCGCTCGCGCTCCGCCCGGCGTTTGCGGGCGTGGACGCCGGCGACTGGGTCGATCCCACCGGCAAGACGCGGGATGTCACGGTCCGGCTCGACCCCGCCGCGCGCAACCGGGCGGCGGACCTCGCCTCCCTCCCGCTGAACGTCCCGAATAGTCAGGGCCGGCCGACGACCGTGCCGCTCGGCCAGATTGCGGAGATCCGGCCGTCGCTGGGCCCCGCGCGCATCGATCACCTGGATCGCGAGCGCGTGATCTCGGTGCAGGCGAACACGGAAGGCCGGCCGCTCTCGGACGTGGTCGGCGAGATCGAAGCGAAGGTGCGGGCCCTCACCCTGCCGGCCGGCTACTCCGTCACGACCGGCGGTCAGAGCGAGGAACAGCGCGAGGTGTTCGGACGCATCCTCACGGCCCTTGGGATCGCCATTCTCCTGATGTACCTCGTGCTGGTGGTCCAGTTCGGATCGTTTCTCGATCCGCTGGCCATCATGCTCTCGCTCCCGCTCTCGCTCATTGGCGTCGTCGGCGCGCTGATGCTGACCGGCGACACGCTGAACATCATGAGCATGATCGGCGTGATCCTGCTGATGGGCATCGTCGCCAAGAACGCGATCCTGCTGATCGACTTCGCCAAGTGGGCCGAGGAGCGGGGCACGCCGCGGCACCTCGCGATTGTCGAGGCGGGGCGGGCGCGGCTCCGGCCGATCCTCATGACGACCTTTGCGCTGATTGCCGGCATGATTCCCGTGGCCCTCGGACATGGCGAAGGCGCCGACTTTCGCGCGCCGCTCGGCCGCGCCATCATCGGGGGCGTCATTACGTCCACCGTGCTCACGCTGCTCGTGATTCCCACGTTCTACGACATCCTGGCCGGGGCGCGCGACCGCATGCGCCGGCTGGTCGGGCGATCGCGCCAGGCGGGCACGCCGGGTGACCGATCACGAACGGGAGATCGGGAACGCGACGAGGCGCGTGAGGCCGTGACGGTGTGAGCGATGTGCGGGAAGGCGCCCGGCCGCCCGGCTACCCGACCGTCACCACCATCATCGTGGCGTCGTCGAATGGCTCGCGGCCGGCGCGGAACGCGCTGATCTCGGCCTCTACCCGGGCCAGCACGTCGGCCTCGCCGGCGGCCGCCAGCAGAAGCGCCTCGAGCCGCTCGGTGGTGAACATCTCGCCCTGCCTGTTTTCGGCCTCGACGCAGCCGTCGGTGTAGAAGAACAGGCGGTCGCCGGGTTCGAGCGCCGCGCGCGCTTCCGCATAGCCGCGGCCCGCGAGCAGACCCACCGGCAGCCCCGAGGAGAACATTTTCTCGAGGCGCGGCCCCGCCCGCAGGATGAACTGCGGGTTGTGCCCCGCGTTCACGTACCGCAGCTCGCGCGTCGCCGGATTCAGCACGCCCACGAACAGGGTGGCGTAGACGGGCCCCGGCGTGTTGCTTTCGATGTCCACATCGAGTTCGCGCGCAATGGCGGCAAGATCCTGCCCGAGCGCCAGACGCGTGCGCAGCGACGCCTGCAGGTTGGCCATCAGCAGCGCCGCGCCGACGCCCTTGCCCGAGACGTCACCGACGAGCAGCGCCACCGCGCCGTCGCTCAGCACGAAGTAATTGAAGAAGTCGCCGCCGACTTCGCGCGCCGGCACCGACACGCCACTGACCTGAACGAGACCGACCTGCAGCGGCCCGTGCGGCAGCATGTCGTGCTGGATCTGGCGGCCAAGCTCCAGTTCGCCCCGGAGCCGCTCCTGGCCCACGGCGGCCTTCTGATGCTGCTCGACGTCTGCGGCCATCTGATTGAAGGCGCGGGCCAGCTCGCCCACCTCGTCGTTCGCCTTGACCGTCACCCGGGCGCGATAGTCGCCGCTCGCGAGGCGGCGGACGCCTTCGCCGAGCGTCGTGAGGTTTCGCGTCAGACGCGACGCCAAGGGCACGATGCCGATCAGCGCCAGACCGATCAGGCCCAGCCCCAGACCGACCGTGCGCGCCGTCGCCCGCCGCAGCTCGTTCAGGGCCTCGCCCATCGGCCGGGCGATGCCGAGTTTGAGGCCCGATCCCGCCGGCCCCGCGGTGGTGACGACAATCCAGTCGGTCAGCACGGTCGCTCCAGGCGGGGTGTCAGGTCGGGCCACGTCGCCAAGCGCCGCGATTCCGGCCCGCTCGGCGACCCCGGGCGCGAAGACCTGGCCGTCGCTCGTCACGGCAAACGGCACCTCGCCGCGCGTGCGACGACGGGTGAAGACCGTCGCGAAGAGATTGGTGAGGTTCACCTCGGCGTTCGCCTGGCGGACGACTTCCCCGTCCCGCTCCAGGCGCACGTCGAGGCGGCTGCCGGTCAGTCGCTGCGTCCAGGCCATCTCCGATGGAGCCGGAGACGCGCCTGCCGCCGCTGACGCCGTGCGCGAAGTCCCGGACGCCGCGTCGGCGGAGGCTGCCGACGTCCCGCGGCGCGCGTCGGCTGCCACCTCGCGCGCTTTCGCGTCGGCGGCCTGCTGGGCCGCCGCGACCTTCTTCTGCAGCTCCTGCCGGCCGAGTTCGATGCCCTGGGCGATGCCAAGCATCCGCTGATTGGCTTGCGCGACGATCCGCTGGCGTTCATCAGAGGAGAGCCGATCCCAGTCCTCGGTCCCCACCAGCTGGGCCATGATCTCGCGCCGGATCGGCATCAGGTCGATGAGGATACGATCCGGGTTGGTCTGAGCTGCGTCCGGAGGCCCTCCGCGCCGGGGCTCGGGTGCCGGCTCACCGTCGCGGCCTCCGGGCCCGGCGTCCGCTCGCGGGCCGCCGTCTCCGCGCCGGCCGCGCCCGCCGCGATTGCCGTCGCGATTGCCATCGCGCCGGCCGCCAAAACCTCGAGCGCCGCGGACCTCGATGTTGTTGATCAGCATCGCGACGTCGCCGAGCGTCTCTGCCACCTGGTCGGGTGGTGTGGAACCGGCCGCCTCAACCGGCGCGGGCGGTGCCGCGGGCGGCGGCGGAGGTGGCGGCGGAGGCGAGGGTGCCCCCGGTCCGGTGGGCAGCGTCTCGAGCTCCGCCGCCGCCGGGGTGAGGGCCACGGTTTCGTCAGACAGCGCCATCACGCTGCCCACCCGCTCGCCGAGCAGCGCCATCACGAACTCCATCCGCTGCGTGAGCTCGGCGGCCAGTTGCTCCGCCTCGTTGACCGCCGCCTCGCGGACGCCGCGGGCGTTGCTGCGATAGGTGTAGTAGGTCACGGCGCCGAGCGGCACGACGGACAGGACGAAGAAGGCCACGATCAGGCGAAGCCGCAGGCTCATGAGTGGATCCGTCGATGAGGGGAGCGTCCTACTCTACCTCGACGCGAACGAGGCGACGACCGGGGCGTGATCGCTCGCGCCGAACTCCCGCATGGACACCGCGCGCTCGGCGCGGGCCGCCAGCCCCTCGGGCGCCAGCACGTAGTCGATGCGCCAGCCGATGTTGCGCTGCCGCAGGTTGCGCCAGGGCGCCCACCAGGTGAAGAGCTCGTCGTTCGCCGGGTCGAGCGTGCGCCCCACGTCGACCAGACCGGTGTCGAGCAGGCGCGCGATGAGCGCCCGCTCCTCCGGCCGGGTCCCCACCTGCTGGGGCTTACGCTCCTTGGGGTGGACGTCACGCTCCTCCCGGGCCACGTTGAGATCGCCACAGACAAGTAACGGCCGATCGGCCTTCTGCATTTCACCCGCCCACGCGACGAGCTTCTCGAGGAACTCCAGCTTCGCCGGGTAGTCCTTCCCGCCGTTCGGCACGTAGACAGACGCCACGGTCAGACTCCCGAGGTCGGCCGCGACGATTCGCTGTTCCCGATCGAATGAGGGGTGAGTGAACTGGGGTCGATCCTGACACAGGCTGTGGCGCAGCAGAAGGGCGACGCCCGAATAGCCGCCGAGACCGTGCCAGTAGCACCAATAGTCACTCGCGCTGACGAGGAGCTCGGGCACCTTGTCAGGCGCCGCCTTGATTTCCTGCAGGCAAAGGACCTCGGGCTGTTCGGCGGCGACCAGCGCCGCGAGCTCGGCCTGCCGGGCGCGGACGCCGTTGACGTTCCAGGTGAGGATCTTCACGCGGCAGCCAGGACGCGAAGTCCGGCCACGAGGCGGCGGACGCCTTCCTCGACGAGCGGCTGGTCGAGCGCGCCGTACGAGATGCGGAGCGAGCAGCC
This sequence comes from uncultured Solibacteraceae bacterium, assembly GCA_964517075.1. GTDB lineage: Bacteria > Acidobacteriota > Vicinamibacteria > Vicinamibacterales > SCN-69-37 > CAZFAT01. The sequence continues at coordinate 9,085 of CAZFAT010000329.1, forward strand.
GGCCCGATCGCCGAACGCCGATCCGGGAATCGCGGCCACGCCGAACTCCCGAATCAGCCGCTCGCAGCAGGCCAGGGGGTCGAGCCGCGTGGGCACCCGCAGAAAGAAATAGAACGCGCCGGCGGCGGGCGGAATCTCGCACGGGATGCCTGGGGCGCTGAGGGCCTGGAACACGGCGTGGCGGCGGCGATCCAACGCCTCCAGGTGCCCCGCGGCGTGGGCGCGACCGACGCGCAGCGCGGCCGCCGCGGCGGCCTGCGAGATTGACGGCGCCGCGATCAGCAGCGTGTCCTGAATCTTGTTGACCGCGTGCCACAACGATTCGGGAATCACCATGTAGCCGACGCGCCAGCTCGCCATGCCATACGCCTTCGACAACGAGAACAGCGAGATCGTGTGGTCCGCGGCTCCCGGCACCGATCCCGGCGAGAAGTGCGCCGCGTCGTCGTACACGAAGTATTCGTAGGCCTCGTCGTGCACGTGAAAGAGGCCGGCGTCGCGGCAGAGCGCGTTGACCGCGCGCAGCGCGCGTTCGGGATACACGGCGCCCGTCGGGTTGTTGGGCGAGACGGTAACGACCGCGCGTGTGCTCGGCGTGATCGCGCGGCCAATCGCGGCGAGGTCGAGCTGCCAGTCCGGCGCGGTCGGCACCGGCACTGGCCGGGCGCCGGCGATGGCCACGGCCATCTCGTGGTTGAAGTAATACGGCGTGGGCAGAATCACCTCGTCGCCGGGGTCGGTCAGGGCCAAGACGGCGTTCATGAACGCGAGGTTGCCGCCGGCGGTGACGACCACACGGCTGTCCGGTCGAACCCGGATGCCGTTCTCGGCCGCGAGTTTCTGCTCGATGATCTCGATGAGCGCGGGCAGGCCCTCCACCGGCCCGTAGCGATGATCCGCCGCCGAGCCGCCAAACGACCGCGCCGCCTCGAGCGCGGCCGCGGGAGGCCCGTAGGCCACGACGCCCTGACCGAGCGAGATCGTCCCTGGCGTGTCCGCGATCCATCGGCTGACGACCGGAATCACCGGCGTCTGCACGCCGGCGAGCCGACGACTCTCCGTGAAGGCGCCGGTGGATTTCCCCGTCACACCCGGGTGACCTGCCGGCGGCTCCGATGCGCGTCGAGCACGAACGTCCCCAGCCGCTTGCTGAGATAGACCTTCGACTCGAGCGAATCAGCGGCGGGCTCGAGCTTCACGACGTTGAACTGGAGGCTGTCGAGCGTCCCGCGCATGTCGTAGTAGCGGTTCTTGGTCTTGACGACGACCTCGCCGTATCCCGTGGTCACGGCCCAGACTTCCTGTTCCTCCGTCAGTGCGCGGAAATGGCCCTGGCTGCGCCAGTCGAGGCGCGTCGCGCCCAGCCAGTTGTAGAGGACGCGCTGCTCGGCAAAGTCCACCGCGTCGCGCAGACGCTCGACCAGGTCGGCGAGCGTCGGATCGGTCTCCTCGCCGCGCAACTCGTGCGAGACCTTGTATGAGACGGGCACGACAGTCGCCGAATCGTCGGGCAGGGGGGCCTCGGCCATCAGGATCTGATAGTCGCGGCCCTCGAGCCGCTGCATGATCTCGGCGGCGGACTTCCGCTTCGGGAACTCGCTGAAGTACTCCTCGATGTAGCCGATCTCGAGCGCCCCCTGCTGCAGGGGATACTCGCGGATCAGGTAGTTCGGGCTGCTCATGTCTGCTCCGGGGAACCGGCCTGGCCCGCCGGTGGCGCCAGG
>CAZFAT010000330.1:0-3722 GCA_964517075.1 uncultured Solibacteraceae bacterium
AACGGATGGGCCATCCAGGTGTTCATGCCCAGATCGAGGTCGCTCATCACGAAGACGAGCGTCTGCAGCCGCTCGGCCAGGTCGAACGCGTCCATGGCCATCTGATAGCACTCGTCCACCGAGGCGGGGATCAGCATCACGTGGCGGGTATCACCGTGCGAGTTCACCGCGGCGAACAGTAGGTCGCCTTGCGCGGTCCGCGTGGGCAACCCCGTGGATGGTCCGACGCGCTGGATGTCGAACACCACCGCGGGAATCTCCGCGTAGTACGCCAGCCCGGCGAACTCGGACATCAGGGAGATGCCCGGCCCCGACGTCGACGTCATTGCGCGCGCGCCCGCCCAGCTCGCGCCCACGACCATGCCGAGGGCGGCAATCTCATCCTCGGCCTGAAGAATCGCGAACGTGGCCTTCCCCGTGTCCTTGTCGATCCGGTACTTTTGCAGGTACCCGATGAGGGTTTCCGGCAGCGACGACGACGGCGTAATGGGATACCAGGCCACGACGGTCACGCCGGCGAAGAGGCAGCCCATCGCGGCGGCGGCGTTGCCTTCGACGAGGACCTGTCCGTCCGTCGCGTGCATCCGCGCCACCCGGTAGGGGTCGCGCTTGATGAGGTGATCGGCCGCGTACTTCTTGCCCGCCTCGAGGGCGCTCATGTTGAGCGCCATGGCCTTGGGCTTCTTGCCCAGCTGCTTGGCGAGGGCTTTCTCCATCTCGTCCAGATCGATGTCGAGCAGCGCCGACAGGACGCCGTCGTAGATCATGTTCTTCACGAGCCGGCGAAGCTTCGGCTCGTGGCAGACCTCGGCCACGATCTTGTCGAACGGCACGGGGTAGAAGGTCAGGTCCGACCGCAGCGCGTCGAGCTTGAGCGGCGCATCGTACATCGCCACGCCGCCCGGCTCGAGCGCCAGCACATCGTCTTTGGCCGTCTCCGGGTTCATCGCGACGAGAAAGTCGATCTCTTTCTTGCGCGCGATGTAACCACGGTGATTGGCGCGGATCGTGTACCAGGTGGGCAGGCCCGCGATGTTGGACGGGAACAGGTTCTTGCCCGACACCGGCACGCCCATCTGGAAGATGGACCGGAGCAACACGAGGTTCGCCGTCTGGCTGCCGGAACCGTTGACGGTGGCGACCTGGATGCTGAAATCGTTGACGATGGGAGACCGGGCGCCGACCGGCTGCAGCTCTGTGGCCGAAAGTGGTGCGCTCATGCGTGAGAAGGCAGGCCCAGGACCCGCGACCGGGCCCATTCAATCCTCACGAGTATATCGCACGCCTATCGGCGGGCCAGCAGGTCGGCGGCCGCCCGGCCAATCTCCGCCGGGCTCTCCACGACGCGTACGCCGGCGGCCGTGAGGGCGGTCATTTTCTCGGCCGCCGTGCCCTGCCCTCCCGCGATAATCGCCCCGGCATGCCCCATCCGGCGCCCGGGCGGCGCCGTCTGCCCGGCGATGAATCCCACGACCGGTTTCCGGAACGACGACTCGATGAACCGCGCGGCGTCCTCCTCGGCCGTGCCGCCGATTTCACCTATCAGCACCACGGCCTCCGTCTGGTCGTCGGCCGCGAACAGCGTGAGCGCATCGATGAACGACGTCCCGATCAGCGGATCGCCGCCGATGCCGATGCACGTCGTCTGGCCCAGGCCGAGCCCGGTGAGCTGATGGATGGCCTCATAGGTCAGCGTCCCGCTCTTCGAGACGATGCCGACGCGACCCTCGCGGCAGATGTGCCCGGGAATGATGCCGGCCTTCGCCCGGCCCGCCGAGATCAGGCCCGGACAGTTGGGGCCGATCAGACGCGTGCCGCGGCCTTTCAGAAAGGCCAGCGCGCGCATCATGTCGATGGTCGGGATCCCTTCGGTGATGCAGACGGCGAGCGGCAGCCCGGCCGCGGCGGCTTCCATGATGGCGTCGGCGGCGCCGGCCGGCGGTACGAAAATGACCGACACATTCGCGCCGGTCTGGCGGACGGCGTCCGCCACCGTGTCGAACACCGGCCAGCCCTCGTGCGTGGTCCCGCCCTTGCCCGGCGTCACACCGCCGACGACGGTCGTGCCGTACGCCTGCGCCTGCTTCGCGTGAAACGTGCCCTCGCGGCCAGTGAGGCCCTGGACGAGCAGGCGGGTCGATCGATCAATGAGGACGGCCATTAACGACCACCCGACGACGATTGACCGCCGAGCGCGACCACGCGCTCGGCGGCGTCGGCCATGGTGTCGGTGGTCGTGAAGTTGAGACCGCTCGCCCGCAGCATCTCCTTGCCCTGCTCCACGTTCGTGCCTTCCATCCGGATGACGATGGGCACGCGGACGCCGAGGTCGTTGACCGCGGCGATGAGGCCCTCGGCGAGGATGTCGCACCGGAGGATGCCGCCAAAGATGTTGATCAGCACGGCCCGCACGTTCGGGTCGGACATGAGGATCCGGAAGGCGTTCTTGATCTGCTCGGCGTTGGCGCCGCCGCCCACGTCCAGGAAGTTTGCCGGCTCGCCTCCCGCCAGCTTGATGATGTCCATCGTCGCCATCGCGAGGCCGGCGCCGTTCACCATGCAGCCGATGGTGCCGTCGAGCTTGATGTAGTTGAGCGAGTGCGTCGAGGCCTCGATCTCGAGCGGTTCTTCCTCCGAGAGGTCGCGATACGCCTTGAGGTCCGGATGCCGGTAGAGCGCGTTGTCGTCGAACGTGACCTTGGCGTCAAGCGCGATCAGGTCGCCTGTCTCGGTGACCACCAGCGGGTTGATCTCGACGAGCGAGGCGTCGGTCGCGAGGAAGGCCTGCCAGACGGCCATCATCAGCTTCACGGCCTTCCCGACCTGGTCGCCAGCGAGCCCCAGGCGGAAGGCCAGCTCGCGCGCCTGGAACGGCAACAGGCCAAGGGCCGGATCGATGAAGACCTTGAAGATTCTGTCCGGGGTCTCGGCGGCAACCGTTTCGATTTCGACGCCGCCCTCTGGGCTCACCATCAGCACCGGGCAGCCGCGCGCCCGGTCGATGACCAGCCCGAGGTACAGCTCCCGGCTGATGCCGAGCCCCTCTTCGATGAGTACCCGGCCGACCTTCCGGCCCTCCGGGCCGGTCTGATGGGTGACCAGGGTCATGCCGAGCATGGCGACGGCCGCGTCGTGGGCAGCGGCCGGGCCGGTCACGACCTTGACCCCGCCCCCCTTGCCGCGTCCGCCAGCGTGAATCTGGGCCTTGACGACGACGGTGCCGCCACCCAGGTCCACGGCTACTGACCGGACGTCCTCGGCGTCGACAGCCATACGTCCCTGCGGCACGGGGACGCCGTACCGTTTCAGGACCTCTTTGCCCTGGTATTCATGGATCTTCATCGGACGCGGAGTCTACAAGCGATTGGATGACGAGGCAATCCGCGGCAGGGTCACCCGGTCGGAGGAACCCGTCGGCAGGCAGGACGAACGGAGGATTTCAGAAGCGGGGGCGGTCACCGCGGTGCAGGGTCAGAACCGAACCCCAGAGCCCCACGATGATCAGCACGCACCCGACGACGCTGGCAAACGGCACCATACAAACCTCATCACCGCCGGCGTGTTCTGCAATCCGCATGCCTCACTTCGGAGGACGCTCCGAAAAAAATTCCGTCGAAAATGCGCCGAGACTCGACAGGGGGCTCCGCCGCCATTCCCTTCGCAGCCTGCCGCTGAGCGCTGGCCGGACAGATGTGTAAAGCCGCCCCGAAATTACGTCGGGC
>CAZFAT010000331.1:0-5953 GCA_964517075.1 uncultured Solibacteraceae bacterium
CTGGCCGATCTGGCCGTCCACCATCCCGCGGTATTCGCCAGCGTCGCCGGACAGGCCCAGAAGGCCGCCAGCGCCAACCGCCCCGCCTGAGGCGCGGAGCGGGCTCGCCCGACTCGCCCGCGTCCGGTCATGACCGCTTCCCCGCCCGAAATCGACGCCATCCGCCGCCGGTTCGATGACGCGCGGCGGGACGTCCGTACGGCCGCCGATCTGCAGGCCCTTCGCGACCGCTTTCTGGGACGGGCCCGCGGCGAACTGACCGCCGCGATGAAGCTGATTGGATCCCAGCCACCGGAGGCCCGGGCGGCATTCGGCGCCTCGGCCAATGCCCTGAAACAGGACATCGAATCGACCCTGATGGACCTGCAGGCGGGCCTGCAGGCCACGGTCGCGCCGCCCGGCGCCGTCGACGTCACGCTGCCGGGACGCGTGCCAGCCGTCGGGCGGCGCCACCCGCTGACGCACGTGCGCGAACGGATCGAGGACATCTTCTCGAGCCTGGGCTATCAGATCATCGACGGCCCCGAACTCGAAGACGACTGGCACAACTTCGAGGCGCTCAACATGCCGCCCGAACATCCGGCGCGCGACATGCAGGACACGCTGTATCTCGACGGCGCCCTGTCTGCCGACGCGCAGGGGCGGCAGCCGAGCCTGCTGCGCACGCACACGTCGGGCATGCAGGTCCGCTTCATGGAAGCGCATCCGCCGCCCGTGCGGTTGATCGCGCCGGGCCGGGTCTACCGGCGGGACAACTTCGACGCCACGCACACCCCGATGTTCACGCAGGTCGAAGGGCTCGTCGTCGGCGAGGCGATCAGCCTCGGCGATTTGAAGGGCACCCTGAGCGGCTTTGCCGAGCGGTTCTTCGAGTCGCGGGTGCGGACGCGCTTCCGCCCCAGCTTCTTTCCCTACACGGAGCCCTCGGCCGAGCTCGACGTCGAGTGCCAGGGCTGCGCCGGCGGGGGCTGCGCGCTCTGCAAGCAGACGGGGTGGATCGAAATTCTCGGCTGCGGCATGGTGCACCCGGCGGTGTTCGAGGCGGTCGGCTACGACCCCGAGCGCTACACGGGCTTCGCGTTCGGCGTCGGCATCGAGCGGCTCGCGCTGCGGCTGTACGGCCTCGACGACATCCGCATGTTCTACGAGAACGACCTGCGGTTCCTCGGGCAGCTTGCGCCATGAAGCTGCCCCTCGCCTGGCTGCGCGAGTTCGTGGACGTGCCCGACCGCACGGCCACCGTGGCCGATCGATTCGGCGCCTGCGGCTTCGCGGTCGAGGAGGTCACCGATCAGGTCATTGACCTCGAGATCACCGCCAACCGCCCCGACTGCCTGGGCATCCTCGGACTCGCGCGCGAAGCGTCCACCGCCTTCGATGTGGACCTGCGTCCGCCGCGCATCGACGAGTCCCTGCAGTCGGTCACCGGGCAGGCGGGGATCAAAGTGTCGGTCGGCGATGCCGGCTGCGGCCGCTACGCGCTGGCGGTCGCCGACGTGATGGTGGGCCCGTCGCCTGACTGGCTCGCCGCCCACCTCCGGGCGGCTGGCGTCCGGCCCATCAACAACGTGGTCGATGTCACGAACTTCGTGATGCTCGAGCTGGGCCACCCGCTCCATGCCTTCGACGTGGCCCGGCTGCGCGGCCCGGAGATCCGCGTGCGCCGCGCCCGCGCCGGCGAGACGATCGTGACAATCGACGGCGAGCAGCGCGCGCTCGACGACACGATGCTCGTCATTGCCGACCGCGAGCAGCCCGTGGCCGTGGCAGGCGTGATGGGCGGCGCCGAATCCGAGGTTTCGGCGACCACCGCGCGTGTGGCCCTGGAGAGTGCCTGGTTCCTGCCGCCCGCCGTGCGCGCCACGAGCCGCAAGCTGGGGCTCAAGACAGAGGCCGCCGCGCGCTTCGAGCGCGGCGCCGACGTCGCGATGCCGGTCCTGGCGCTGCGGCGCGCGCTGACCCTGCTCCAGGACATCGGCGCGGGGCGGCTGGTCGGCGGGGTGACCGACATTGCGCCGCGGCAACCCGAGGTGCGCGCCGTGGCCCTGCGACGCGAACGGCTCGCCCGGCTGCTCGGCACGACCGTGCCGGATGAAGACGTCCGCAGGATCCTCCGGCGGCTGGGCTTCGGCGTTCACGACACGCCCGAGGGGTGGCGGCTGGATGTGCCCTCGTTCCGGGTGGACGTGAGCCGTGAGGCTGATCTGGTCGAAGAGGTCGGGCGTCACTGGGGATTCGACCGAATCGCCCCGACCCTGCCCGCGCTCGATGCGCTGCCGCCGCCGGTGCTGCCCGCGCTGATGCGCGACCGCACGGTCCGGCGGCTGCTCTGTGGCGCCGGCCTGCAGGAGGCCATGACCTTCACGTTCATCGAGCGTGCCTGGGCCGCGCCGTTCGCCGCTGACGACCAGCTCGTCTCCCTGAAGAACCCGCTGTCCGAGAAGTTCGCGGCGCTGCGCCCGTCGCTGGTGCCCGGCCTCCTCGAGTCGCTGATCTACAACCGGCACCGCCAGGTGGTCGACATCCGGCTCTTCGAACTCGGCGCGACTTTCTCACGGGCGGCCGGCGAACGACGCGCCGTCGGCTGGGTCCTGTCGGGGTCGCGGGGCACGCACTGGAGCGGCGACCTCGGCCCGCTGACCTTCAGCGATACCAAAGGTGTGGCGGACCTGTTGGCTGGCGCGTTCCGTGTCGGTCTGACGTCGCACGCCGCGGACGACTGCCCGTGGCTCACGCCGGGTCAGGCGGCTGCACTGACGACCGGGTCGGGTCAGGTCGTCGGCTGGATCGGCCGGCTGGCGTCGACACGCGGCATCGACGAGGCGGTGTTCGCGGGCGAACTGCAGCTCGACGTGCTGGCGAACGCGTCGACGGGGCCGTCGCCGATCGATCCACTGCCTCGGCATCCGTCGATCGTCCGCGATATCTCGATCGTGGTCGACGAACGCTTGCCAGCCGCGACCGTTCGTGGCACGATTCGGTCGGCCGCGCCGGTCACGCTCGTGGCGGTGGCGGAATTCGATCGATATCAGGGCACGGGCGTGCCCGCCGGCCAGGTGAGCCTGTCGCTACGGCTCACGTTCCAGGACGCCGCGCGCACGCTCACCGACGCCGAGGCGCACGCGGCCGTGGACGCGATCGTGGCCGCCCTCCGACGCGAGCACGGCGCGGTCCTGCGGGGCCGCTGAAGGGATTCGGCACACATGGTACGGAGCAGCGCAGTCGTGGACCAGCAGCCGATTGATCGGCTCGAAGACAAGATTCGGCAGCTCGTCGGCCTGATCGACACGCTCCGCGCGGAACGGGCCAAAGCCGTGGACGAGGCCGCACGGCTCCAGCGTGAGCTCGAGGCCACGCGCGCCAGGCTGTCGGAGGCATCGGGAGCCACCGCCGAAGTGAGCACCCTGCGTGAGGAACGGGAACTCGTCCGCAACCGCGTGGTCCAGATGATCGCGCAAATCGACAAGCTGAATCTGTAGCACGTCCGCGAGACGTGCTCCCGGCGGTGAGCGCATGACTGCACCCGAACGCGTCGTCAACGTGGACATCCACGGCCAGCGCTACGCCGTGCGGAGCGAGCTCGACGCGCACCACATCACGGAGCTCGCCGCGTACCTCGACGAGAAAATGCGCGCCGCGGCACTCGAGCTGACGAGCGCCGACCCGCTCCGGATTGCGGTCATCGCCGCGCTGAACCTGGCCGACGAGCTGTTTCGCGCGCGCACCGAGTCGGCCGGCGTGGACGGCCAGCTGCGGGCCCGCGCCGCCGAGATCGAGCGCCTGGTCGACACGGTGCTCGACGAAGCGAAGGCGCGCGTGGTGAACGAGTGACGAGGGCCGCCTTGTGTCCGAGGCGTCGGTCGGCTACGATCGGCCCAGGATTGATTTCCCTGCTTTGTGCGTGATGGCTTCGGAGTGTCGCTTGAGCCGATGTTTCACGACAAAGTGAGCCGCGACGCCGCGCGGTGTGCATGCCTCCGTGGTGAGGAAGCCTGAAGCGCGGCTTGCCCAGTGGCTCCACCTGCCTAGCAGGTTCATGCGACCTCCCCACACGGCAGAGCGGGGATCCCTTTCCTCCTGATGTCTCCCTCCATCGGCACGCTGGGCGAGGCGGCCCTCGTCGCCAGGCTTCGCCAGCGCGCCGGTCCCCCACCCGACTTCGTCACCCTCGGCATTGGTGACGATGCGGCGGTCATCGCGCCCGAGCGTGGGCGGCATACCGTGGCGACGACCGACAGCCTCGTCGAGGACGTGCACTTCCGGCGTGACTGGACGCCCCTCCACGCGGTCGGTCACAAAGCGCTGGCGGTGAACCTGAGCGATCTCGCGGCGATGGGCGCGAGCCCTCGCGCCTCGCTGCTCAGCCTGGCCCTGCCGCGCGACCTGCCCGTTGCCGCGTTCGATGCCCTGATTGACGGGTTCGTGTCGCTCGCCGAATCGGCCGGCGCGCCGCTCGTCGGGGGCAACCTGACCCGCTCACCGGGGCCGATCGTCATTGACGTGACGGCGCTCGGCACCGTCCGCCCGCGCAGACTCCTGACACGCAAGGGCGCCCAGAACAGCGATGACCTGTACGTCACCGGCGCCCTCGGCGCGGCCGCCGCCGGCCTCGCGATGCTCGCCGACGGTGTGGACCGGTCGACGCTCGACGAGGAATCGGCGGCGTGTGTGGCGCGCTACGAGCGGCCGGACGCGCGCGGACGATGCGGGCAGATTGTCGGACGCACCGGCGCGGCGTCGGCGGCCATTGACGTCTCAGATGGCCTGGCCGATGCGGCGGCGAGACTCGCCGACGCTGGTGCCGTTGGCGTGGTCATCGACGCCGACGCGCTGCCCATCCACGCCGGCGTGCGAGGCTGGGCCGAACGGTCGCGACAGGACGCGACCGCCCTGGCGCTGTCGGGCGGTGAAGACTACGAACTGGCGTTTGCCGTCCGGCCACGCCAGCGATCGAAGTTCCTGGCGGCCCTCCGCCGGTGCCCCGGCCTGCCGGTCACCCGGGTGGGCCGTTTCACCAGCGAGCGTGGGCACTGGCTCGAGCGCGGCGGGACGCGGACTCCCCTGCCATCCGGGTTCGCGCACTTCTAGACTGGACGCGCCATGTGGGACTACTCGCGCGCCACGCTTCGCCGGTGGGCTCGCTCCGTCCTGCACACCCGCGACACACCCGAGCGGACGGCCATCGCGCTCGGTCTGGGCGTGGCGATCGGCTTTTCCCCGTTCCTTGGGTTCCGGCTCGTGATCGGCATCGCGGTGGCTTTCCTCTTCAACCTGAATCGGCTCGCCCTGCTCGTGGGACTTTGCGTGAATCTCCCCTGGCTCGTGCCGCCCTACTACGCGGCCGCGACGGCGCTCGGCGCCTGGCTTACCGGCGCGACGGTGCCGCCGGATCTGGTGGGCCGGCTGGAAGCCATCTGGACACTGCCAGGATGGGGCAGCCGGATCGCGGCGCTCGACGCGTTGCTCCGGCCGTTCGTCTGGGCGTTCCTGGTAGGCTCCCTCGTCGGGGCCGCGGGACTCGGCCTCGCCGCCTACGCGGCCGCCAAGCCCATCCTGGTGGCTCGCGAACGACGCCGAAGTCACCAGCCGAGCGGAAGCGTGCGTCGACCGCCGCCGAGACCATAATTGTAAGCCGCTTAGATGCAATGGCTTAGGGCATAAGACCAGGCCACGGACCGGTTTTTCCGTTGGTGAAAGTCCCCCCGGCCGCAGTACGCTAGTGGCTCACCGCAGCCTATGCTCCTTTCCCGCTCCTTGCGCAGGAAGCTCCTGGCGACGGCGTTGGGCGCCGCCGCGTTCCTCCTCGTCTACGAGGCCTCGGTGGTGGACTCGCGGTCGGTGCCCGCGGCCCGGCTGGCGGCGGCCGGCGCCGGCAGCCGGCTGGAGTTCACGGCAACGGCCTACTGCAAGGGTGAGACGACGGCCTCCGGTGTGGCGGTGCGGTCGGGTGTCG
>CAZFAT010000332.1:0-2738 GCA_964517075.1 uncultured Solibacteraceae bacterium
GCGCCCCCCCTGTACGACGGTCAGGGACGCAATGTCCTGTCTGACGCCGTCCTCGTACACCTCGATCTCCTCGGCCTTCAGATCCGCCACGAACTGATCCCGCGAATCGCGCACGATCAGGTCCATGCTGACCAGGTCGACACTGACGCGGAATGTCGGCTGATCGGGGGCCTGTGCCGGGGCCGCTGGGGCCGGCGCCTGGGCCTGGGCGTGCAGCATTGCAGGACGGGGCGACGCTCCAGCGCCGGCAGCCAGCGCGAACGCACCAATGGTCAAGAACTTAGCGGTGTTGCGCATAGGGCGAAGTATAGCAGCCTCCCGGAGAGGTTAGACGCCCGGCCCGCGGAATCGGCCGGGCGGACGTATGATGGGGTCCCATGCGACTCGCGCTGAGCGCCGACCACGCCGGGTACCAGCTCAAACAGGAACTGGCGGCAAAACTGGCCCGGCAGGGCCACGAGATCCTGGACCTCGGCACGCATTCCTCCGCTCCCGTCGACTACCCGGATTCGGCCGAAGCCGTCGCGCGCATCCTTCGCGAGGGTCAGGCCGACCGCGGCATCATCGTCTGCGGCAGCGGCGCGGGCGTGTCGATCGCCGCCAACAAGTTTCCCGGCATCCGGGCGGCCGTCTGCCACGACACGTACTCGGCGCGGCAGGCGGTCGAGCACGACGACATGAACGTGCTCTGTCTCGGGTCGCGGGTCGTCGGGCCCGCGCTCGCCCTCGAGCTCGTGGGCGCGTTCGTCGGCGCCTCGTTCTCGGGCGAAGACCGACACCTGCGCCGCCTGCACAAGATCTTCGACATCGAAGGGCGCTACGCCGCGCGGTGACGCCTGAGGCAGCCATGCACGGGCGCGATGGTCGCGGAGATCAACGCGCGCGACGCCCGCCACTTCATCACGGTAGGAGGAAAGCACGATGACGCGGAAGAACGGCTCCTTCTCACTGGAGGAATCCCTGGCGCGGCTGGTCCACACGGGCGGGCTCGAGCGCGGCGATGCGCTGCTGCGCGCGGCGCACGTGGAAGAGCTCGAGTCGCTCCTCAGCGCCCGACCGGGAGCCGACGCGAGAACGAACTGATGCGGCTGGGCCTCGTCGGAGCGGGCCGGATGGGCGGCAACATGGCGCGGCGCCTCGGTGCAGGCGGCCACGAGGTGGTCGTCTTCGATCGCAACCGGGAGGCGGTCCGCGCGGTCGCGGCGGCGGGGGCGATCGGAGCGTCGTCGGTCGGCGATCTCGTCGCGCGGCTGACCACCCCCCGTGTGGTGTGGGTCATGGTGCCCGCGGGCGACGCGACGGACGCCGTCGTCGCCGAGGTGGCGGAGCGCCTCGAGCCGGGCGACGCCATCATCGACGGCGGCAACACGCATTACAAGGACGACGTCCGGCGCGCGCGTGTGCTGCGGGACAAGGGGCTCGACTATCTCGACGTGGGCACGAGCGGCGGGGTCTGGGGCGCCGAACGCGGCTACTGTCTCATGATTGGCGGCCCGGAGGCGGCGGTCGCCCGCCTGACGCCGGTCTTCCGCACGCTCGCGCCGGGCCAGGGCGACGTCCCGCCGGCCGGACCGGTCGATCCCCGCTCGGGAACGACCGCTCACGAAGGATTCCTCCACTGCGGACCCTCCGGCGCCGGCCACTTCGTCAAGATGATTCACAACGGCATCGAGTACGGCCTGATGCAGGCGTACGCCGAAGGGTTCGACATCCTCCGCAACGCGTCGAGCGACGCCCTGCCCGCGGATCACCGGTACGACCTCAACCTGGCGGAGGTCGCCGAAGTCTGGCGTCGCGGCAGCGTCATCGGCTCATGGCTGCTGGATCTGGCCGCCATCGCGCTGCACGAGGACCCGCGGCTCGAGCAGTACGTCGGCTACGTCGAAGACTCGGGCGAAGGCCGATGGACCGTGGCGGCGGCCATCGAAGAGGCGGTGCCGGCCGACGTGCTCACGACCGCGCTCTACGCGCGCTTCAGGTCACGCCGGGATCACACGTTCGCCGAGAAGCTCCTGTCTGCGCTTCGCGCGCAATTCGGCGGTCATGTCGAACGGCCCCGCTGACGGCTGCCTGTCCGCCAACCTGCTGGAATCGCAGATCGCCGTTCATTTCCAGCGCGCCCCGTTCACCCTCTTCCGCAGGACGCCGGTACAGGGTCTGCACCCGGACGTCCGCGTGCTGTGCATCCAGCCCGACGAAGGGATCTGCCTGTCGTTCGACGCCAAGGCCCCGGGGCCCCTGACGCGACTCGAGACCGTGTTGATGGAGTTCAGCTATGCAGCGCAGTTCAAGGCGGAGCCCAGTACGGGGTACGAGACGCTTCTCTTCGACGCCATGACTGGCGATCAGACGCTCTTTCACCGCATGGACATCGTCGAGGCCGGCTGGCACGTCGTGGACCCCATCCTGCGGTGGGAGGGGGATGCGGCGCCAGGCGTGCCCGTCTACGCGCCGGGCTCGCGGGGACCATCCGAGGCCGACGTCCTGCTCGATCGCTCCGCGGGACCATGGCGCGACTGACCGTCGTCGAGGCCGACAGCGACGTCGCCCTCCAAACGGCCGAATGCCTCACCGTGCTCATCGAGCGATCGGTGTCGGAGCGGGGGACGGTGGTCATCTCGCTCACCGGCGGAGACACGCCACGCCGGCTGTATGGCCTGCTCGGCAGTCTGGCGCATCCCTGGCGCGCCAGGATCGACTGGCCGAGGGCGCACCTGTTCTGGGGCGACGAGAGGCAC
>CAZFAT010000333.1:0-4329 GCA_964517075.1 uncultured Solibacteraceae bacterium
CGTCGAGGACACGGTCGTCGAACGTTATCTCGACGCCGCGAAACAGGTCGCCGAGCACGCAACGATCGGCGCGGGTCCGCTCGAGTTCTACGCCGATACCGGCCAGACGGGCCTCGAGCTGTTCGCGCTGAACCGGATCAATCATCTGTACGCCACCAAGGGCTTTCGCGTCGTGTCCGGTGAAGGCGGCCGGCCGTTCGGCCTCGAGCGGTACGGCAAGGCGTTCTACGTCGCGTGGTACTACAGGCACCGCGCGGCGCTGGGCGATCCGTCGGCCACGATTCGAGGGCTCGCCGCGAAGGAAGGGATCACCGGCCGGTTCGCCGATCACATCTGGACCGTGGTCAATACGCCCAACACCCGGTATCCCACGCGCGACACCGTCGAAGCGTGGAAGAAACTCCCCGCGCCGACCACGGACCGCGCGGCCTCGCTCGCCGCGGCGCGGGCCGGGTGCGACGGCCTCTACAAAGCGCTCACGACCTGGCCGAGCTGGTTCTTCGCCCGGGGCGACCTGGCCGCCGGCGGCGCCGGCGACGAGAGCCCGCTGCTGTTCGACGACACGACGCTCAAGGTGTCGCCGACGCACCGGTTCACGTACGGCCTCGCGGCGGGTGGCGGCCGCGGGCGGCGTGGGGCCGCACCCGGACCGGCGACGCCGGCCACGGTCCACCTGACCTTCGCGAGCGTGAACCCGTCAGCGGGCGTCACACCCGTCGTGATTTGGCGCAACCCGCGGGTGGTGACGCGTTCGGCCGCCGCCGGCGGTCGCGGCGGCGCGGGCGGCGGGGGCGGCGCGCGCGGCCGCGGCGGGCCGGTCGTCTCCACCGAGCCCCTGCGCGCGGTGCTGCCGTCGGATGCCGTGGCGCGACTCGGATTCGGGACGAGCCCGGACGGCACCTCTATCGCGCCGGATGACTTCGCCACGACGGGCACGGTCTCGTTTACGATCGACCCGCCGGCCGCCGGGCTCACGGCCGAGTTTCAGGCCGAGATCGAACTGGGACGCGACCGGAACGCGGTGGTCCGCGTGGCCATCTCCGATCGGGCCAAGGGCTCGCCGCGCGACGCGGGCCAGCGCGTCATCCTCGGCGAGCCGGGCAGCGGCGGCTATCAGGCGTTCCGGGCGGGGATCGCGGAGTACGTGTCGCTCCTGCCGCCCAACTCGCACGGCGAGGCCAACCCGGCGGACAAAGATCCCGTGCCGCCGCCGTTCGACAACACCTACAACAGCCCCGAGCACGACGCGTTCATTCTCTTCGTCAAGTACCAGCGCAACGACACGTTCTTCACCGAGAACATGGTCGACGGCGCGGAACGCCTGCGCCTGAATCAGGCGTGGCACGACCTCTTCGGCTCGTGGCCGTATCACGACGCCTACCTGGGGATGCTGGCCGAACATTACGGCGTGACACTGAAGAGCCGGCGCATCGCGGACCTGGACGCGGCCGGGATTGCCGCGCTGCCCGCCGAGGCGCGGCCCTACGTCCTAGCCCTCCGCACGCACTACAACGAAGTACTGAAGGCGCACGCGGCCGCCGAACCCGGCCACCTCACCGATGCCCTCGCCCTCGCGAGCCGCGCGTGGCGTCGCCCGCTGACTTCGGCCGAGCAGGCGGGGCTGCGGGCCTTCTACAAGAAGGCGCGCACCACGCACAGCCTCGATCACGACGGCGCCATCCGGGCGCTCGTGGCGCGCATCCTCGTCTCGCCGGCCTTCCTGTATCGCGTGGAAACCCAGCCGCGCGGCGCCGAAGCGCCCCTCAACGCGTGGGAACTGGCCAGCCGGCTGAGTTTCTTTCTCTGGTCCTCGATCCCCGACGACGAGCTGCGGCGGGCCGCGGGCGCCGGCGAGCTGAGCCAGGCGCCGAAGCTGGCCGCGCAGGTCAAGCGCATGCTGGCGGACCCGAAGGCGCGCCGGTTCGCGACGGAGTTCTTCGGCCAGTGGCTCGGCTTCTACCACTTCGATGAGTACCGGGGCGTGGACACGGGACGGTTCCCCGAATTCACCGAAGACGTGAAGGCCGCGATGTACGACGAAGCCATCTCCACGTTCGAATACATCGTCCGCCACGAGCGCCCCGTGCGCGAGATCCTGCACGCCGACTACACGTTCCTCAACAAGCCGCTGGCGGAGTTCTACGGCATCAACCGGGATCTGACGTCCACGGGGCCCACCGAGCGCGTCGAGGGCGCGGGCGCCTTCAATCGCGGCGGCGCGGTGCGGCTCGGGGCGGTGTTGACGGCCACGTCCGCGCCGCTCCGCACGAGTCCGGTCAAGCGCGGCGACTGGGTGCTGCGGCGTCTCCTCGGCACGCCGACGCCGCCGCCGCCGGCCGACGCCGGCTCCATTCCCGGTGACGACCAGGCGTTCAACGGCCTGACGCTGCGCGAGCGATTGACCCAGCACAAACGCAACGCCACGTGCGCGAACTGCCACCTGCGCATCGATCCGCTCGGGTTTCCGCTCGAGGGCTTCGATGCGGTCGGCCGGCCGCGCGACACCTACGCCGACGGCAAGGCGGTCGATACGACGGGCGAGTTCGCCGACCGAACGACCATCGTCGGCGCCCCGGGTCTGCTGAAGTACCTCGAGACCCAGGAACCGCAGATCCTGACCACCCTGTCGAAGAAGATGCTCGGCTACGCGCTGGGACGCACCGTCCTCGCGTCCGATCGCCCGCTCATCGCCGAGATGACGGCGGCCGGCGGCGGCGCCACCATCTCCGACCTGGCAGTGCGCACCGTCGCCAGCCGCCAGTTCCGCCATCGCGCCGCCGACACGACCGTGCCACCCGCCGCCCCGACGCTGAAAGCAGGTCTCCCATGAGCATGGACCGTCCACACCTTCCGTCGCGCCGTCATTTCCTGCGAGGCATGGGCGTCGCGCTGACGCTCCCGTGGATGGAATCGCTGCCGGTCCTCGGGCAGGCCGCCGCGAGCAAGGCGAACACGCCGCCGCTGCGCCTGGGGATCGTGTTCTTCTCCAACGGCGTGGAACCCATTCACTGGTGGGCCAAGGGCGCGGGCAGCACGATGGAACTGGGCCCGGCGGTGCAGCCGATGCTGCCCCACCGCGACGACATGGTGTTCGTCGAGGGACTGTTCAACAAGTCAGCCTTCACCTCCACCAGTCCCCACCTCGGACGCATGAACGTGCTGTCGGGGGCGCCCGTCAGCCTCGATCCCAACGAGATCCGGGTGGGCACGTCGATGGACCAGGTCCTCGCCGGGCGCGTCGGCAGCCGGACCGCGATTCCGAGCCTCGTCCTGGGCATCGAGCCGAACGAACTGCGGCTCGAGGACGGCGTGTCGATGATCTACGGCTCCAGCGTGTCGTGGGTCTCGCCGACGAAACCCGCCGCGAAGGAGATCTACCCGTCGCGCGCGTTCGATCGGCTGGTGGGCGACGGGACCGGCCGCGCGCTCGACCGCAGCATTCTCGACGAGGTCCTGCAGGACTCGCACAGCCTGCGGACGCGCATCAGCCGGGGCGACAACGTCAAGCTGAATGAGTACCTGGAGTCCATCCGCGACATCGAGCGGCGCATCGAACGCGCCTCGAAAGAAGAGCGCCTCGAGGGCTGGCGTCCCACGATCGAACGGCCCGACATGCCGCGGCCGAAGAACGATCTGCCGCAGGACGTGCCGGACCACATGCGGCTGATGCTCGACCTCGTGGTGCTCGCCTTCCAGATGGACAAGACGCGCATCGCGACGCTCATGCTGAACAACGACCTGTCCCAGATGAACTTCAAGTTCCTGGAAGGCGTGCAGGGCGCGCTGCACCTCGATCTCACCCACAACGGCCGCGCGCCCGAGAAGGAGGCGATGTACCTGAAGACCAATCAGTTCCACATCGCCCAGTTCGCCTACCTCACCGAGCGCATGAAGTCGATCTCCGAGGGCGAGACGACGCTGCTCGACAACTCGATTCTGGTGTGCACCTCCAGCCTGTTCGACGGCGACGCGCACAGCGCCGAGAAGCTGCCCATCCTGCTCACCGGCAAGGGCGGCGGCACGCTCAAGACCGGGCGGATCCTGAACTACGTCGACAAAGGGGACGACCACCGGAAGGCGTGCAGTCTGTATCTGTCGCTGATGGACCGGATGGACGTCCGGCTCGACCGCTTCGGCGATGCGACCGCGCGGCTCGCGGATCTGTAGCCGGACTGATACACCGCCCCACCCGCCGACCTGAAGGTCGGCGGCTCCCCTGCCGGAATGGAGGGGCCGACCTTCAGGTCGGCCCCAGGCTTTCCGTTCGTGTGCACCCGTAGGCCATTTCGGCAACTCCGACCGCCGCCGGCCCTCCTCCGGGTTCTCTCC
>CAZFAT010000334.1:0-19207 GCA_964517075.1 uncultured Solibacteraceae bacterium
GCCGAGGAACAGCCGCCCGGTGCCCGGCATCCGCACGGGGCGCGTCTGATCGCCGATGACGATCGGCGCCGAGTTGCCGACGCGCGCGATGAGCGCTCCCGCCACTCCGTCCGGCACCGGCCCGTCCGCAACCTGCCGGCCGGACTTGGCACCGCGCGGTAGGGCCACGTCATCGGCATTGCCGCTCAAGCGAATCGTGCCGCTGGCCGTGAACGTGAGCAGGTCACCCGCGCGTACGGTGATGCCCGTGTCCGTCCACGCCTCCGCCGCGCGGACGACGATCGCCCTGGTCTGGCCGCGCGGACCGGCCGTGGCGCGTCGGCCCGCCACACCGACGGCCGCCGCCTGGACGCCGAACTCGGCGGGGGTAACGAGGCCGTCGCCGTTCCGATCGTAGTCGTCAAAACTCGTCCGGGCCGTGCGCCACTCGCGGGGGCTGATGCGCCGGTCGCCGTTCTCGTCCAGGCTCGCGAACACCTCGACGGCGCCGTCCTCCACCTCCGTGAGGCTCAGCGCGCCGTCACCGTCCTGGTCGATTGTCCGGAACACCGCCTCGGTGCCCTTCCACTCCCCGGCCGTGATGCGGCCGTTGCCGTCGAGATCGATGGCGTCGACCGCCGCCCGTCGAGGGGCCGGCTTCGCCGGTTCGGGCTGCGGCTGAGGCGCCCGCACGTGTGACGGCCGCACCCTGATGCGCGTGCTCACCTGGCCGCCGCAATTGCCGTTGCCGCCGGCGCCCACCTGATATTCCCCAGCCTTTGTGTACTGGTGAGCAAACGTCATGGGGAGCGCGACGATCGCGTGCGTGATCTTCCTGCCGTCGCCATAATCGACGGTGACCGCTCCGCAGGGATTGTCGCCGCGCACCGTCACCACGACTTCGGTCTGACCGGGCGGCGCTGCCACGCTGACCGCCGTGATCGCGCCCTGTGGTGCCGGAGTGCCGCTCACCATGAACGCGAGCGCAACTGCCAGGAGATCGGTGTGCATGAGTACCCTCCACCGCGGGAAGGGCACAGATTGTGCCAGCGGTCATCACGCAATGCCCGGCAGTGGACCGCCTCCGCGTCGAGGGGTCTGTCCCCGGGAACACCACAATCGGGCAAGACGGTGCTCGCCCGCCGGAAGGACGGTGTCGGGCGGGCGGGCCACCGCCGTGCCGGGCGCGCGGCCGGCCCCGGGGCTAGACCGCGTTCTGGAGCGCCAGGAACAGGGCGCGGTAGTTGCGCATGTACCGGACGGGTTCCGCGCTCTCCGGTGAGACTTCCACGTCGCAGTAGCCCTGGTAGCCGGACTGGCTCAGCAGGCGGAAGAGATCGCGCCACGGGTAGTCGCTGGACAGCTCGCGCAGGTGCACGTTGCCGATCCGGCCCTTCACCAGGTTGAACTGCGCGTCGATCCCCATCCCCTCGAAGCCCTTGGGAAGCCCCGGCCCCTTGCCGGTGTCGCTGGCCGAGCAGTTCCAGATCATCGCCAGGTGCGGATGATTGGCGAAGTCCAGGATCTGCTTGATGACCGGAATGTTCGACGTGCCGTTGCCATGCTCTTCCACGCGGACCTGCACGCCGAGACTGTGGCCAACCGTGGCGCACTCGGCGAGCGACTTGCCAATCTGTTCCAGGATCTTTTGCCGCTCCGGCCGGCCCTCGTCCGGCGCGGCGTTCGGAAACACGCGAACGCCCTGGGCCCCGACATCGGCCGCCAGCTGCAGGTACTCCTTGGTTCCTTCGATGTTCCGTCGGACGTCGGCCGGATCGGGCGAATGATACTGATACGCGCTCGCCAGGCTGACCGCCAGGCCGGCGTCGGCGAGACGTTGCTTCACCTCCGCGCGCTGCGCCTTGGTCAGCGCCACTTCCACGCCGTGCTTGTGCGTGGTCCGAAGCTGCACGTGCTCGAACTTCGTCTCGGTGCAGTTCTTGATGACGGTCGGGAGATCCCAGCTCTGCCCGATCTGGTAGGTCATCAGCCCGAGCTTCAGCGGCGTCTTGTTCGGCACGAAGGGCCTGCCCGCCTGACGCGCGGCCGCGTCGGCACGCGAGGCCAGCGTCACGGCGGCCGTGGACGCCGCGGCGGTCTGAAGAAACGTTCGTCGGCTGGTTCTCATGGCGGGGACCTCGCGTTTCGAGTGGGTGGCAGAAAGTAGCCGCCGGCACGCAGGCGTGTCAAGGGAGCGGCCCGGGCTGCCCCGCTTCCGGGGCGTCGTGTCAGGCCGCCAGCGCTGCTTGCACCGCGGGCGACGCGTGCTCCGTGTCCGGACCGGGTCGGGCGCCGGCGCCGAGAAGCAGCCGGGCGACCGCGGCATGGTCATGGGCCGGGCTGCCGTGCAGCGACCCGCGGCAGCACCAGCCGAGCGGCGTCGCGTGATAGTGCCCATCCCTGATGGCATCGACGACACGAGGCCGGGATGCCCGCGCACCAACGCCCGCGCGGTGGCCGCGTCGGCCTCTCGGCAGGCGAACTGCAGACGCTGGAGGGGCGACGCGAACCTCAGCAGGATCTCGAGCGTCTCGCGCTGCGCAGGCGTCGGGGACAGCGCCCGCGGCGATCAGGATGTCCGCGGCCGCTCCCGTGGCCGAGTGCAGCGCGTGAAAGCCGCCCGCCCACCAGTCGCTGCGCCGATTCGGATCGGCGCCAAACTCGAGCAGCACCGACACGATGGCGGGATCGTCAGCAAACGCCACGATGGCCGGCGCGTCGAAACTGAAGACAGGGTCGTCGATGTGCCCGCGCAGTTCCGGATCCTGCGCAAGCGCCCGACGGATCGCCACGGGATCCCGGCGCCGAAACGCGTCATGCGTCTGGTCGAACGCGCGGCGATTCTCGGTCATTCACTCCACGGCCTGAGGTCCGGTGGGCACCGAGCCTATCTCATTCTCACGGCCACAATCGTGGCGTCGTCGGTCAGCACCGTCGCGCCGGTGAAGGCGCGAACGGCGGTCATCACGCGGTCGGCCAGCTCGGCGACGGGGCGGCCGTGTGCGGATCGCGTTTCCGCCACCAGTCTGACCAGACCGAAGTCTTCCCCGTCGGGCGCGGCCGCCTCGGTGACACCGTCGCTGTAGGCGACCAGCGTGTCGCCCTGTTCGAGGCGAAGGCGCTCGGACGGAAAGGCGGCGGTCTCGAACACGCCGAGCATCGGACCACCCGACGTAAGTGCCCGCGCGCTGTCGCGGGTAATCAGGAACGGCGGCGCGTGGCCCGCGTTGGCGTACTCGAGCCAGCCGGCCGGCGACAGCCGGCCGCAGAAGAGCGTGGCATAGCTCGGATCGATGCCCCGCCGATACAGGGCGGTATTGAGGCGGCCCAGCACGTCGTCGGGCGCGGCCGATCCGGCGGCGACCATGGCGAACATGCCCTGCAGCATCGCACCCACCAGCGCGGCGGCCGGCCCCTTGCCCGAGACATCGCCCAGGGCCATCCAGAAATCGCCATTGGGCAGATCAACGTATTCGACGAAGTCGCCACCGATCGCGCGGCACGGCAGCGATGAGCCGACGACGTCGAAGGCGACGCTCGTGGGATGCCGGCGCGCCATCAGCGTCTGCTGCACCGCCGAGGCCAACGTCAGCTCGCGATCGAGGCGTGTCTTTTCGAGGCGCTCCAGGACGCCGCCAAAGTCGTAGAGCCGCTGTTCGTACACGATGAGGCCGTCGTGCAGGGTGAAGAGGCGCGCGGCGTGATACTCGATCGGCTGCCCAGTCGGCGGCAGGCCGAACAGCTCGAGACGCTGCGTGGCGGTGACCGTGCCGAACTGGGCCGCCCGGTGGCCCTCGGCGATGAAGAGTTCGTCCTGCATCGTGATCGCGTAATCGGGAAAGATCGCGAACAACCGCTCGAACGATCGCCCGATCGCCGCCCGGCCATGGACCGCATGGAACAGGGGACTGACCAGCACCGCGTCGTGGGCGTACAGCGCCTCGACGGCTCGCGCGTCATGCTGATTGACCGCGTCGTGATGGCGCCTGAGTACCGCTCGGACTTCGTCGCGCGTCATGCGCCTGGAGGGTTCGACCGCATCCTACTCCTGCCCGCGGAGCGACGCCACCAACGGCAGCCGACGAACCATCCGCGCCGACAACAGCGCCACCGCGGCGCCGGCGACCGCCACGACGAGCAACCACACGAGCGGCAGCCGCGGGAACCCGCGCCCGCGCTCGACCAGCACGGGCGCGACCGCCAGGAGCGAGGCCGTGACCCCGATCAGCATGCCGGCGATGACCACCGTCGCCTGCTCGGCGCCGACGAGCACTCCGAGATCGCCGCGCGTCAGGCCAGCCGCGCCGAGGAGCGCCAGCTCGCGGCGCCGTTCGAGGACATTGCGCGCCGTGATCGCCGCGAGGCCCAGAGTGCCCAGCAGCAGCCCGAAGCCGCCGAGCGTCTGAAACGTGGAGATATAGGTGTTCTCGACGCGGTGATACGCGGCAATCCGGTCTGCCGATCGCTCAACGTCGACTCCGAACGATGCCAGCCGCTCCTCCACCAGTCTCGTCGTCTCATCCAGCCGCGCCGGCGTGCCCTCCGGCACGCGGAAGAAGAGCATGCGATAGCCAGGCTCGCGCGGGAAGAGCACGCGGAAGGCAGCGTCCGAGACGATCAGCTCACCCTGCAGCAGTGAGTCGTGCAGCGCAGCGACGATGCGGAGACGGATCGGACGTGCGGTATCGGCGTCGATCTCGATCACATCCCCGACGGCGGCATGCAGCGAGTAGCGCAGCGACGTCGCATCCGCCATGGCCGGCACCACGTCGTCTTCGGCCGGACGATCGAGCAGCCGCCAGGGCTGCGCCCGCTCGGCGTCCGTCGTCGCCACGGAGTCCGCGAACTCGAAGCTGGTTCCCGCGAACACCGACGGTTGAACACCAAGCACGCGGGGGCGCATCGGGCGATAGAGATTCAGGCAGCCCACCTCGTCGCCGGGCCGAAGCCGCGCGGGGACGAGGTCGATGCCGGCCCATTGCGGATCGGACGTGGCGTCCTGCAGGCCCAGCGCCAGGCGGCCGGCAGGCGTGGACGGGTCATCGAGGATCGACACGGTTGATTCGGCGAGCAACGCGAAGCCGCCCGTGCCGGCCGTGGACGTCGCGTCTTTCCGGAACGAATCCACGGCGACCAGCAGGAACACGGCCGTCGCGACCAGGCCGGCAGCGGCCAGGCTGCGGTTGGGCCGCCATGAGGCGTTGGCCGTGCCGAGCCGCCAGAGCGCGACGCGCCCTGGGCCGCCGAGCCGTGGACGCCGACGTCCGAGCCAGCGGCGAAAGGCCGCCATCCCGCCGGCCAGCACGAGGCCGCCTGCGCCGAAGAACCCGGCCGCGGCCGGCAGCCGATCCGTGCCGGCGAGCACGAGCAGCAGCGCGGCAGCCGCGAGGCAGGCCATCGCCGCCACGCCGGCGCCGCGACCCGCGCCGATGGTCTCGAGATCCGATGCGCCGGTGAGCAGCTGCCGCGGCGTCAGCCGGCGAAGGCCCCGCATCACCAGCACGACGGAAAGCGTGGCTGCGGCCAGCCCGCCGCCAATTCCCACGGCAAGCGACCGCGCATCCACGTGCAGGCGCAGGTCGGTCGTGCCCACCGCGCCCACCCACCATGTCCGCAAGCCCCACATGAGCAGCCCCGCCCAGCCAATCGCGAGGAGCGCCCCGAGCATCGCGCCGGCGAACGCGACGATGAGTCCTTCGCGCAGGAAGAGGCCGCGAATCGCGGCGAGCGAGAAGCCCGTCGCGCGCAGCAGGCCGACCTGCGCGAGGCGCTGTTCGACCGTGAGCCGGAAGAAGACCGCGGTCAGCAGCAGCGCCGAGACGATGAGGAAGAAGCTGAAATACGAGAAGTAGGCGCCGAAGTCGGTCGTGCCGCCGGCGGCCTCTTCGCGCTCGCCGCTGACGTCGACCAGGCTGAAGCCCGCCTGGAACGGATCGACAGCACGCGTGGCCGCCGCGCGCAGGCGTTCGGCGACCGCCGCGGGGTCGGCGCCGGCGCCGACGCGCAGCGACGTCACGCGGCCGTGGCGGCTCTGCCACAACGGCTGGCCAGCCGCCAGCGTGATGAACGCCTTCGGTGTCGTGCGAAATCGCTCCCAGTACTCGTCGTCAATTGGCCGCACGAGCTTGAGATCGATCGGAAACGGCGGGTCCCAGTCGGCGAGGCTGCGCGTGTCGGTGATCCCGGGATAGTCAGGCGCGAGATCGCGATCGGCAGCCAGCCCCGCCAGGGGCACGGAGCCCGCCAGCCGGAAGTCAGCCGACTCGGTCACGAGCTGTCCGCTGTCTGCCCAGCGGTAGTACGCGAGGTGGACGACGTCACCGGGGCGCGCGCCGAGATCGCGCGCCGCCCAGTCATTGAGCACGATGGGCGGCGGCCCGCCGGCGGGCGCTGAGGCCAGCACGCCTGCCACGGCATCCTCGGTGGCGGCGGGATCGATGGCCGTGACGAGCGAGTACGGCACGGTGCGATCACCAACCGTCATGCGATTCGCGAGCCACGTCAGTACGGGCATGACCGGCAGACCCGCGTCGCGCGCCGTGGCGGCAATCGCCGACGCCGCCTGATCGGCGATGAGACCACTCGCCGCGTTCACGATCACCACCGGCGAGCCTGGCGCCGGCTCGAACGTGAGCCCGAGGTCGGCGGGCTCGAGGGCGTCTCGGAGCGCGCGGCGCATGCCTGACACGTCGAGCGGGGCCGACTCCCCCGCCGGCGCAATCAGCAGCGTGTTGACGCGATCGGACTGGTCGATGGCCGCCTGCAGCCGTGAGAGCGCGACGAACGCGGCACGCACCGCGGTCTGAGCCGGCGCCAGCGAGAACTCGCCCATCGACGCGCGATCCAGCTCACCCCGATACGCCAACCGCAGCGACCGTCCCGCGTCGTCGCGCCGGCCGTGCAGTGAATCGAGCGGCACCGCCGACGGGCGCTCGACGCGAACGACGACGGCCTCATCGGCCACTGGGCGCAATTCTGCGGCCAGCGCTGGACTGAGCAGCACGTCGCCGGTCGCTGGGGCCGACGCTGTGGCCTGATGGAACGCAAAGAATCGGTCGTCGATGCCGTAGACGGCGACACCCTGCGCGCGCCGCTCGGATTCGGGATGGTTCACCCCACCCTCGAGCACCAGGAGAGGTGCGACGTCGTCCGCACGAACGCTCAGGCGGGGCGGCAGCCGAGTCGCCAGGTTCGCCGGGAACGGTGTCTCGGCTGCGAGCACAAGGTTCGTCCGGCCGAGCCGGGCGCGCGCGAGGTCCGCGAGGCTGGCGCGCACGGATGCCCCGACCAGCAGCGCCCCCGCGAGCACGGCCACCGTCGTGGCGACGCCACAGAGCAGGGCGACGTGACTGCGCCAGTAGAAGCGCAGGCTCGATCGCACGAGCGGGACGCTCATGTCACCTCGCGCAGGCGGCGGTCGTCGATCTCATACCGGCGGGGAAAGCGCGCGGCCAGCGCCGGGCTGTGCGTGACGACGACGAGCGCGGCGTGCTGATCGGCAGGCAGCCGGGCGAGCAGGTCGCCGACCGCCTCGGCCGACCGCCGGTCGAGATTGCCGGTGGGCTCGTCGCAGAGCACGACCGACGGCTGCCGGATCAGGGCGCGCGCCAGAGCGACACGCTGGCGTTCGCCGCCTGACAGCTCGGCGGGCCGATGCGACAGCCGCGCCTCGAGGCCGACCGCGACGAGGAGTTCGCGCGCCCGGCTGGGCGCGTCGCCGTTGGACCGACCTGTGGAGGCCAGCGCGGGGACGAGCACGTTGTCGAGCGCGCTGAGCTGCGGCAGCAGCAGGTGATCCTGAAACACGAACCCGACGTTCGCCCCGCGAAACGCCGCCTGCCGCCGCTCGTCCAGCTCATAGGGATTGGTCCCGTTGAGCGTCACGGTCCCGCTCGTCGGCGGTTCGAGCGCACCGAGCATGTAGAGCAACGTGCTCTTGCCGCAACCCGACGGCCCCATGATCGCAGCGGCGTCGCCGGGTGCGACCGTGAGCGAGACATCGTCGAGGACCACGAGCGCGCCCTGCGACTCGAAGCGCTTCGAGACGTGGCTGGCGATTAGCATGGGGGGGCCAGCTCCCGATAGACGCCCTCGGCCGTCTCCGCCATGCGCGCGACGTCGTAGAACCGCCGGACGCCGGCAGCGCCGGCGGCGCCCAGCCCCTCGGCGCGCGCGCGATCGGCCAGCAGCGACTGCAATGTCTCCGCGAGCGCCTCCGGATCGTCGGGCGGCACGAGTAGGCCTCCCCCCGTGCGCTCGACCATCTCGGTGAACGCGCCGCGGCGCGGCTGGACAACGGGTACGCCGTTGGCCATCGCTTCGAGTACGGACATCCCCTTCGGCTCGTCGTAGGTGGCGGGCATGGAGAAGACGTCCATCTCGTGCAGGAGGGCAATCTTGCCCGCGCGGTCGGGCGCGCCGGCGTAGCGGAACTCCTGGCCGAGCCCCCACTGCCCCATCTTGCGCGTGATGTCGGCAAAATACCCGCGATGCTCGTCGAGCAGGTAGCCGCCGGCGAGCAGACGCATCGGTGTGTCCGCCATGCGTGCACGGAGCCGGCGATAGGCTTCCGCGAGGAGGTGCAGCCCCTTCTCCGGCGCGATGCGTCCGAAGTAGCCCACGGTATACGGCGGCGCCTTGCGGACGGGCCGGGTTGCGTGGCCGTCCATCGAGATGCCGAGCGGGACGGTGCGAATACGGCCCGGCTCGATGCCCAGGTAGCCGCTCATGAACGTGCGGTAGTAGTCGCTGACGGCGATGAAGACATCCACATCGACCACGCCGCGGCGAATCAGGGCGAGCGCGTCGGCCTTCCAGGGCTCGCCCAGTTGCTCGAGGAACAGGTCCTCGCCTTGCAGCGTGCACGCGATGGGGATGCCCAGCCGCTGCCGCAGGGGCTTCGCCAGCCCGATCAGCAGGCTGAACGGCAGGTTGACGACGTCGAAGCGCGGCTCGGTGGCGAGCCACTGTTGCAGCTTGTCGACTTCCTTCGCCTGATTCCCCTCGGCGCCTCGCAGCATCGACACCGTCATGCGTCCCAGCAACGACGGGTCGACTTTGATTTGCCGCTTCGACGCCAGCCGCAAGACCGGCGTGGCATCCCAGAGCCGATCCAGCACCGCCGGTGTCCGACGGAGGAACGGCACGTGCTGCTGCAGGTAGACGCTGATGCCGCCAAAGAACACGCGCGACTCGCTGACGTTCGTCTCATCCGTTCGTGTCGGCGTGTAGACGGGCATGAGGACGACGTCGTGCCCCCGCGCCTTCAGCGCCGCCGCCAGCGCGTTGTCCCGCAGACAGCTGCCGCAGTACATGTCTGCGGCGCCGGCGGTGAGGTAGAGCAATCTCATGGAATGGACACGGTTTTCGGTTCTCGGTTCTCGGTTCCCCTCGAACCTTGGAACCCTCGAACCCCGCTCTTACCCCGCCCTCTGAAACGATCTCCGCACGTACAGGTGCTCGAACAGGTTCCCTTCGTGCGGCTGGTCCCAGCGAATTTCGTTCGTCGGGATCGGACCCAGGTTCAGGCGGCTGATCGAGTCGGACCGGAGCACGCGATCGATGAGCGCGCGATCGTCGGTGAGCACCATGCAGGCCAGGGTCGGGCCCATCGGCGCGGGCATGGCGGCCATTTCTTCCGGCGAGACGTCCACGACCGACACGAATGGAAACAGGAACTCGCGGTTCGCGAGCGCGTGTGACGTCGAGTGACAGTGGACGACGGTCGGCAGCAGATAGGTGCAGCCGCCCATCTCCACGAGGCGCGGACCCGTCCGGAACCGCGCGGTCACTTCCTCGGCGCCGGGCTCGTCAAGGCCGGCGTCGATTTGCTGCGAGATCCGGCGCGCCACCGCGGGATCCACGAACGGCGCGATGGCGGCCTCGGGGTCGTCCGCCACGCGCGGCTGGATGGTCGCCAGACGCCTCGCGAGGGCCTCGGCCAGGGCGGCGGCTCCGTCGGCTGGCAGCCAGATCCCCGACGCGTTCACGCAGGACCGGCCGCCGTTGGCGGCCACCGATGTCGCGATCGCGTCCAGAAACTCGTCGGCGCGGCCCATCGTGTCCGGCCCAATCAGCACCTTGCTGTAACCGGGGCCGTGCAGCTCCACGCGCGGATCGCCGGCGACGGTCCCGATCGCGCCCAGGTCGCCAAAGAACATGCTGCGACCGCAGCGGCGGACGATCTCCCCTGCGCCGGCGTGGTCGCTCGGATAGTACGAGCACGCCTCGGGTGGCACGCCGCACGCCATCAGCGCCTGCAGCAGCCGGAACGGCGTCCACGGCTCGCTGCTGCCCGGGCGGAGCACGAGCGGCATCTTCAGCGGGATGGCCGGCAGCCACAGCCCGTGCACGCCCGGCGAGTTGCTGGGCAGGACGACCCCGAGGGCGTGGGACCGGGGCGCGAAGCTGACGGCCTGGCCGTTCAGTTCACCGAAGCCGCGATCGAGCACGGCCGGGTCGAGACCGCGCGTGAGGCCGCGCAGGATGTCGGGCAGGTTCCGCAGCACCGACGTCACGCGCTGCATGTTACGCCGCACCATCACGTGGGGCATGCCGGTCGTGGCCGACAACTGCGTGACGTAGTCGTCCGGCGACTGCCGCTCGTCACCGATGGGCAGCGTGCCCTCGAGAAAGACCTCGGCCGCCTGTTGGCAACTGTCGAACAGGCGGGTGACGGGAACGGCGGCCAGCGCGGCCCGCGCGGTCGCCTGGTCCGACAGATCGCGCCGGATCAACCCAGCGTTGGCCTGACTGATTTCTGCGAAGGGCTGGCGGGTGGCGTGGTGGGGCACGCGGGCCACATCGAGGCTGCGGTACGGCCGCCCGCGGCGAAGCAGGGGGATGTGCAACATGGCCTCAGTGTAGACCGCCGATTGGAATGATCGATAATCTCCCCCGATGAAAGCCGTCACCACCGCAGAACTTGACGCTCACGTCCGCGAGATCGTCCGCTGGCACTTCGATCCCGATACCGGCACCCCGTTCTGGCTGGATTTCGCCAAGCGCCTCGACTGGGACCCCCGCACCGAAATCCAGACCTACGCCGACCTCGATCGGTTCGGCTTCTTCGAGGACGAGTGGCTCCGCGGCGGGCCCGTCCGCCGGTGGGTGCCGAAAGCCTTCGCGACGAGGCCCATTTACGTCTTTGAAACCGGCGGCTCGACCGGCGTGCCGAAGTCGCGCATCAACATCGAGGACTTCCGCATCGACTACGAGCAGTTCAGCGCGACCCTGCCTGACGACGCGTTTCCGCCGGGCAGCGACTGGCTGATGGTGGGCCCCTCGGGCCCGCGCCGCCTCCGGCTGGCCGTCGAGCACCTGGCCCAGCACCGCGGCGGCATCTCGTTCTGCGTCGACCTCGATCCGCGCTGGGTCATCAAGCTGCTGAAGGCGCGGCAGATGGACCAGGTGGAGGCCTACAAGCGCCACGTCATCGATCAGGCCCTGACGTTGCTGAAGGCGCACGACAACATCCGCTGCATGTTCATCACCCCGAAGCTGCTCGAGGCGCTGGCGGAGAAGGTCTCGCTGAAAAAGGCGGGCATCCGCGGCATCTTCTGCGGCGGCACCGAGATGACGCCGCAGTTCCACCGGTGGGTCCGCGAGGAGGTGCTCGACGGCGTCTTCTTCGCGCCCACCTATGGCAACACGCTGATGGGCCTCGCGGTCCACAAGCCGTTCGACCTGGCGGACAACTACGCCATCATCTATTTCCCGCCCCGCCCACGAGCGGTGCTCGAGGTCGTCGATCCGGACAATCCGACGCGGGTGGTGGGCTACGGCGAAACCGGCCGCGTGCGGCTGACGACGCTGACGAAGGAGTTCTTCATGCCGCGGTTCCTCGAACGCGACGAAGCCGAGCGCGAGCCTCCGTGCGAACGCTATCCGTGGGACGGGGTCAGGAACGTGCGGCCGTTCTCGAAGTTCCAGACGTCGGTGACAGAGGGTGTGTACTGACGCTAGTTCTCTTCGTAGTCCGACTGCACCGACGGGAGCGGCCGCGTTGAGGGGCGGAGCGCTTCGCGGTGATCGAACACGGGCAGGCCGGCCACGTGGAGCAGGGTCGAGCAGCCAGGGGCCTTGTCGGCGACGACCACCGTCACCGGGCTGCCTTCGACGCCGGCGCGGAACGTCACGCGGCAGCCGCAGGCGAGGCGCGCCACGACGGGGTCGACGGCGGGAGCGATCGGAAGGGCTTTTTTCTTGTCGGTCACGTTAGAACAGCGCTTTCACTTGCTCGTCGAACCAGTCTTTCGAGTGAATGCCGACGCCTTTCCCGGCGATCGCGCCATCGCGCTTCACGAACCAGGTGATCGGCAACAGGTCTACGGCATCATACGCCTTCAGCAGGTCGTCGTGGCCCAGACCCACCAGGACGGGATAATTCATTTTGAAGTCCGCCGCGAACTGCCGCAGGTCCGCCGGCTCGTCGTCGGCCGAGATGCCGAGGACGACCAGGCCGCGCTCCCGGTAGCGGTCCTGCAGCTCGATGAGCCAGGGAATCTCGATCCGGCAGGGCCCGCACCAGGTCGCCCAGAAGTTGATGAGGAGCGGCCGGCCCACGTAGTCCGCGAGGTTCACCGACTGGCCCGCCATGTCCTTGAGCGTGAAATTCAGCGGCGCGGCGCCGTCGGCCGGCGTCGAGCGCGCTTGACACGCGGGCCAGGCGCCGAGCGCGACGGCCACCACCACCGCGCGCAGCCATCGGCTCCGCCAGAGAGGCCGCCAGCCTGAATCGGCCGACATCATTCCCACACATTACTACAGTCCTCCCGGAGGTTCGGTCGACGCGCGATGAGTGTCCTCTGCACAAGATGGGGGCCGATCCGCGCCAGGCGACGCGGCCCGGGTGCGGCGAGGCGCTGAGGCACACCGTTTGCTTGAACCAGGCCGGCGTCCCGCCCCGGGTCGCAGCCCGGGTGTACAATCCAGGTTTCGCGATGCCCGCCGTTTGAGGTGATTCCATGCGCAGGCACCACCGCCGTCTCCTGACGATCCTGCTCGGTGTGTTCGTGGCCGGCTTTCCCGGCTTGGTGGCCATGGCGGCCGCGCAAACGCCGTTTGTGCCCTACTTCGGCAAGAATCGGGTGCGCTACACCCAGTTCGACTGGCACATCTACGAGAGCGAGCACTTCGAGATCTACTTCTCGCCCGAGATCGAGCCGCACCTCGAGCGCGTCACGTCCTACGCCGAGAACGCCTACCAGCACATTGCCGCGGCGCTGAAGTACGACCTCGCGCAGAAGGTGCCGATCGTCCT
The DNA here is from genome assembly GCA_964517075.1 of uncultured Solibacteraceae bacterium. Taxonomy (GTDB): domain Bacteria; phylum Acidobacteriota; class Vicinamibacteria; order Vicinamibacterales; family SCN-69-37; genus CAZFAT01. Next base: position 13,241 of record CAZFAT010000334.1, read on the forward strand.
GTTCAAGACGCAGAGCGACTTTCAGCAGCAGAACATCCTGGGGGCCGAGCTGCCCGAAGGCGTGCTGGCGTTTGCCGAACCCGAGGGGCGGCGGATGGTGCTGCCGATCGACGAGCCACCCGACCAGCTCTACCGGCTCATCACGCATGAGCTGACCCACATCTTCGAGTTCGACGTCGTGCCCCGCGGGCTGATGGGCGCGGACCTGCCGCTCTGGGTGGACGAGGGCCTCGCCAACTACATGGCGGGGTACTGGAACGCGATGGACCTGATGGCGGTGCGCGACGCGGCGTTGACCGACAACGTGCCGCGCATGAGCCAGTTCTACGTGCCGGCGCTGAGCGGCCGGCTCCCCTACTCGCTCGGCCACGCGGCGTTCGAGTTCATCGAGGCGCGCTGGGGACAGGAGGGCGTGCGCAGCTTCCTGCTCGGCCTGCGCCGCAACGTGCTCGGCGGCAACGAGACGGCCTACGAGGAAGCCTTCAAACTCAAGGCCGAGGAGTTCGACGACCAGTTCGACCGGTACCTCAAGGAGCGCTTCAAGCCGTTCCGCGACAAGGAGCGGCCGGCGGACTACGGGCGCAACCTCGCGCCGAATCCCGAGCGGACGCCCTACGCGGCCGTGCTCTCGATGGAGCCCTCGCCGAGCGGCGAGATGCTGGCCGCCGTGGTCGGCAACCGGCGCGACTTCGAGCTGGATATCGTGCTGCTCTCCGCGATCGACGGAGAGGTCATTCGCAACCTCACGAGCGGGTTCGACAAGGATCGGGGCTTCGAGTACATCGGGACGGCCGGCGGACTGCGCGGCAACATGGTGCCCTGGATCTCGTGGGCGCCCATCGGTGACACGATCGCCTACTTCGCCCGCACCGACGCCCACAAAACCCTCATCGTCCAGAACATCGTCACGCGGCAGACCGAATGGCGGCGGGAGATGGAGGAGCTCGACGGGCCGGAGTCCCCCGCGTTCAGCCCGGACGGGAAGACGGTCGCCTTTGCGGCGCTGGCGAATGGCGTGAGCGACATCTACACGGTCGACCTCGCCACGGGCGCCATCACGAATCTCACGAAGGACACGATTGCGGACTACGCCCCGACCTACGCGCCCGATGGACGGACGATCATCTACACGGCGCGCGTGAGCGGCAACGACAAGCTGTTCCGCCTGGACCTCGCCTCCGGCCGCAAGACGCAGTTGACCTTCGGCAGCCACGACGACACGGCGGCGCGGTTCTACGACGCGCAGACGATCGTCTTCACGTCGACGGCCACCGACCCGCGGTCGGATATCCCGGTCGAAGTGCAGGCGAACGGCAACATCCCAAACGTCTGGACGCTGAATCTCGGGACCGCCGAGCTGAATCAGCTGACGGACACGATGACCGGCAACGTCTCGCCGGTCCTGGTGCGGCAGTCCGACGCGCTCAAGGTGGGCTTCGTCTCCTACTACAAGGGGGAGAACGGCATTCACCTGCTGGCGCCGGAGAAGCCGGTGGCGACGGTGGCCTCGTCGGACTTCGGCTCGCCCGGCCCCATCTTCGACTTCACGGTGCCGGTCAGCCACACGCTGCTGCGGGACAACATTCACAAGAAGGGGCGCTTCGAGAAAATGCGGCTCGCGGGCCGGCCGCCGGTCGGCCTCGGCGTGACCAACAGCGGCAACTTCTACGGCAACACGCAGATCACGTTTGCCGACGTGCTGGGCGACAAGGAAGTCAGCTTCATCGCCGCCTCGCAGGCGCAGTACCGGACGACGGCGTTCACGTTCCTGAACCTGGGCAAGCGGATGCAGTACGCGCTGCAGGGCTTCTCCTCGTCGTCGTTCTACTTCGGGCAGGGGCTGGCCAACTCCGGCGCGTTCTACGATCCGTTCCTGGACCCGTTCATCGACCGTGACCAGGCCGAGGCGGTGCGCAGCCAGTGGGGCGGCACCGGCTTCGTGATCTACCCGTTCAGCCGGTACTCGCGCGTCGAGCTGTTCAGCGGCTACGTGCACCTGTCGGAGTCCTACCGCAACGCGCAGCTGCAGCAGATTGCCGACGAGTTCCAGGAGCAGACGGGCTCGACGCTCTTCCGCGACGGCCACATGATTCCGCTCGGCGTGTCGTTCGTGAAAGAGACGACCATCTTCCGCGAGTACGGGCCGGTGGCGGGGAGTACCTACAAGTTCTCGTTCGATGCATCGCCCAACTTCGGCGACGGCTGGCTCAGCCGCCAGACGATCGACGCCGACGCGCGCTACTACTTCCGGATCGTCGCCAACGGCGTCCTGGCCGCGCGCCTGCGCGGCTTCAAGAGCTGGGGCGGGCAGCCCGACCTGTTCAGCTATGGCGGCAACTCGGAGATGCGCGGCTACGAGTATCTCCAGTTCATCGGCCAGCGGGCGGCCTTTGCGAACCTGGAGCTCCGCTTCCCGATGATCGAGGCGATGCTGACGCCCTTCGGCGTCGTCGGAGGACTGCGCGGCGTGTTCTTCGCCAACCTGGGCGCCTCGGGCTTCAACAACCAGCCGTTCCGGGTGCTTTCGACTTCCAGCGAGTCGGTCCAGCCACTCGTGGGATACACGGTGGACGGCTTCGACCTCTTGCCCGTGCTCGGCGACCCCGTCACCGTGAGCGGCCTCCGGCTCATCGACGGTCGCGCCTCCTACGGGTTCGGGCTGCAGAGCTTCATGCTCGGCTTCCCGATGCACTTCGACTGGTCGTGGAAGACGCTCTTCAACCGGCAGTGGGAGGACCTGCTCTTCCGCTCGTGCGCCCAGAACGGCGCCGAGATCACCTGCTCGCCCGACGGCGGCAGCTTCCGGAAGATGAAGTTCGACTTCTGGATCGGCTACGACTTCTGATGCCGTCGCCGCCGAAGCGGCCGGCGGACTCCTTCACCGAGATGGTGCAGGTCGTCCTGCCGAACGACGCCAACCCGCTCGGGTTCATTCTCGGCGGCTCGGTGATGCACCTGATCGACATCGCCGGCGCCATCGCCGCGCATCGCCACACGCGCCGGCCGCTCGTCACGGCGGCCGTTGATGGCCTGCAGTTCCTGCATCCCATCCGCGTCGGCGATCTGATCATCCTCCGCGCGACCGTCACGGCCACGTTCACCACGTCGCTCGAGGTGCAGGTCGAGGTCTTCTCCGAAGGGACGCTGACGGGCGACCGCAAACAGACGAGCGTCGCGTATCTCACGTTCGTGGCGGTGGACCAGACGGACAAACCCGTGCCCGTGCCGCCGCTGCTGCTCGAGACCGACGCCGAAAAGACGCGCGCGCTCGAGGCCGAAACCCGCCGCGCGGCCCGGCTGCGCGCGCGGGCGGCCGCCGGATCGCGATTGGGCTGACGTCGCCGCGGATTGCCCGCCCCGATCGTCGGCCCCTGCGTCAACCCGAGCGCGGGCCGGAAAGTCAGTGCCGGCGCAATCGCACGCGGCGGACGCGGTGGTCGGTGCCCTTCTCGAACACCAGCCGGGCGCGGTCGCGGGTGGGAGCGATGTTCTCGCGGAGATTGACGCCGTTGATCGTGTGCCAGATGCCGCGCGCCACGGCGCGCGCTTCCTCGTCGCTCAGGGTCGCGTAGCGGTGGAAGTACGACCGCGGGTCGCGGAAGACGGTCTCGCACAGCGCCAGGAACCGTTCGACGTACCACCGTTCGATGTCGGCTTCGTCGGCGTCGAGGTAGACCGAGAAGTCGAAGAAGTCCGAGACGAACACCCGCGGCCGCGCGGCGTCGCGGCTGCCGCCCGTCTGCAGCACGTTCAGCCCTTCGACAATCACGATGTCGGGCCGATCGACGACCTGGAACTCGCCGGCGACGATGTCGTAGGCCTGATGGGAATAGACGGGCGCGTGGACGGCGGCCTCCGCCGACTTGACGCGTGCCATGAAGTCCACGAGGGCGCGCAGGTCGTAGCTCTCGGGAAAGCCCTTCCGATCGAGCGCGCCCCGCGCCTCCAGCACGCGGTTGGGAAACAGAAAGCCGTCGGTCGTGACGAGGTCCACGCGCGGGTGCGCGGGCCAGCGCGCGAGCAGCGCCCGCAGGATGCGCGCGAACGTGCTCTTGCCGACCGCGACGCTCCCGGCGATGCCGATGACGTACGGTGTCGGGCGCGGCGAACTGCCCAGGAACGTGTCGGTCGCCGTTCGCAGCGTCTGCGTGGCGGCGACGTGAAGGTTCAGGAGCCGCGAAACCGGGAGGTGAATCGCTTCGACTTCGGCGAGCGAGACCTGGTCGTTGATGCCCCGGAGCTCGGCGAGATCGGCCTCGGTGAGCGTGAGGGGCGTCGCGAGCCGGAGACGCGCCCACGCCTCGCGATCGAAGTCGAGATCGCGCGCGGCCAGACCTACTTCTTGTAGTAGGCCTGGTTCTCCGAGATGTAGCTCTTCCACTTCTCCGGCACTTCGTCGAGGGCGAAGATGGCTTCCACCGGGCAGGCCGGCACGCAGGCGCCGCAGTCGATGCACTCGTCGGGATGGATGTTCAGAATCTTCGCCGACTCGAAGTCCGGCTCGTCCTTCCGGGGATGGATGCAGTCCACAGGGCAGACATCGACGCAGGCGGAATCCTTGGTGCCAATGCAGGGTTCGGTGATGACGTAGGCCATTCGCTCCTCGGAAGTCGGCGGCCCGGCAGGCGGGCGGGCCGGGGAAAGCGCCGAATCGGTTGAAAGGCATTGTTACACAAAGGACGGATCAGGTCGAAGGTTCAAGGCTTCCTCACCTCGCCGTTTCCCCTGGCTTGAGCTCCAGCACCTCGATGGTCGTTCCGTTGAGGTGCTCGCGGAGCTGGGCCGGCGTGCCGGTGAGGAGCGGCGTGGTGCCCCAGTGCATCGGGACGACCTGGCGGACGCCCAGCCAGCGGGCCGCCATCGCCGCCGTGTCCGGCCCCATCGTGTAGTGATCGCCAATCGGCAGGAACGCGATCGACGGCGCGTAGATCTCCCCAATCAGTTTCATGTCGCCGAACAGGCCCGTATCGCCCGCGAAGTACATCGTCGGCGTGTCCTCGGCGCGGATGACGAAACCGGCGGCGCCGCCCAGATAGAGGATCTGGCCGCGGCTCGTGATCGATCCGGAGTGCAGCGCGGCGGTCATCGTGATGCGGATGCCGTCAATCGTCTGCGTGCCGCCGATGCCCATGTCGCGCACGCCCTGCAACCCCTTCTCCTTCAGGTACTCACCGATTTCGAAGAGGCACACGACCGGCGCGCCGGTCGCACGCGACACGGCGGCCGCGTCGGCGAGGTGATCGTCGTGGCCGTGCGAGACGAGGATGAGATCGACGCGGCCCAGCGCGTCCGGCCGCGACAGCGCCGGCGGACAGTGGGGATTGCCGAGCCACGGATCGGTCAGCAGCCGCTGGCCGGACGGGAGATCGAGGAGAAACGTCGAGTGGCCGAGCCAGGTGATGGCCAGCGGCATGTCAGCCGCGATGATACAGGAGCCGCCCGGCGCCTCGCCGGCCGCGAGGTGACCGCCCGATACAATAGGAGCGTGGACCGCACTGCTCCCCTCGAGTTCATCCGCGGCCGCCCGGTGCGATCGGCCCCGGCGACGGCCGAGCCCAAGCCGGCATGGCTCAAGGTGCGGGCGCCTGGCTCGCCCAACTACCTGCGGCTGCGCGGGCTGATGCGCGACCTCAACCTCCACACCGTGTGCGAGGAGGCGCGCTGCCCCAACATCGGCGAATGCTGGCACCACGGCACGGCGACGTTCATGATCCTGGGCGATCGCTGCACGCGATCGTGCGGCTACTGCAACGTCCTGCACGGCACGCCGGTGGCACTCGATCCCGACGAGCCGGACAAGCTCGCGCGCGCGGTCGATGCCATGTCACTCGCTTACGTCGTCGTCACCTCGGTCGACCGCGATGATCTCCCGGACTTTGGCGCCGGCGTTTTTGCCGCGACCATTCGCGCCATCAAGGCGCGGCGGCCAGCCTGCCGGGTCGAAGTGCTGATTCCGGATTTCCAGGG
>CAZFAT010000335.1:0-4595 GCA_964517075.1 uncultured Solibacteraceae bacterium
GACCTTGGGCCGGGATGTCGGCGCCGCCTCGCACTCGGCTTCGAACGTGCCGTAGAGATACGGCGTGAACGACTCGAACTCGGCCGCGCAGGTGTCGATGCGCTTGTAGGCCGGCACGAGGCCGACTTCGATGCGCCGGGCGCGCAGGCTGTCCTCATCCACGCCCAGCAGCCGCGACAGATCGCTGTCAGCGAACCCGGCGCGCTTCGCGTCACGCAGCAGGTCGTCCGACAGGTCGCGCGAACCGACGGCCGCCACGGCGCGGGCCAGCTCCACGATCTGCTGGAACTGGGTGAGGAACCAGGGATCGATGTGCGTGAGCCGGTGGATCTCGTCGAGCGACCAGCCTCGTTCGATCGCGCGGAACACCGCCCACATCCGGCGGTCGGTCGGAATCCCGAGCGCCTGCTGGAGTCCCGCGTTGTCCTCGGGGGCGTCGGCCGGCGCGGCCTGATCGATGAGCCGGCCGCTCGAGCCCAGCTCGAGCGAGCGAAACGCCTTGAGGAACGCCTCTTTGAACGTCCGGCCGATGGCCATCGCCTCGCCCACCGACTTCATCTGCGTCGTCAGCGTGCGATCGGCCTGCGGGAACTTCTCGAAGGCCCATCGCGGCCCCTTCCCCACGACGTAGTCGATGGTCGGCTCGAACGAGGCGGGGGTCAGCCGGGTGCGGTCGGTGGGGATCTCGTCGAGGCGGTACCCGAGCGCCAGCTTGGCGGCAATCTTCGCGATGGGAAACCCGGTCGCCTTCGAGGCGAGCGCGGACGAGCGCGACACGCGCGGGTTCATCTCGATCGTCACCATGCGGCCGGTGGCCGGATCGACGGCAAACTGGATGTTCGAGCCGCCGGTCTCGACGCCCACGCGGCGGATGATGCGCCGCGCCGTGTCGCGCATGCGCTGGTACTCCTTGTCGGTCAGCGTCAGCGCCGGCGCCACGGTAATGCTGTCGCCCGTGTGCACGCCCATCGGGTCGATGTTCTCGATCGAGCAGATGACCACGAAGTTGTCCGCCCCGTCGCGCATCACCTCGAGCTCGAATTCCTTCCACCCGATCACGGACTCCTCGACGAGGATCTCGTGCACCGGACTCATCCCGAGGCCGCGCTGGCAGATGTCGGCGAACTCCTCGACGTTGTACGCGATGCCGCCCCCGACGCCGCCGAGGGTGAACGACGGCCGGATGATCAGGGGGAATCCGAGCCGCTCGGCCGCCTCGAGCGCCTCGGCCAGCGACTTGACGCTGGCGCTTTCCGGCACGTCGATGCCGATGGACCGCATCGCGTCCTTGAACTTCAGCCGATCCTCGGCCACCTTGATGGCGTCGATCGACGCGCCAATCAGCTGGACGCCGTAGCGCGCGAGCACGCCCGCCTCGTCGAGAGCCACCGCCAGGTTGAGCGCGGTCTGACCGCCGACCGTGGGCAGCAACGCGTCGGGCCGCTCGCGCGCGATGATTTCCGTCAGCACCTCCACCGTCAGCGGCTCGATATAGGTGCGGTCGGAGATTTCCGGGTCGGTCATGATCGTGGCTGGGTTGCTGTTGGCCAGGACGACCTCGAGCCCCTCGGCCCGCAGCGCCTTGCAGGCCTGCGTGCCGGAGTAGTCGAATTCACAGGCCTGCCCGATCACAATCGGCCCGGACCCGATGACGAGGATGCGGTTGAGGTCAGTGCGCTTGGGCATCACATCTGCCGCGGCGGCGCCGGCCGGTGGGGCCGTGCTACGGGCGTTTCTCCATGGCGGCCAGGAACTCCCCGAAGAGGTAGTCCGCGTCGTGCGGCCCGGGCGCCGCCTCCGGATGGTACTGCACGCAGACGACCGGCTGCGACCGATGCCGCAGCCCCTCGATCGTGCCGTCGTACAGATTCAGGTGCGTCACGGCCACGTCGTCGGGCAGCGAGGCCGGATCCACCGCGAACCCGTGGTTCTGCGACGTGATCTCGATCTTCCCCGACGTGAGGTCCTTCACCGGGTGGTTCGCGCCCCGGTGGCCGAACTTCAGCTTGAACGTGCGCGCGCCCATGGCGAGACCCAGCACCTGGTGGCCGAGGCAGATGCCGAACGTCGGCACGCCACTGTCCACGATCGTGCGGGCATTGTCGATGGCGTAGTCGAGCACCGCCGGATCACCGGGCCCGGTGCTGAGGAAGAGACCGTCGGGCTGCGTGGCCAGGAGCTCGGCGGCCGGCGTGGTGGCCGGGTACACCCGCACGTCGCAGCCGTGCGCCGCGAACCGGCGCAGGATGTTCCACTTCATCCCGTAGTCGTAGGCGGCCACGCGGAGGCGCCGTCCGCTGCGCTGCGACGCAGCCAGATCGAAGTCGCTGGCGTCGCCGGGCCGATAATCGAACGGTTCGCGGCAACTGACGTCGCGGACGAGGTCGGCGCCTTCCATGCGCCGCACGGCGCGGGCCTTGTCCACGAGCTCATCGGTGTCGGGGCGTCCGGTGGCGATCACGCCGCGCATCACGCCGCTGCCGCGCAGCAGCCGCGTCAGCGCACGGGTGTCGATGTCGGCAATCGCCACGACGCCATTGCGCGTGAGGTAGTCGCCGAGCGTGCCGTCCGCGCGCCAGTTGCTGGCCACCGGCGATTCGGATCGCACGACGAACCCCGCCACCTGGATGCCGCGCGACTCGACATCCTCGTCGCTGACGCCGTAGTTGCCAATCTCCGGACACGTCATCGTCACGATCTGTCCCGAGTAGGACGGATCGGTCAGCACCTCCTGGTAGCCGGTCATCGCCGTGTTGAACACGACTTCGCCCGAGGCCTCCCCCGTCGCACCGGCGGCCCTGCCGCGAAAGATCGTGCCGTCTTCCAGGGCGAGTATTGCATCCACGCGCACAACTCCCGTTCGCTTCCAGGGGAACACGAGGCCCGCAGGGCGGCCGCCGCCGCGCTACTGCAGGGCAAAGATCAGCTTGGCGATTTTTCCCGGCTCGACGACGGTCCGCCGGGTCACCGACGAACGATTGGCCAGCTCGAGCGTCACCGTGTGCGTCCCGGGCCGCAGCTCGGGGACGCGCAGCGGCGACTGGCCGACGAACCGGCCATCGACGATGACGCGCGCGCCGCGCGGCATCGAATCCACGTCAATCGCGCCCAGCGCCTGCCCGGGAGCGGTCACGCCGGCCTCGAGGGCCACGCTCAGCGTACGCTCGCGGCCGCTGACCGGCACCGTGACCCGCTCGGCGTGCGGCGCGTACCCGGGCCGGGCAATCTGGAGCAGGTAGGGACCGGCGGCCAGATCTCGCAGGACGAGCGGGGTCTCGCCGACGATTCGGCCGTCGACCGTGACCATCGCGCCCGACGGGTCCGACCGAATCGCGAGTGCCCCGCCAGCCGGCGGCGCCGGCGCGACGGCTGGCGGCGGCGCGGGCGCCTCCCGCCGGGCGGGCGGAGCCACGGGCGCGTTCTGCTCGGCAACCACCGGCGGAGCCCGGTCTGGCGCGGGCACGATCGGCGCGGCATCGGCAGGCATGTTCTCAGGTGGCACGTCGGCCTGTGGGAGCTGGCTGTCGGCGAGACGCTGCGCGTCGGACGGCTCCGTCGGATCGTAGGTCGCGGCGACGTATCCGGCGCCGACGCCCGCGAGCAGGCAGATGCCCGCGACGGCAAACCAGCGCGAGGGTCGGGACGGCTGAAGGTCGACATCCCCGAGGCCGCCCCGCCAGGCCGGCACGGCGGGTTCCTCAGCGCGCCACTCGTCCAGCGTCGGCCCAACCTGCGGGGCGCGATAGGCCAGGTCATCGACGGGCGAGGGCGCGGCCGGTTCGACATCGGCGTGCGGGGCCGCGTGCGACGTCAACAGTCGTTCGGGCTCCACCGGTCCCAGGTCAATGGCCCGGGCAGGCGCAGCGGGAGGAGCGACTTCGATTCCAGCTGGGACCTGGGCCTCGTCCTCCGGCAGCCACCAGCCGGGCGCAGGTCCGTAGTCCAGCTCGCTCTCGACCGCGGCGAAGAGATCGGGCTGGCCCGCGTCACTCGCCAAGGGCAGGGCCCGGACCGCGATCGGCGCTTCGAGCGCCGCGAGGGCTTCGAGAAACGCTCCGGCGGTGGCGAACCGATCGTCGGGCCGCTCCGCGAGCGCCTGGGCGAGCACACGCCGGATGGCCACGCGCTGTTCGGGCGACACGCCAGCGGCAAAGACGCCGTCCTGCTCGTTGGGCCCCGCCGGCCGGCGGCCGGTGAGGAGTTCGTGCGCGATGACACCCAGTGAGTACACGTCGGCCCGCTGATCCCAGTCGCCGCTCACGCGTTCCGGCGCCGCATAGGGCCGCCTGACGGGCGCCTTCAGATCGGCGCGTTGAATCGCCTGGGTGATGCCAAAACCCGTGACCTTGACCGCGTGCGCTTCGGACCCGGCGAACACGTCGCGCGGGTGTAACGCTCCGTGGCCCACGCCGGCGGTCCATGCCGCATCGAGGGCGGCGGCCACCGGCGTCAGCAACTGCAGCGCCTCGGCCACCGGCACGGGCGCGCGGCGCCGAAGGACCACATCGAGCGTGTCGCCAATCAAGTACTCGCTGGCCAGAAATGGCGTCGTGCCTTCGAGCCCCGCGTCCACGACAACGGCGATCGCGGGGTGC
>CAZFAT010000336.1:0-8657 GCA_964517075.1 uncultured Solibacteraceae bacterium
CCGGTGATATCATTCCGTGTTCTCCAACGCGTGTTGTGCGCCTCAATGTGCCGAGGTAGCTCAGTTGGTAGAGCACGTGACTGAAAATCACGGTGTCGGCAGTTCAATTCTGCCCCTCGGCACCACTCAAGATCGTCTCAATCAACAACTGCGACGAACCTCGTGATCAGCTCGTTGCGCTCCCGTGTACTGGAGGGCACACGTGGCGATTTCGAGACTACCTATGAGAGCGGCCTACTCCAATAGCCGGTCGGCGGAAGAGGCGGTCTCAACTGATCGCGTCAGCGGAGGGCACGTGGCTATCGACATCCTCGACGAACTTGCACGGCTCATCGAACACGAACGCGACGCCTTACTCGCAGTCGCACTCGATTCATCGCAGTGGGCCGACCCGAGGGTCGGCCTCCATCGCTGATTCTGCAGCGCGCTCGTCAGTCGAAGGGGATCTCGTACTCGTGCGTCTTGCCGATGAGATCCGTGGCCGTCACTTTGACCGCCCTTGCGCGCGCCAGGCTGCGGCGGAACGGCGTGCCGTCATTCGACCGGAAACTCTCGAGCGCGAACGTGCGCTTCTCCCCGCTCTGAATCCTCGGCAGCATCACGAAGAACGGCGGCCGCGTGCCGGCCGGCACCATGGTGATCTGTCCGCCGACGAGCGACGTGCCGGTGCGGTTCTCCATGATCACCGACGTCTGGGTGAGTTGCAGGCTGACCAGCGCATCCGCGCTCGCGGCGCTGGCGGCTTGCGACTGCGCGCCCGAACAGGCCATGGCGCCCGTGAGGGCCACCACACAAAGAGGGGGCAGGACGACTTCGGTGAAGGCACGGTGACAGCGCATGGGACCTCCTCCAGAACGAGAGTGGACGCTCTCCGAACCCGAGAAAGAAACGCCGAAGAATCAGTGCCAGCCGAAAGGAATGCCGCATTCTAGCGCAAAACGCGACCAGGAGTAACATGACCGAGGCATTCCCCACCGAGGAGGTAGTCATGCAGATCATCAAGGGGCTCGGCATCGCCGTCGCGTGTCTCGCGGCGACGGCCACGGCCGGCCTGAATCTCACGTCCGTCCACGCGACGCCGGCGCCCGGCGACGCCGGCGGGAGCTTGCAGCAGAAGATGCCCGCCGGCGTTCAGGCCCGAAAGCTCGACGGTGGCACCACCGTCCTCGCCGACGCCAAGGGCATGACCCTCTACACCTTCCAGAAGGACGCGGAAGGCAAGTCGGCCTGCAACGGCGGTTGCGCCAAGAACTGGCCGCCGCTCGCCGCCGCGGCCGACGCCACGCCCATGGGGGACTGGACCGTCATCACCAGGGACGACGGGTCGAAACAGTGGGCCTACAAAGGGAAGCCGCTCTACGGCTGGGTGAAGGACACCAAGCCGGGAGAAACCACGGGTGATGGCGTCAGCGGCGGCGCCTGGAAGACCGCGGTCCCGTAACGCGGACGGTCGAGCGTGACGGGGTCGGCCGGGACGGCCGGCCGGCCCCTGGAGCCTCGACCGCGACTACCGCGGACCTCGTTCGCGCCGCCGCACCTCGGCCGCGGCCGCCCGGGCCGCGCGGTCATCGATCGCCGCGAGGTCGGACTCCCGGGGCGCGCCTCCCGGCTCGGTCGCCGGAAACTCGGCGTCGGGGATCGCTGGAGTGACGCCGGTCAGGTCCGCGGTGCCCGGTCCGGGACGTTGCGGCGCAGATCGTCGAGCCAAACGTCCGCGCGCGCGTCGCTCGGCGCCCGCCAGTCGCCGCGCGGCGAGAGCGACCCGCCTGACCCCACCTTGGGCCCGTTCGGCAGCGCCGATCGCTTGAACTGACTGGCTTCAAAGAACCGACGGACGAAGACTTCCAGCCAGTGGCGAATCGCGGCGAGGTCGTACTCGCGCCGCTCCGCCTCGGGAATCGATGCCGGCCAGAGGCCGCGATCGCGGCAGGCCCAGGCATGCTCCGCGAGGAACGCGACCTTGCTCGGCCGAAACCCGAAACGGCTCAGGTAGTAGAGGTTGAAATCCTGCAGCGGATACGGGCCGACGGTGGCCTCGGCGGTCTGCGGCGGCTGATTGTCCTCGGTGGGCACTAGTTCGGGCGTGATCTCGGTCGCGAGGACGGCGTCGAGAATCCGCGCGACGTCCTGGTCCACCTGGCCGCTGGCGCCGACCCAGCGAATGAGATGGCGGATGAGCGTCTTGGGCACGGACGCGTTGACGCTGTAGTGCGCCATGTGGTCGCCGATGCCGTAGGTGGTATAGCCCAGCGCGAGCTCCGAGAGATCGCTCGTGCCGACCACGAGCGCGTCGTGCAAGTTCGCGAGCCGGAACAACCGGGCCGCCCGTTCGCCGGCCTGCACGTTCTCGAACGTCCGATCGTAGCGACGCTCGCCGCCCGCGTAGGGATGGTCGATGTCGGCGAGCATCTGGTCCGAGGCGGCGACGATGTCAATCTCGCGCGCGGTCGTGCCGAGGGCGCGCATCAGGCGCCACGCGTTCCCCCGTGTTTCCCCGCTCGTCGCGTAGCCCGGCATCGTCACCGCCAGGACACGATCGGGCGGCAGGCCGAGCTGGCGCACGGTTTCGGCCGCGACAAGCAGCGCATGCGTGGAATCGAGCCCACCCGACACGCCGACGACGAGCCGGCCGACGCCGGCCGCTTCCATCCGCCGGGCCAGACCCTGGACCTGAATGCTGTAGACCTCGCGGCAGCGATCGTCGAGCGTCCGCGGGTCTCCCGGCACGTAGGGGTACCGCGCCACGGCACGCACGAGTCGGATCTCCCCCGCCGGCCGCTCCAGCGCCACGGCAATCCGGCGCCTCGGGGTGATCCGTTCCCGGTGGGCGTGCGCGCAGTCGGCGAAGCTGGTCATCCGCGCGCGTTCCTGGCGGAGATGATCGAGGTCGACGTCGCCCAGGATCAGTCCGTCCTCGCGGCTGAAGCGCGTGGACTCGGCCAGTACCTCGCCGTTCTCGCAAATCAGCGCGTGCCCGTCCCAGGCGAGGTCAGTCGTCGACTCGCCGTAACCCGCGCCACCGTAGAGATACGCCGCGAGGCACTTGGCCGACTGTGACTGACAGAGCAGCCGCCGGTAGTCCGCCTTGCCGATGGTCACGTCGCTGGCCGAGAGGTTCGCGAGGATCGTGGCGCCGGCCATTGCCGCATAGGTGCTGGGCGGCGCGGGCACCCAGACGTCCTCGCAGATTTCGACGTGCAGGGCGAAGTCGGGCACCGCCGGCGCCTCGAAAATCAGATCGCTGCCAAACGGCGTGCGCTGGCCCGCCACCACGATCGTGTCGCTCAGGGCGAGCGACCCGGCCGTGAACTGCCGCTTCTCGTAGAACTCGCGGTAGTTGGGCAGGTACATCTTCGGCACGACGCCCAGCAGGCGCCCGCCGTGGATGATCAGCGCGCAGTTGAACAACCGCCCTTCGCTCCGGAGCGGCGCGCCGACGAGCAGCATCGCCGGCCAGGCGCGGCTGGCCTCGATGAGTTCGCCCGCCGCCTGCTCGACCGCATCGAGGAGCGCATCCTGCTGCACGAGGTCATCGGTCGAATACGCGGACAGGGACAGCTCCGGGAACAGCACGACCAGGGCGTGGGCCGCGATCGCGCGCTCCGTGAGCTCGCGGATGCGGGCCACGTTGGCCACGGGAGCCGCGACCGCCACGCGGGGCGTCCCGACCGCCACGCGGACGAATCCGTGCGAATAGATGGATCGAAAGGGCCTGGTCATGTCTGGCCGGCCCGCGAGCCGGCGGCGGCCACATTATCGCCGGATTGGCGAGGACGAGTCCGGGCCTGCCGCGGGAACCGGGCGCGGCCGATGATAGGCTTGCCGGCCACGACGGCCGTGAAGTTCCTGCCCAGCCAGCTCGCTTACCTCGTCGCGACACGCGAAACCCGCGCCAACCTGCGTGCGCTGGCCAAGTACCTGGTCCTGCTGGCGGCGCTCATGGTCGTGTTCGCCGTGCTCTTCCACGTGATCATGCTGCGCGTCGAAGGGCAGCAGCACTCCTGGATCACGGGCCTCTACTGGACGCTCGTGGTGATGACGACGCTGGGCTTCGGCGACATCACGTTCACGAGCGATCTCGGACGCCTGTTCAGCATTGTCGTGCTCGTTTCGGGCGTCATCTTCCTGCTCGTGATGCTGCCCTTCCTGTTCGTCCGCCTCTTCTACGCGCCGTGGCTGGAAGCGCGCATCCGCTTCCGCGCGCCTCGCGCGGCGCCCCCCGGGACGGCCGGCCACGTCATCCTCACCCAGTACGACGCCGTAGCGGCCGCCCTCGCCGCGCGGCTCCGCACCGAGAACATCCCGTACTTCTTCATCGAGAGTGATCCCGCCGTGGCGGCCGGGCTGGTGGACGACGGCGTGTCCGCGATTCTCGGCGATCAGGACAGCCGATCGACCTACGAGCAGTTGCAGGTGCGGGACGCGCGGCTGGTGCTCGCCAACGACAGCGATGAGGCCAATGCCAACATCACGCTGACCGTCCGCGAGGCCGCGCCGTCGGTGCCGGTCGCCGCCATCGTGGAGGAGGTCGATGCGGTGGACATCCTCCAGCTGAGCGGCGCCACACGCGTGCTGCCGCTCAAGCAGCGACTGGGTGAGTCCCTGGCCAACCGGGCGGACACGGGCGGCGCCGGCGCGCACGTCATCGGCGCGGTTGGCGACGTGCAGATCGCGGAACTCCCGGCGGGAGACACGCCGTTCGTCGGGCTCACGTTGCGCGAAACCCGGCTGCGCGAGCGGACCGGCCTGAACGTGGTGGGCCTCTGGACGCGCGGCCGCCTGCAGCCGGCCTATCCCGACGCGCGCGTCGATCCCAACGGTGTCATCGTCCTGGCCGGCACCGCCTCGCAAATCGCGGCGCTCGACGGTCTGCTGCCACGCCCGGCCGACGCGCAGGCCGCCCCCCGCGTGCTGATCATCGGCGCCGGCACGGTGGGACGCGCCGCGGCCCTGGCGCTTCGTCGCAAGGGGGTCTTTGTCGCGGCGGTCGATCGCGACGCCGCGGCCCTTGCCAGTCTCACCGGCGACGTCGACGTCGCTGTGCCCGGGAACGCCGCCGACCGTCGCTGTCTCGCGGAGGCGGGGCTGAACGAGGCCGGGTCGGTGCTGCTCACGACCAACAGCGACGCCGTGAATATCTTCCTGGCGCTCTTCTGCCGGCGTCTCAAGCCCGACCTGCGCCTCGTCAGCCGCATCACGCACGAACGCAACGTCGAGGCGATTCATCGCGCCGGCGCGGACTTCGTGTTGAGCTACACGTCGCTGGCCATCGATGCCGTGATGTCGTTCCTGAACGACCGCGAGACGGTCCTGCTCGGCGAAGGGGTCGAAATGTTTGCCTTGCCCGTGCCCGCCGGCCTGGCCGGACATACCCTCGGCGGATCCGGAATCGGGTCCCGCACCGGCCTCAGCGTGGTCGCGGTCCGGCAGGCCGCTCGGCTCCTCACCGAACTGAACGCAGACACGATCCTGCCGGAGGCGGGTGAACTGCTGATGCTCGGCAGCGTCGACCAGCGGAAGACGTTCGCGGATCTGTTCGAGAAGCCCGCCGCGCGCTGACGTGCATCAGCGAATATGCGATCCGTCGAATTTCGTCTTGCGACCGTTACGCGCGCGGGCGTAGACTGACGTGGGTTTGCGCCCGGTCCGCCGTTTCGCCACCGCGCGGCTGCCTCCCCAGTGCCCGGGCCCGCCACAGAAAGTCGCAGGATCCCATGGACCGTGGAGAGCCGTCTCACCGGACCGTCGAGTCCCCGTTTGCCTGCCCCGCCTGTGGCGCCGGCCTCGGTCTGCCCCGCCACCCCATTCAGGTCGGATCCGATCGCTCGCCGGTGGGGTTGCGCTGCCACCGCTGCGGGCATGAATGGGACCTGGATCGCGCGGCCGTCGCCGACGTCGCGCGAGACCTGCTGCCCAGCGACTGGCGCGTGCCGACGACCACCGTCGTGCGACCGATCGCGGCCTGCCGCCGGTGCGCCGGCCTGATGATGCTCGACGTCGCGCTCGATCTGGGTCGGGCGAGCTGTTCGAGTGGCTACAGCTGTCCGCACTGCGGCGCGGCGGGCGAAGTGACGCTCCCGGGCGCCGACGTCCGCCGCGTGGACGCCATCGGGGCGCCGAAGCCGGTCGCGGCCGCGGCGTCCTGAGCGCGTGCGGGCCGACCTGATGGCCGGCCCCTCCCCCCATCATCAGGGTTCCTGCCGGTCGGTGGCGGGGCCTCGGGCGCGGGTCAGATTGTGTGCGGTGTTGATCAGTGAGACATGGGAGAAGGCCTGCGGGAAGTTGCCAAGCAGCCGCTTCTCGCGCGGGTCGTACTCCTCGGCGAGCAGCCCGACATCGTTCGCCAGGCCCACCAGACGCTCGAACAGCGCGCGGGCTTCGTCATGACGGCCCTGCAGGACGTAGTTGTCGGCCAGCCAGAACGTGCACGGGAGAAACGCTCCCTCACCGGCCGGCAGACCATCCACGTGTCCATCGGGCGACGTCCGGTAGCGCTCGACGCAGCCATCCACCATCAGCCCCTGCTCAATCGCGGTGACGGTGCCGAGCACCCGCGGATCGCGGGCGGGCAGGAACCCGACGAGCGGAATCATCAGCAGGCTGGCATCCAGCTCAGGCGACCCGTAGGACTGGGTGAACGTCCGGCGCGCGGCATCGAAACCGCGCGCGCAGACTTCGTCGTGGATCGTCTGCCGGATCGTGCGCCAGCGATCGACCGGGCCCGGCAGGCCGAAGCGTTCGACGGCCTTGATCCCGCGATCGAACGCGACCCAGGCCATGATCTTGGAATGCGTGAAGTGGCGGCGGGGCCCCCGCACCTCCCAAATGCCCTCGTCGGCCTCCTGCCACAACGTTTCCAGTGACTGCAGGATGGCCGTCTGCAACGTCCAGGCGTCGTCATTGGTCACGTGCGAGTCGCGTCGCGCCACGTGGAGCGCGTCCATCACCTCGCCGAAGACATCGAGCTGAAGCTGGTTCACGGCCGTGTTGCCGATGCGGACCGGGCGCGAGTTCTCGTAGCCGGGCAGCCAGGGCAGCTCGAGCTCGGGGAGGCGCCGCTTGCCACTCGCGCCGTACATGATCTGCAGCTGGCGGGGGTCGCCAGCCACGGCGCGCAGCAGCCAGTCCCGCCACGCGGTGGCTTCGCCGTAAAAGCCGCACGTCATGAGGGCATAGAGCGTGAACGTGGCATCCCGCAACCAGCAGTACCGGTAGTCCCAGTTGCGGACGCCGCCGATCTTCTCCGGCAGCGAGGTGGTGGCCGCGGCGACGATGCCGCCCGTGGGGGTGAAGGTCAGCGCCTTCAGCGTGATGGCCGACCGCAGTACGATGTCGCGCCACGGGCCGTCGGCCGTGCACTGACTGGCCCATTCCTGCCACCAGGCCTCCGTGTCGCGGACCGCGTCCTCCCAGTCGGGCGCAGCGGGCGGAACGGTGTGGGACGGATGCCACAGCATGACGAAGGGCACCCGCTCGCCGGCGCGGACCCGAACCTCCCCGCGCGTCGTCAGACCCACGCCGCGAAGGGGGACCGGGGTCCACAGCGAGATCGCATCCGGCCCCGCGATCGCGCGGAACACGCCCTCGATCGTACGCACCCACGGGACGATCGATCCGTAATCGAACCGCAGGACGAGCTCCATCTGCATCGGGACGTCACCCGCGACGCCTTCGATGACGCGGACGAGATCGGGCGCGCCGTACCGCGGTGGCATGCAGTCGATGAGGCGGACGACGCCGCTCGCGGTGGTGAACTCCGTCTCGAGCACCAGCGACGCGGGCCGATAGCGGCGGCGCACGCCGGTCACTGGCTCGGCCGGGGCGATCTGCCAGCGGCCGTGCTCGGTCGTGCCCAGCAGCGCCGCAAAACAGGCGGCCGAATCGAAATGCGGCAGGCAGAGCCAGTCGATCGAGCCGTCGTTGGCGACGAGGGCCGCCGTCTGCATATCGCCGATCAGCGCGTAGTCCTCAATGCGGCGCACGATCACCTCGCGCATGTGGCCGGGCGGCGACGCGCCCTGGCACGGCCGACGTGCGTTCGTGGCGACCGCGAGCATCGGTCACGTGAACGTCCGAGCTTGCGCCCGGCGGTTCCAGTATACGAGCATGATTGCGCGGCCCGTCGGCCGCGCTCACACGTGCGGCGGCGCTCCGTGGCGCGCGCGCGTCTGAGACCGTCGCGCGCGCGTGCCCGCCGTGCCGGTCGCCGCGCGCGAGCCTGGAGGATTTGGATGCACGTCACCGGATCGATATCGTGAGGGTGCTGCCTGGCCGGCCCTATCCTCTCGGCGCGACGTGGGATGGGCTTGGCGTCAATTTCGCGCTCTTCTCGGAACACGCCACCCGCGTGGAGTTGTGTCTATTCGAGTCGCCGGAGGCAACGGTCGAGTTCGAGCGCGTGCGCCTCCGCATGTACACCGATCTGGTCTGGCATGCCTACCTGCCCGACGTCCGGCCCGGGCAGGTCTACGGTTACCGGGTCGAGGGCCCGTACGACCCGTCGGCCGGGCATCGCTTCAATCCGGCGAAGCTGGTGATCGATCCCTACGCGAAGGCCATCGCCCGCGCGCCCGAGTGGGACGATACGCTGTTCGGGTATCCGATCGGCGGGCCCGAGGCCGACCTGGCCCGGGATGACCGCGACAGCGCGCCGCACG
>CAZFAT010000337.1:0-3886 GCA_964517075.1 uncultured Solibacteraceae bacterium
GGGATGGTGGACGGCCAGATCGGCCAGACTACGGCGATCCAGACCGACGCCGGCGGCCTTGAGGCCGTTGATGAGCTGGCCGTAGGTCAGACCGTTGGCTCGCGCCGCGGCGTTGATGCGCACCACCCAGAGCCGCCGGAAGTCCCGCTTCTTGCGACGCCGCCCGACGTACGCGTAGTTCAGCGCCTTGTCGACCGCCTCCTGCGCGGCCTGGTACAGCTTGCTCTTGGTGGCGTAGAACCCCTTCGCGCGCTTCAGCAGACGCTTGCGCTTGGCGCGACGATGGGGACCTCTCTTGACGCGGGGCATGGGGACCTCTTCGAAGGTAAGAAATCAGAGGTTCAAGGTTCAAGCTTGCGGCTCGAGGTCGAACCTCTGCCCTTTGGCCTGCAACCTCAAACCTGATCCGATCAGTCGTACGGGAGCATCCGCTTGATTCTGGCGGCGTCGGCGGGCGAGACGACCACGCTGCCGCGCATGTGCCGCTTCCGCCGCGTGGGTTTGCTCGTCAGGATGTGGCGCTTGAACGCCTTCGACCGGAGGAACTTCCCGGTGGCGGTCTTCTTGAACCGCTTGGCGGCGCCACGATGGCTTTTCAACTTCGGCATCTCGAACCCTTCCTCTGTCTCCGGCCAGCGCTAGCCGCGCCGGGCGCCCGGCTTCGGGGCCAGGATCGTGTGGAGCTGATTGCCTTCCTTCTGCGGCTCCGACTCGGTCACGGCAATCTCGCCCAGCTCGTTGACGAGCCGCTCGAGAATGCGCCGGCCGATTTCCGGATGCGCGTTCTCACGCCCCCGGAAGAAGATCGTGGCCTTCACCTTGTCGCCCTCGCCCAGGAAGCGCTCGATGTGCTTCTTCTTGAACTGGTAATCGTGCTCGTCGACCTTGGGCCGGAACTTGATCTCCTTGACCAGGATCACCTTCTGGTGCTTCTTCGCGGACCGGGCGCGCTTCTGCTGCTCGTACTGGTACTTGCCGAAATCCATGATCCGGCAGACCGGCGGCACGGCGGTCGGTGAAATCTCGACCAGGTCGAGCCCCTTCGTCCGCGCCAGCGCCAGGGCCTGCGGCGGCGGCATGATGCCCAACTGTGTGCCCGTGTCGTCGATGACCCGGATCTCGCGCACGCGAATGCGCTCGTTGATCCGGACGCGGTCGTCTCGTCGTGGACTGCGGTCGTAAGCGATAACGGCCTCCTGAACGCCTTACGGGGCGACGCCCTTTCGGGCGATTTCGTCGCGGGCCGCCTCGAGAAAGGCGTCCACGGGCCGGCTGCCCAGATCCCCGCCCGTGCGGCTGCGCACCGCAATCGTTCCCTCGGCCACCTCGCGGTCGCCGATGACCAGCATGTAGGGGACCTTCTGCAATTGCGCCTCCCGGATCTTATATCCAATCTTTTCCTGGCGCTCGTCGACCTCAACCCGCAGCCCCCCGGCCGCCAGGCGCTCCCGCACCGATCGCGCCGGCTCCAGGTGGCGGTCGGCAATCGGCAGCACCACCGCCTGCAGCGGCGCCAGCCACAGCGGGAACGCGCCCGCGTGATGCTCGATGAGCAGGGCAATAAACCGCTCGAAGCTCCCGAAAATGGCCCGGTGGATGACCACGGGCCGGTGCTCGGCGTTGTCCGCGCCGATGTACTTCAGGTCGAACCGGATCGGGATCTGGTAGTCGAGCTGGAAGGTCGCGCACTGCCAGGTGCGGCCGATGGCGTCGGTCACGTAGATGTCGATCTTGGGGCCGTAGAACGCGCCGTCGCCTTCGTTCACCGCGTAGGGCAAGCCGGCCGCCTGCAGGGCCCGGCCGAGCTCGGCTTCGGCGTGATCCCACGTCGCCCGTTCGCCCAGATACTCCGCCGGTCGCGTCGAGAGTTTGACCTCATACCGCAGGCCGAAGTCGGCGTACACGCGCGCCAGCAACCGCAGCAGCCGCTCCACTTCTTCGCCGATCTGCGACTCCATCACGAAGCAGTGGGCGTCGTCCTGCGAGAACTGCCGTACGCGGGTGAGGCCCGAGAGCACCCCTGAGGCCTCGTTGCGGTGCAGCGGCGTCTGCTCGTGCAGCCGCAGCGGCAGGTCGCGGTAGCTGCGCACTTCACTCGCGAACACCAGCATGTGGCCCGGACAGTTCATCGCCTTCACGCCCATCGGCGAGTCCTCGGCGTCCACGAGGAACATGTGCTGGCGGTAGTGGTCCCAGTGCCCGGACGTTTCCCAGAGCGCCTTGTTGAAGATCAGCGGCGTCTTCACCTCCGTGTAGCCGGCGGGGTAGAGCACCCCGCGCATGTAGTCGGCGAGGAGGTGGTACAGCGTCGTGCCCTTGCCCAGCCAGAAGGGCGCGCCCGGCGCCCACGGATGGAAGATGAACAGGCCCAGGTCCTTGCCGAGGCGGCGATGGTCGCGCTTCTTCGCTTCCTCGATCTGATGCAGGTACTGCTTCAGCTCGTCCTCTTTGAAGAAGGCCGTCCCGTAGATGCGCTGCATCGGCTGGTTGCGCGCGTCGCCCTTCCAGTAGGCGTTCGACGTCGTCAACAGCTTGAACGCTTTCAGCCGGCTGGTCGACGGCACGTGCGGCCCGACGCAGAAGTCCACGAACGTGTCGCGGTCCTTGATCGTGTAGCACGACACGCTCGGCTGGCCGGCCGTCTTTTCCTGGATGAGCTGCACCTTGAGCGGCTCGCCGCGCGACGTGAAGAACTCAATCGCCTCCTGGCGGTCCCAGAGCTCGCGGCGATAGGGGAGATCCGCCGCGGCGAGCTCGCGCATCTTCGCCTCGATGCGCTCGAGGTCCTCGGGGACGAAGGGCTTGTCGACGATGAAGTCGTAGAAGAATCCGTCGTCGGTGGCCGGACCGATGCCGCACTGCGCGCCCGGAAAGAGCGCCGTGACCGCCGCCGCCAGCAGATGCGCCGTGGAGTGGCGGTACAGGGCGAGCGCCTCCGGTCCGTCGGGCAGGACCAGTCGCAGACTCGCGTCGTGCTCCAGCGGATGGCTGAGATCGACCATCCGGCCTTCGACCGCGGCGGCGAGCGCTTTCTTCATCAGGCTCGGCGGCAGCGCCGAGGCGGCGAACTCGCGGACCGGCGTGCCGGCCGGCACCGAGCGCTGGGATCCATCGGGGAGGGTCAGCGTGATCGAGGACATGATCAAGACGGATGAGAAGTGAGAAGCCAGACGTGAGCAGTCAGAAGACAAAAGTGCACGCAGCCGTGCCCGGAGTTCGGGACCATGAGTGCAGTAACGGTGGTAGGCACGGGCGGACTCGAACCGCCGACCTCCTGCATGTCAAGCAGGCGCTCTAACCAGCTGAGCTACATGCCTAGAGAAACGCCTAGGCCGACTCCATCGGCCTGCCCGCGACCGCTCAGTATAGCGCCCGCAAAAACGGAGCGTCAAACGCCGGAGGGGCGGTCCGCGGGTGCCGCGCCGGGCGACCGGAGCCGGTTCAGCTCCGCGATCCCTTCGGTCAGGATCTCGTCGGTGGCGGGCGGCGTCTCGTCGAAGCCGACAATGGGGACCTGGACGGCGACGTCCGGACGCAGCCCCTGTTCGTGAATCGGCGTGCCGTCCTGCTGCAGATATCGGGCGTGCGTCATCCAGAGCCCCGTGCCTTCGTCGAGCGGCACGAGCTTCTGGACACCGGCGATGCCGGCCGTCGGCTCGCCGACCAGCCGCCCGCGCTTGTTGCCCTGTAGCGCGGCCGCAAAGACCTCCGCGCCGTTGGCCGTGCCGATCGACGTCAGCAGCACGATCGGCATCGCGAGCGCGCCGTCGCCCTTCGCCGCCGAGCTCACGACCGGCGGACTGTTGCGCCCAGCCAGGGTCGCCAGCGTGCCGGTCGGCACGAACAGGCGGGCCGCGGCGATGCCTTCCTCGGCCGTGCCGTCCGC
>CAZFAT010000338.1:0-6693 GCA_964517075.1 uncultured Solibacteraceae bacterium
GCCGCACGGCCGGGAGCAGGTGAGGGCAGTTGCTCATCGATTCCATGCCGCCGGCGACGGCGACGTCGATGTCTCCGGTCCGGATCGCCTGGGCGGCGAGCATGACGGCCTTCAGCCCGGACCCGCACACCTTATTGATCGTCAGCGCGGCCACGCGATCGGCCAGGCCTCCGCGCAGCGCCGCCTGCCGCGCGGGCGCCTGGCCCAGACCGGCGCTCACGACGTTGCCCAGGATGCACTCGTCCACGGCAGCCGGGTCCACACCGGCGCGGCGGACGGCCTCGGCCACCACGAGCACGCCCAGATCGGTGGCGCTGAACGTCCGAAGCCCGCCGAGGAAGCGTCCCGTCGGTGTTCGTACGGCACTGAGAATGATGACGTCACGCATGGTGGGGAAGACGGAGGCGCCGGATCAGCGCTCCACGATGTGAATCCGCCGGACGGCGTCGGGCCCGAGCAACCAGCCGAGCCGCTCGGCAATCAGCCCCTTGGCCCGGACGATCTCGAGGCGCCAGGCGCTGGACTCGGCGCGGACGATCATGGTGCCCGCGGCCGACCAGGACACGGTCGCCGCGCGTGCGAGCGCGGGGCCGGCCGCGATGCGCCACGCGAACGTCACCTTGGCCTCGGTGAGCGGCTGCCCCTCGAGCAGTGACCGCAGCGCCCGTGTGGACGTCGCATCGAGGCGCTCCATACCGAGGATGATAACCGGGTCTTCTGTCTGCTGTTTTGATGATCGCCGATCGGATCATTGACGATTGATTGATGATGGCTGGTGGACTCTGAATTGAAGGCCTGTCACGACAGCGTGCATCACGCTCTCAATCGTCACTTGCCCATCGTCAATGCAGCGTCAGGCCCCCATTCAATCGTCAATAATTCGATCGAAGATCTTCAATATCTCGTACACCTTGTGAACGGGCAACCCGACGACGTTCGTGTACGATCCTTCGATTCTCGGGATGAATTGCGACGCGAGTCCCTGAATCCCATACGCGCCCGCCTTGTCGCGCGGCTCACCGCTCCTGACATACGCGGCGATGTCGTCGCTGGACAGCGCGTCCATCCACACGGTCGTCGCCTCGACGTCCACGACCATGTGGCCAGCCGCGGCCACGGCGACCGCGGTCAGGACGTCGTGCGTCCGGCCGCTGAGCCGGCGGAGCATCCGCGCGGCGTCCTGGTCGTTCTCGGGCTTGCCCAGCACCTCGTCGTCGACGATCACCGCCGTGTCGGCGGCAATCACCACGCGGCGGGGATGACGGGCCGCGCCGACCGCGGCCTTGAGCTGCGCGACACGGGCGACGTACGCGGCCGGCGCCTCACCCGGAACCCGGGACTCGTCCACGTCGACGGCATCGACCTCGCAGACCATCCCGGCGGCCTCCAGCAGTTCGCGCCGCCGCGGCGAGGCCGAGGCGAGGATGACCTTCATGGACGGTCAATGATAGTGAATTGAGGATTTTCGACGCGGCCGGTCTCCCCGGGTTGCGTCCGCTTCCAGTCGGCCGTATCCTGAACCGTGATGGAGCCCTCCCAGTGAGCCGAAGAACCGCCCGCGTGCTGCTCTCGGTCGTCGTCATTGGCGGATCCCTGGTCGCCCTGTTGGCGACCACCATGCGGGAGGACGCCCAGTACTTCAAGACGGTGGACGAGGTCATGCCGCAGGCCGACGCCTGGTACGGCAAGACCCTCCAGATGCACGGTTTCGTCGTCGAAGGCTCTATTCAGCGGCGCCCCAACAGCTTCGACCACCGATTCCAGGTCAAGGAAGGCGATTCGGTGGTCCTGGCGAGCTACACCGGTCTGCTCCCGGACACTTTCAAGGATGGCGCGGAAGTCGTCCTGAAGGGCCGGCTCGCGGCCGATGGCTTTCACGTCGAGCGCGGGGGGGTCACGGCGAAGTGCCCCTCGAAATACGAAGAAGCGCCAGCCATTCCCCAGCCGTAATGCCAGCGCTCGGCGCCTTCCTCCTCCTCGCCGCCTTCGTCACGGCCAGCGGCGCGTTCGCCGTGTCCATCGTCGGCGCACGGCGGCGCCGGACGCCGCTGATTGAGGGCGGCGTCGGGCTGTTCCACGTCGTGACCGCGCTCATGCTGGCCGCCTCGGCCGTGCTGGTGCACGCCTTCGTCACCGGCGACTTCACCATCAAGTACGTCCAGCGCTATTCGAACGAGGCACAGCCGCTGTTCTACAAGCTGGCCTCGTACTGGGGCGGTCTGGACGGCTCGATCATGTTCTGGGTGACGCTTCTCGGGGTCATGGGGAGCGCGGCGGTGCACGTCAATCGCATCCAGCACCGGCTGCTCGTGCCCTGGGTCGTCGCCACCATCGCGGTCGTGGAGATGTTCTTCCTCTTCGTGATGGTGCTTCACAACAATCCCTTCACGACCTATCTGTCACCGGCGCCGGCCGATGGTGCCGGGCTGAATCCGCTGCTGCAGAACTTCTACATGGCGATTCATCCGCCGATGCTCTATCTGGGCCTCGTCGGCATGACCATCCCGTTCGCGTTCGCAATCGCGGCGCTGGCCAGCGGCCAGCTCGACGACGGCTGGCTGCGCGCGGTGCGGCGCTGGACGATGTTCGCGTGGTTGTTCCTGACCGTCGGGCTGACGCTGGGCGGCCTGTGGGCGTACGAGGAACTCGGCTGGAGCGGCTATTGGGGCTGGGACCCGGTGGAGAACGCCGGCCTGCTCCCGTGGTTCACGGCGACGGCGTTCGTCCACTCGGTGATGGTGCAGGAACGCCGCGGGATGTTGAAGATTTGGAACGTCTCGCTCGTGATCCTGACCTTCTTCCTGACGATCTTCGCCACGTTCATGACCCGATCCGGCGTGGTCCAGTCGGTGCACGCCTTTGGTGAGAATCCCGAGCTCGCGCGCATGTTCACGGGCTTCATGATCCTCACGATCGTCGTCAGCTTCGGCCTCGTGATTGCCCGCATGCCGCTCCTGCGGGCGCGCAACGAGCTGGACTCCTGGGCCTCGCGCGAGGCGGCGTTCCTCGTCAACAACTGGGTCCTGTTGTTCTCGGCGTTCTTTATCCTGTTCGCCACCATGTTCCCGACGCTGAGCGAAGCTGTGACCGGCGAACGGCTGACGGTCGGGCCGCCGTTCTACAACCGCTGGATGGTGCCGATCGGTCTCATCCTCCTGTTCCTCACCGGCGTCGGTCCATTGCTCGCGTGGCGCAAGTCGACCCTGTCGAGCATGCAGCGGCAGTTCCTCTGGCCGGTCACGAGCGGCGTGGTCGTCACTGCCGCCGTCGTGTTTCTCGGCGTGCCGTTCTGGGCCTCGGGCCTGTGCTTCGGGCTGTGCGCGTTCTCGGCGACGACCATCATCCAGGAATTCGTCCGCGGCGCCGCGGTGCGGCGCCAGGCGACCGGGACCGATCGGCTCACCGCGCTGGTGGGTCTCGTCGCGCGGTCACGCCGCCGCTACGGCGGCTACCTCGTCCATGTCGGGGTCGTCCTGATGTTCCTGGGCTTCGCCGGCGGCGGTCTCGAACAGGAGATCTCGGCCACGGTGCGACCGGGCCAGCAGATCACCCTCGGCGATTACGTCCTGCACTATCGCGCCCTCACCGTGACCGAGGATGCCCAGAAGCAGATGATCACCGCGGAGCTCGAGGTCGAGCGCAACGGAACGGCCATCGGCGGCATGTATCCGGCCCGCTGGTTCTTTTTCGGCAAGGAAGAGGAGCCCACGACGGAAGTCGCGCTGCGCCGGACCCTGGTCGAGGATCTCTACGTCGTCCTCGGCGGCTACGATGCGGCGGCGCAGAGCGCGGACCTGCAGGTGAGTATCAACCCGCTGGTCAACTGGATCTGGTTCGGCGTCGGCGTCGTCGTGATTGGCGCGATCGTGACCCTGCTGCCCGAGCGCGCGTTCGCGTTTGCCGCCAGCCGCGTGCCCGAAGGCGCCGTCACGACGTCGATGATTCTGCTGCTCGCGTTCGGGGGCGGCCTCACGCGTATCCACGCGCAACACATCGAAATCCCACAGACGACCGCCGTCGTCCCGCGCTCCGCTCTCGAGCGTGAGATGTACGACCACATCGTCTGCATGTGCGGCACCTGCGGCCGCAAGCGGGTAGGGGAGTGCACCTGCGGCAAGGCCGCCGAGATGCGCGCCGAAATCGCCACGCTCGTGGCCGCCGGACGCGACCGGAACGGTATCATCCAGCACTTCGTGACGAAGTACGGCAGCCAGGAAGTGCTGGCGGCCCCGATCAATCGTGGCTTCAACCGCCTCGCGTGGCTGCTGCCCTATGCCGGCGGCCTCATCGGCATCGGGTTCGTGGCCGCCATGGCCGTGCGGTGGACGCGCCGCCGCGGCACGACCGCCGGCGCCCCGCCCGCACCGCTCGCGGCCAACCCGGAGCTCGAGGACCGACTTGACGATGAACTCCGGGAGCTCGACTGAGCCCCGCCGGGCTGCTGACGCCGGCCTCCAGGCCTGGCACTTCTATCTGCTGCTCTCGATGGTCGCGGCCATTGGGGCCGTCGCCGTCGCACGCGACACGCACCCGGCCGCTCTTCTGCTGATCAGCGGCGCGGTGGTCGCGTCCGGGCTTGCGGCCGCGGCGCTGTACTACGCCCTGACCGGCTTTCTGGGCGTCCGGGTTGCGGCGTCGCCGGCTCCCGCCCGCCTGCGCGATGCCATCGTCCGCGAGAAGACGCTGGTGCTGCGGTCGATCAAGGACCTGGAGTTCGACCACGCCATGCGCAAGGTCAGCGACCAGGACTTCGCCGAGATTGGATCCCGCCTCCGCGCCCGCGCCATGGAACTGATCGACGACCTGGACCAGCTCGAAGCGGCATCGAGTGCAGGAGCGGCCGAAACCCCTTTCGGTCAGCTGCCGGCGCCGGTTGCCGAGGACGTGGGAGTGTTTGCGGGGCTCGTTGAACCGGCGGCGGTGTCACGCGACTGCGCGCCATGCGGCACGACGAATGACGCCGACGCGCGGTTCTGCAAGGCCTGCGGAGCGAAGCTGGCATGACGCCTACGTGCGCACGGTTCGTGTTCGGGCTGATCGGCCTGATCGCACTCGGCACCAGCCTGCCCGTCGCGGGACAAGGACTTCCCGATCCACGCCAGATGTCGGGCATCCCCTTGCCGAGCAGCGACCTGCCGGCCGGCACGATTGCCGTCCGCGTGATTCGCGGCAGTTTCGCCAACAACGTGCCGGGCGTGCCGGTCGAGTTCACGGCGGACGGCAAGACGACCACCGTGGCTACCGACAGTTCCGGCCGCGCGCAGACGTCGGGCTGGGCGCGAGGGGCCCGCGTGATCGCGCGCACGACCGTGGACGGCGAACGGATTGAGTCACAGACCATCGTCGTCGCCGACAGCGGCGGCGTCCGCGTCATGCTCGTTGCGGCGCTTCCCGCGGCCGGCGGCGCGACGCCCGTCGAGGCGCGCCCCGCGGTCACCCCTGGCGCGGTCGTGCTCGGGCCGAGGTCGCGGCTCGTCGTGGACTTTGTCGACGATCGCCTGCGCGCGTTTTACGTCATGGACGTGGTCAATTCGGGCAGCGGGCCGGTGGACATCGGCGGGCCGCTTGTCTTCGATCTGCCACGCACCGCGCGTGGCGTCACGCTGCTCGAGGGCACCACGCCCCAGGCCACGGCCAACGGCCCGCGCGTCACCGTGACCGGTCCGTTCGCGCCCGGCAGTACCAGCGTCAGCTTCGGTTACGAGCTTCCGCACGACGGCCCCACTGTGCGATTGGAACAAGTGTGGCCCGCGGCCATGCAGGGCCTGTCCGTCTTCGCGCTGAAGACCGGCGATCTCGATCTCCAGTCTCCACAATTGACGGCGAAAGCGCTGACGCACCGCGAAGGCCAGCCGCTCGTCACCGGCGAGGTGCCGGCCATGCCGGCGGGGCAGTCGCTCGTGCTGGACGTGACCGGCCTGCCGCATCACGCGCGCTGGCCTCGCTACACGGCCTTGTCGGCCGCGGGGGTCATCGTGCTGTGGGGCCTCGGGGCCGCGTTCGTTCCCGCGCGCGGCCGCCGCGCCGCATGAGTCCCGGGTCGGCGACCGCCGCGCCGGCTGATTTCGACGTCGTCACCGCGGACGGCGTCTCGCGGCACTACGGCCGACGGGCCGCCCTGGCGCGCGTGTCCCTCGACTGCCGGGCCGGCAGCGTGACCGGCCTGCTCGGACCGAATGGGGCGGGCAAGTCCACCCTACTGGGCGTGCTCGCCACGCTCGTCGTGCCCACGGCGGGTCTCGTGCGGTACGGAGGCCGCCCCGCGGCCGCGTGGGGCGACGCGCTCCGCGGCCGCATCGGGGTGCTCGGACACGAGACCTACCTGTACGATGACCTCACGGCCGCCGAGAACCTGCGGTTCTTCGGCGAGCTCTATGCCCTCTCCGATCTCCGGCCGCGCGTCGACCGCGCGCTCGCTGACGCGCGTCTCACCGCGCGGTCCGGCGATCGGGTCGGTACGTTTTCGCGCGGTTTGCGCCAGCGCCTGGCCCTCGAACGCGCCCTCCTCCACGATCCGCGCCTCGTCCTGCTCGATGAGCCGTTCACCGGACTCGACGATGAGTCGATGGGCCTGCTGGTCGCGCGCCTGCAGGCGCTGCGCGCGCGCGGCGCGATTGTGATCATGGCGACCCACGATTTCGACAGCGCCGAGCGCGTCATCGACCGCGCGCTGTGTCTCCAGGCCGGCCGGCT
>CAZFAT010000339.1:0-5221 GCA_964517075.1 uncultured Solibacteraceae bacterium
ATGTCTGCAAGGGGAAGCGCTACAACCGCGAGACGCTCGACGTCTACTACAAGGGGAAGAACATCGCCGAGGTGCTCGACCTGACCGTCGAGGAGGCGCTCGAGTTCTTCGACGCGGTCCCGCGCATCAAGGGCAAGCTGCAGACGCTCAACGACGTCGGCCTCGGCTACATCCGCCTGGGCCAGTCCGCGACCACGCTCTCGGGCGGCGAGGCGCAGCGCGTGAAGCTCGCCGCCGAGCTGTCGAAGAAGGGGACCGGCCAGACGCTCTACATCCTGGACGAGCCCACCACGGGCCTCCACTTCGACGACATCGTCAAACTGCTCGCCGCGTTCCGCAAGCTGCTGCAGGCGGGCCACAGTCTCGTGGTCATCGAACACAACCTCGACGTGCTGAAGACCGCCGACTGGATCATCGACCTCGGCCCCGAGGGCGGCGAGGCCGGCGGGCGCCTCGTCGCCGCGGGCACGCCGGAGCATGTCGCGTCCGTGCCGGAGTCCTATACCGGGCAGTACCTCCGCCGCGTGCTGGCCGCCGGACACGTGGAGGCGTTCGCCGACCAGGCATGAAGGCGCTCAGCCGGGCGTTCTACGCGCGGCCGACGCTGGCCGTGCTCGAGGACCTCATCGGCAAGGTGCTGGTGCACGGCGCCGGCCGCCGGCGCACCGCGGGCCTCATCGTCGAAGCCGAAGCGTACATCGGCGCGGCCGACCCGGCCTGCCACGCCGCGCCGGGGCCGACGCGTCGCAACGCGCCGCTCTACGGACCGCCCGGCCGCGCCTACGTCTACCTCAACTACGGACTGCACTACCTGGTGAACGCAGTCACGGAAGCCGAGGGGCGGCCAGCGGCCGTGCTGATCCGGGCGCTGGAACCGATCGAGGGCGTCGCGCTCATGCGCCGCCGCCGCGTGCGCGGCCGACGGCCGGGCGCCACGGCCCGCGACGCGCGTCAGGCGACGCTGGACATCACGAGCCTCTGCCGCGGCCCCGGCAACCTCTCGGTTGCGCTCGGCATCACGCTGGCGCAGAACCGGGCGGATCTGTCGACCAGCGCCCTGCGCATCGAAGATCACGGCGTCCGTCCGGATCACCTCATGTGGTCGCCGCGCATCGGCATTCGCGTCGGCACGGACCGCGACTGGCGGTGCCACTGGCGTGGACACGCCTGCGTGTCGGGTAAGAGCCTTGACCGTGAAGATCTGAAGGGGGCGCCTGAAGCACCCGGGCCTATCAGCGCGGGACGACGGGGACGTTGATCGTCACGCGGCGGCCGCTGCGCACCACCGTCATCGGTGCTCGGCTGCCGACCGGCGCACGGATGACGAGGCGGTTGAGCTCCTCGAATGTCTTGAGCGGCTGGCCGTTGAATTCCACGATGACGTCGCCGGGGCGGAGGCCGGCTTCATACAAGTTGGACTGCTGCGCGATCTGATACACGGCCAGCCCTTCCACGTCGCCCAATCCGTATTCGCGGGCCGCCTGGCGGTCGAGCTGGATGAACCGCACGCGGCCGCCAATCGATCCCCAGCGCACGGTGCCATTGGCCACGAGCTCGCGCATGATGTCGCGCGCGGTGTTCGACGGAATCGCGAACCCGATGCCCTGGTAGCCGCCCGACAACGAGACGATCATCGTGTTGATGCCGACCAGCTCGCCGCGGCTGTTGACCAGGGCCCCGCCCGAATTGCCGGGATTGATGGCCGCGTCGGTCTGGATGAAGTCGGCGTACTCGGACCCCACCTGCGCGCCCGAGCGGTAGTTGACGGTCGAGACGATCCCGAGCGTCACGGTCCCGCTGAGCTGGAACGGATTGCCGACAGCCATGACCCATTCGGCGACGCGGAGCCTGGACGAGTCGCCCCACGGCAGCAACGGGATGGCCGGCGCCTGGACCTGCACCACGGCCAGGTCACTCACCGGGTCGATGCCGATCAGCTTGCCCTGACGTTCCTGGCCGTCGGACAGCGTCACGCGCACATCCGCCCGCGCGTCGCGAATCACGTGGGTATTCGTGAGGACATAGCCTTCGGGCGAGACGAGCACGCCCGACCCCAGGCTCTGCGACTCCTGCATCCGGGGGCCGCCGCCGCCAAAGAACTGCGAGAAGAAGTCGTTCGGCGCGCGGACGATCGAGGTGGACGCGATGTTAGCCGACACCTTGAGCGCGGCTTCCGCCACCGCTGACAGGTCCGGCAGGCCGGCGGGGAGAGCCGTCGGGACGGCCGCCGCGGCGGACTGCTGCGCGTCGAGCGCGGGCGGAGCTGTCAGCGCTGGCTCGCCGGAGAGCAGCCAACCCCCGGCGAGGCCGACGGTCAGCGCGGTGGCGCCGACAACAAGAAGCGCGGACTTCGAACTCATGCGGCGAGCTACCCGACCTCGATTTGACGCTCAGGCGAGGGGCCCGCCTTCGGGATCGTCACGGTGAGGACCCCGTCCACCAGGTCCGCCGTGATCTGGTCGGACTGGACCGGCAGCGCAAAGCGGAACGACCGCGAAAACGTCCCCTGACCACGCTCCAGTTGCTGGTAGCGCTCCGGACAGCATTCCTGCGTCGTCCGGCTGCCGCGCACGGTCAGGACCTGGCGATCGAAATCGAGGTGGACATCCGAGCGGATCAGACCCGCGAGCTCGACCGTGAGGATGTAGTGGCCGGGGTGCTCGGCCAGGTCCACCGGCGGCACCCAGCCCGGCATGGCGCGGCCGAACAGACTCTCGAGCCGCTCCTGCATCGTGAGCAGATCGCGCACGGGATCCCACGACGGCATGGATCCCATCCTACCCCGTTTGGGGCAGCGGCGCGTCACCGCCGGCCGGCCTGCTAAAATACGAGGTTTGTCTGGTGAGGACTGACGGAATCCGATGAGTTCAATTCAAGCGACCCGCCTCCGCAAGGGCATGTTGATCAAGTTCGGCGACGACCTGTGCCGGATCCTCGAGCTGTACCACATCACGCCGGGCAACAAACGGGCCCACGTGCAGTGCAAGCTGCGGGACATCCGTTCCGGCCGGCTGCAGGACCACAAGTTCCGGTCCGAGGACGACGTCGAGCGCGCGACGCTCGACGAGCACACGATGCAGTTCCTCTACCGCGACGGGAACCTGTTCTGTTTCATGAACACCAAGAACTACGAGCAGATCCACCTGTCGGCCGAGGTCCTCGGCGAGGGCGCCCAGTATCTGTTGCCCGACGCGGTCATCAACGTCGAGTTCTACGAGACTGAACCGGTGGGCGTGCACCTGCCCCAGACGGTGGACCTCAAGGTGGCCGACACGGTGCCCGGTATCAAGGGCGCCACGGCGTCCGCCCAGGTGAAGCCCGCCACGATGGAGACCGGCCTGGTCGTCAACGTCCCGGCGTTCGTGAACACCGGGGATGTCATCCGGATCAATACGGAGACCGGGGAATATCTCTCTCGCGTCTGAAGCCGTACCTTTGACCTTCCTGTGGCGAGCCCGGTCCGAGCCTCTATCCAGCGAGGGTTCCGGCGAGCCATTGCAGGAACCCCCGCCCTCCCTCCGCCATCGGATCGCGCAGCCAGTCGGGTGGCGTGAGCCACACGAAGGCCAGAATCGCGATGACCCACAGGTCGTAGGCGAGCGTCGCGCGTTCGTCCGTCCAGTAGAAGGCGCGAACGAAGAGGCCGGACAGGCCCGCGCGCCTGGGCTGCGGCCGGCCGTTCAATTCGAGGTAGGTGTAGTAGATACGGTCGGCGACGGTCACGATGGACAGGACGCCGATGATCCACATGACGGCGGCCATGCGGTTGGTGAAAGCGCCAATCATGAAGAGGACGATGCGCTCGGGCCGCTCCATGAAGCCGACCTTGCACTTGGGAATGAGCGACTCGGCCCGCGCCCGCGTGTAGCTCGTCATGGTGGCGAAGACCATCGCGATCGAGGTGATGAGCACGTAGTCGGTGCGGCCGAGTGACGAATAGAGGCAGATCAGGCCCACCGAGAGCGCCAGGTCCGAGAACCGGTCGATGACCGAGTCCCAGAAGCCGCCAAACCTGCTGGCGGCGCCGGTCTCGACCGCCACCTTGCCATCGATGAAGTCGAAGATGTTGGCGACGATCATGATGACGCCGGCCGTGAGGAAGTGTCCGCGCGCCAGGGCCCAGCCGGCGGCGACGTTGATGAGCACGCCGGTGAACGTGAGAAGATTGGGATGAATCCCAAGGCGCACGCACGCGGCGATGATGAGCCGCAGCGGCCAGTAACATGCCGCGCCAATGAGGCCGGTGAAAGTCACAAGCGAGAGGTCAGCCGGTAGGGATGTGGCGCCGCGGTCCCCCGCGGCATCGCAGTCGCCAGCCGACCGAGGACCGCGCGCATCGTAGCTCATGCCGATTTCCGATCTCAAGGGCCAGATCGCACGCCTGCCCGAACAGCCGGGCGTCTACCTGTTCTTGAACGCCGCCGGCGACACGCTGTACGTGGGCAAGGCCCAGGTGCTTCGCGACCGGGTTCGTAACTACCTGGCCGCGGCGGGCACGAGCCCGCGGCTGGACGCCCTGCTGCGCGAGACCGCCGCGCTCGACCTCATCGTGACCGACTCGGTCGTCGAGGCGCTGACGCTCGAGAACCGCCTGATCAAGCAGCGGAACCCGCGGTTCAACGTCCTCCTGCGCGACGACAAGACCTATCCCTACCTGCAACTGACGACTACCGAGCGCGCGCCGCGGCTGCTCGTCGCCCGGCGCGTCGAGCGCGACGGCACCATCTATGCCGGTCCGTTCATGCCGGCCGCCGTCGCCCGGCGGACGATGTCGCTGGCGCACCGGTTGTTCGGGATCCGGTCGTGCAACGAGGTCATCGATGGCCGGCGCGATCGGCCCTGCCTGGAATACGAGATCAAGCGCTGCCTCGCGCCGTGCGTGGAGGCGCTCTGCAGCATCGACCGCTACCGACGAGCGGTCGACCAGGCCGAGCTGCTCATCCACGGACGGCAGGAGGAGCTCGTCGAGAACCTGCGCGACGAGATGCTGGAGGCCGCAGGGGCGGAGGAGTTCGAGCGCGCCGCCCACCTGCGCGACGCGGTGCGCACGGTCGAGACCTTGCGCGACCGGCACAACAAGCTGGAGGCGCCCGCGTTCGGCGACCGCGATGCCTTTGGCGTGAAGGTGGGGCCCGCCGGCGCCGTCGTCCAGATCTTTCAGATGCGACGGGGGCGGGTGCACGATCGCGTGGAGCTGGTGGCTGAGGGGGGCGACGCCGCC